>NZ_JCAXWU010000003.1:0-372624 GCF_059759695.1 Klebsiella sp. M041
GAACTGCCAGGCATCAAATAAAGCAGAAAGCTCAGTCGAAAGACTGAGCTTTTTGTTTTTGCGTTTAAAAAGAACCCCGTCCCGAAAGGTGCGGGGTTTTTTGCTGTGTGGGGTACGCCTCCCCCGGTGGCGCTGCGCTTACCGGGGCTACGGATCCGACATGGGGCTACGCCCCTCCTGTGGCGCGGACAAGATAGGTCGCACCGACTCAGGGAAAAATATCGCCTGAAGTCCTGCTACTGCTTCGCTAACCCGTCAACCTGACGCTCTCCGGGCGGGTGGTGTCAGAAACCTGCAACACGGGTATGGTGAATAAACAACCTCTGCAACGCTGCGGAAAAAATACCTATCTTTTTGCCTCGCAAAATACTGAGAATTACGCGCGTGGTGTGGTCGATCGTATCGTGAATTTATCCAATGATACGAGTCGAAAAATAATTATCTGTAGCAACGATTAAATATCTCTCTCTATTTCCGCGCTATTATCTTGTGCTCTGTGAAATAATAGCGATGCTTCTTCTTTAGGGATATTAACGCGTTAGCGAAATTACGAAATTATTTCCGCCGCTGAGGACTTCACTCCCCATTTATTGCAACAATGGGTATGCATCTTGCCGGTTTTTGGGCTTGATCCGCTATATCATTAACACTTTGTTAACTTGATCTGGTTTATATGACAGCAAATTTGATATACAAAGAGGGATGATTGCCTGTATGGATGCTGTCCGACGTACCTTGCGCTATCTGCACTGGTTATCGGCTGGCAATATGAGAATAGAAATGAAAATCCTGCTTAACTGGTCGCCGTTGCGCCGGCTCTTCACCTACCTTCAGGAGCGCTTTACCTTTCTGGTGCTGCTCTGCTGGCCAGCGATAATCTGGCTGTTCTGCCGGGTCGGCGTGTGGCTGACGGATAACCTGTATGAACTGCTGGGGAAATCACCCGCCCAGTCCTTCACTGTCTATCTGCAGCCGTTTATGACCCCCGGCACGCTGCTGCGCATCTCCATCAGCTGGGTGGTGCTGCTGTTCATTCTCTTCAGCATGGCGATGGCCTTCACCTGGGGTCTTCGCCACTTTATGAATCGCCACAAATAAACCATTCGGGCCGCCGGGAGTCGACGGCCCTTCTTAAGCCCTTACGCCATCTGACCAATCGTTTTGCGAAAACGCAGCAGGGCGATAGTAAAGAACACCGCTCCGATAGCCAGCAAGGTTAAGAACTGCGGCCAGACGATACTGAAGCTGGCGCCGCGGTAGAGAATCGCCTGCGCCAGACTGACGAAGTGGGTGGTCGGCATGGTCAACATGATATCCTGAACCAGCTGCGGCATACTTTCCCGCGGCGTGGAGCCGCCAGAGAGCATCTGCAGCGGCAGCAGCACCAGGATCATCAGCAGCCCCAGCTGCGGCATCGAGCGGGCGAGGGTGCCCATAAAAATGCCGATCGAGGTGGTGGCGAACAGGCTGAGCGCCACCCCCAGCATAAACAGAGGAATCGACCCCTCAATGGGCACCTGCAAAATCCCCTGAACCATCAGCAGCAGCGACAGCCCGGAGACCACCAGCACCACCAGCCCCATCGACCAGATCTTGGCCATCATGATCTCAAACGGCGTAACCGGCATCACCAGCAGGTGCTCGATGGTACCGTGCTCGCGCTCGCGGATCAGCGCCGAGCCGGTGAGGACAATAGCCAGCATGGTGATGTTGTTGATGATCGCCATCACCGCGCCAAAGCGCTCCTGTTCCAGATTAGGGTTAAAGCGCATTCTTACCGCCAGCTCTACCGGCAGCACCGTGTTCTCCCGGTAGCGGGCAATGAAGCTGTTTACTTCGCCGCTGATAATATTCTGGATATAGCCGTTGCCGGTAAAAGCCTGGCTCATGCGTGTGGCGTCGACGTTGACCTGCACTTCCGGCTGGCGGCCGGCCAGTACATCGCGCTGGAAATTTGGCGGAATATTGATGGCGAAAGTGTAGCGCCCGGCATCCAGGCCGGCGTCCATCTCATCGGCGGTGATCAGCTCCGGTTCGAGAAACCAGGGGCGGTAGAAAGCGTTAATGATGCGTGAAGAGAGCTGCGACTTATCCATATCGGCAACCGCAATTGGCGCCAGGTGCAGCGAGCCGGGCATCACCGTAGCTGAGGAGTACACCGACACGGTAAACGCAAACACGATCAGCGCCAGCATCGCTTTATCACCCAGCAGGCTGCGCAGCTCTTTAACGCCGAGGTTATAAATATTGCGTAATCCGCGCATCATCCCTCCTGTTTCTTCAGCAGCAACACGCTCAGCCCGAGCACCAGCGGCACCGCAATCAGTAGGGGAATAAAGGAGCCCCACAAATCGCTGAGATTCAGCGCCTTGGAGAAGGTGCCGCGGGCGATAGTCAGGAAGTGGCTGGTCGGGTAGATTTGTCCAATCCAGCGCCCGGGGCCTTCCAGCGACGCCACCGGATCGATCATCCCGGAGAACTGGGTCGCCGGGATGAGCGTAATGATGGCGGTGCCGAAGATGGCGGCGATTTGGCTCTTCATAAAGGTTGAGATCAGCAGTCCCAGTCCGGTGGCGATGGTGACATAGAGCAGCGCCGCCAGGCTCAGCGTCAGGAAGCTGCCCTTATGTGATACGCCAAAGACGAAGACCGACAGCGCGCACAGCAAAAAGAAGTTAAACATTCCCAGTACGATGTAAGGCACCTGCTTGCCGAGCAGGAATTCGCTGCGGGTGGTCGGCGTCACGTACAGGTTGATGATCGACCCGAGCTCCTTCTCGCGTACCACGCTCAGGGCGCTGAGCATCGCCGGGATCATCATCAGCAGCAGCGGGATCACCGCCGGGACGATGGCCGGCAGGCTCTTCACGTCCGGATTATAGCGATAGCGGGTCTCAATGGAGATGAGAGAGGTAGCGCGCTGCGGACTGCTCTGCCGGGCAGCCATCTCCTGCAGCCAGGCCAGATGCATGGCCTGCACGTAGCCGCGTACCGTTTCCGCGCGGTTTGGCATTGCGCCATCCACCCAGACACCGATTTGCACCGGCGTGCCGCGGGCGATATCGCGGCCAAAGTTCGGCGGGATCTCTATCGCCACCGCCAGCTCGCCGTCGCGCATCCGCCGGTCGAGCTCATCGTAACTGCGCAGCGGCGCCTGTTCGATAAAGTAGCGTGAGCCAGCGATATTCTGCGACCAGCCCTGACTGCTGAGGGTTTGATCGCGGTCGAGTACCGCAAAGCGCAGATCCTCGACGTCCATGCTGATCCCATAGCCCATGATAAACATCAGGATCACCGTTCCCAGCAGCGCCAGCGTCGAGCGCACCGGATCGCGGCGCAGCTCAAGCGCCTCGCGGCGGCTGTAGCTGAACAGCCGTTGCAGACTGAAGGCCTGGCGCGGGGCCGCGCGTTCTGGATGGGATGCTGCAGCAGGCGCAGGTTCCTCAGGAGCTGCGGCGGTTGGCTGCGCCTCCTGGAGCCAGGCGATAAACGCCTCTTCGAGGCTGGCGGCACCGCGCTGCTCGACCAGCGCCTGCGGCGTATCGCTGGCCAGCACCTTGCCGGCGTGCATCAGCGAGATGCGGTCGCAGCGTTCTGCCTCATTCATAAAGTGGGTGGAGATAAAAATGGTCACCCGATCCTGACGCGCGAGGTCGACCATCAGCTGCCAGAACATATCCCGTGCCACCGGATCGACCCCGGAGGTGGGTTCGTCGAGGATCAGCATTTCCGGGCGATGGATGACCGCCACCGCCAGCGACAGACGCTGACGGATGCCCAGCGGCAGGGCGGTGGGCAGGGCGTCTTCCACTTCGCTGAGCATGAAGCGCTCGCTCATTTCCGCCACCCGCCCGGGGATCTCGCCGTCCGGAATATGAAACAGGCGGGCGTGCAGTTCGAGGTTTTGCCGGACGGTCAGTTCGCTATAGAGCGAGAAAGCCTGCGACATATAGCCCACCCGCTGGCGGGTGGCGATATCTTTCGGGTCGACCGGCTGGCCGAACAGCCAGGCTTCGCCTTCGCTGGCGGGCAGCAGGCCGGTGAGCATCTTCATGGTGGTGGATTTGCCGCAGCCGTTGGAGCCGAGGAAGCCGAAGATTTCACCGCGGGCGATGCGGAAGTTAACGTGGTCGACGGCGACGAAGTCGCCAAAGCGCATGGTCAGCCCACGGGCTTCGATGGCGATCTCTTCCTCGCGGTCGTCGCGCGGTGGGATTACCACTGCCTTATGCGCCTGGCGCTGCGCTTCCGGCAGCAGGGCGATAAACGCCTGCTCCAGCGTCTGACTGCCGGTCTGCGCTTTCAGCTCCGCAGCGGTACCGGTCGCCAGCACCTCGCCGGCGTTCATCGCCACCAGCCAGTCAAAGCGCTCAGCCTCTTCCATGTAGGCGGTAGCCACCAGTACGCTCATCTCCGGCTGGCGCTGACGAATGCTGTCGATAAGCTCCCAGAACTGCGCCCGGGAAAGCGGGTCGACGCCGGTGGTGGGTTCATCGAGGATCAGCAGCTGCGGGTCGTGGATAAGGGCGCAACAGAGCCCCAGCTTTTGCTTCATCCCGCCGGAGAGCTTACCCGCCGGGCGATCGCGAAACGGCGCCAGCCCGGTGCTCTGCAGCAGCTCGTTGATACGAGATTCGCGTTCGGCTTTATCGTGGCCAAACAGGCGGGCGAAGAAGTCGACGTTTTCATACACCGAAAGGGTGTGATAGAGGTTTTTCCCCAGTCCCTGCGGCATCCAGGCAATCTTCGGGCACACCTCGCGGCGGTGATGAACGTCGCGCATATCCCCGCCGAGCACCATCACGTTACCCTGCTCAATGGCCCGCGCCCCGGCGATGAGAGAGAGCAGGCTCGATTTGCCGACGCCGTCCGGGCCAATCAGGCCGACCATGCGCCGCGCCGGGATCACCAGACTGATATCCCGCAGCGCCACGGTGGTGCCAAAGCGCTGGCCAACGTTGTCCAGCCGGGCGACGGGGGGCGAGGTATCCTGTGGCGTCAGTATCATTGCGGCAACCTTACCGTCAGGGCTTCAGGCCAGGACAGCTGGTTATCCAGCCGCACGTAAGCCATGCCGGGCAGACCGGTTTTGACATACTCCAGGTGCTGCGCCAGCAGCTCCGGCGGGATACGCGCTTTGACGCGGAACATCAGTTTGAGACGCTCGTCGCGGGTCTCCACCGTTTTCGGCGTGAACTGGGCGACGCTGGCGACAAAGCTGATATTGGCCGGGATCACCAGATCCGGAGCGGCATCGAGGATCAAGCGCGCTTCGCTGCCGAGCGCCAGCAGACCTGCCTGTTCGGTGGGCAGAAAGAAAGTCATATAGACGTCGGCGAGATCGACCATATTCAGCACCCGGCCACCGGCGGCCAGGACTTCGCCTGGCTCAGCGACGCGATACTGAACGCGGCCGTCGCGGGGGGCTTTCAGCTCGCTATCGTCAATATCGGCGAGGATCCGCCGCTCGGTCGCCTGGGCGGCTTCGACGCGGGTTTGCGCCTGAATAATACTGGTGCGGGCAGCTTCGATGGCGGCGCGGGCGGCAGAGACCTGGGCTTTCGCCGACTCCAGCGCCGCGCGGGCGCTCTCTGCTGCCGCGCGATCGTCATCCAGCTGCTGGGCGGAGACGGCGCCGCGCTGGGAGAGAGTGTGCGAGCGGACGTGACGTTTCGCCGTGGAGTCGAGCTCCGCCTGACGCTGCTTCACTACCGCTTCGCTGGCGCGCATTTCACTTTGCCGCTGATCGAGCAAGGCTCTGGCGGCCAGGACCGCGCTTTCCGCTTCCTTGATTTGCGCGGCGGCTTCAAGACGCTGCTCGTTCAGTACACGGGTATCCATTCTCGCCAGCACCTCTCCCTGGTGCACGAACTGACCCTCTTTGACCAGAATGGTGTCGATACGCCCGGCGATTTTGCTGGCAATATCCACCTCGGTGGCTTCGATTCGTCCGTTGCTACTGGCAAAACCCTCCGGGAGGCCCGGCGGGCGCAGCAGCCACCATGCTGCGGCGGCGAGTACCACCAGTAAGCCGACAAAATACCCTGTCCAACGTTTCTTTATTTTGTCCATACGCGACTCGCTTGATTCCCTGTGCGAAGTGATACGCGTGTCTTCTCCGGCGGGCGGAGCGTCCTCCTTGCGAAGGACGAATGAGTGGGGAAGGGCCGCTGACGCAGCGCTCTACCGCGTCGATGCGCAGCCGAACGCTGTACTACTTATGTGGTCATCATCAGCGATCCTGGCCTTAATGAAACACGCATAGTGAGAGCTACCGTTAACGTGATAGTAACATTCGCGGCGGTGTTGTCCACACTAAAGGCAGGGTCTTGTCGACGCGTTAACAAAATATCCACTACCGGAAACCTTTCATCACCTCAGAACAGGACCGGCAGCCCCAGACCTCGTTTCACTTCATGCAGCGTCTGCTGCGTCAACTGGTGGGCGCGCTCGCTGCCCTGACGCAACAATTCCAGCAGCATCCCTTTATCCTGAATAAAGGTGGCCCGCCGTTCGCGGATCGGCGCCAGGAGCGCCTGCAGGCAGGTTTCCAGTTCATTCTTACACTGGCGATCCCCCAGCCCGCCGCGCTGATAGTGGGCTTTCATCTCAGCCACCCGCGCCTTATCGCTATGGAAAGCGTCGAGATAGGTGAACACCACGTTGCCGTCGACATGGCCCGGATCGCTGACTCTCAGGTGCGTTGGGTCGGTATACATCGCGCTGACCGCGCGGTGGATCTCCTCTTCACTGGCCGATAACGTCAGCGTATTGCCCAGCGATTTCGACATTTTGGCGTTGCCGTCGACGCCCGGCAGGCGGCTCACTTCGCTGAGGAGCGCCTTGCAGTGACGCAGCACTGGCGCGCCGGTGAGGCTATTCATCTTATGGACGATCTCGTTGGTCTGCTCAATCATCGGTAGCTGATCGTCGCCCACTGGCACCAGCTCGGCCTTGAAGGCGGTGATATCTGCCGCCTGGCTAATCGGATAGGCAAGAAAGCCCACCGGCAGCGAACGGGCGAATCCTTTCTGGGCAATCTCATTCTTGACCGTCGGATTACGTTCCACGCGGGCGACGGTGACGATATTCATATACAGCGCGCTGAGCTCCGCCAGCGCCGGCAGGGCGGACTGCAGGCAAATAGTGGTGAGCCTGGGGTCAATGCCGACGGCCAGATAATCGGCCATCACTTCGAGGATATGGTGGCTAACTTTTTGCGGATTGCTGCCGTTGTCAGTGAGCCCTTGCAGGTCGGCGATCAGGATAAACTGCTGGTGGTCGTGCTGCAGCGCGACGCGCTGGCGCAGCGAGCCGACGTAATGGCCAAGATGTAGCTGGCCGGTGGGGCGGTCGCCGGTGAGAATGGTTTGCGGGTGGTTCATCAGGAACTCCTTATCAGACTGTTCAGCCGAAAGACGTCCTGAAAACACCAAAGCCGCCTTCCGGCGGCTTTGAAAATGGAAACGTATATCGTGCCGCCTGTTATGCAGGCAGCCACCAACGGCGGGGATAGGTCACGATCGCGTTTCTGTTCATCTTTTTATCCTGCCACGGAATAGGCCAAGAGCGCAATCAAAAACCATATGATTTTTCTGGTATTATTTTTTTGTTGTTTTGCGGTAAATGACCAGACGGGAAAATAGGTTTTCTCATAGACCTGATAATTATTATGGAACAATAAAGTATGTTGCAGGCTTTTTGTGAAAAAGCTCACGTCACAGGATTATAGTATTATTATCCATATTTATAGCTGGATATTACCTGTCTGCTGTTACATCTTGTGTTTATTCTCTTCTAAATTATTAACATTATTACTATTTATATCTTTTTTCCATTTTGCGTCATACCCCTGTCTGACTACAACGTATTGAGGCTAATTATTATGCATAAACGTCTGGTCGTTAATATTTTTTCATCCTTGCTGTTGGGGGCTGCGCTTATTTCCGCGCCGGTATATGCGGCGGAAAAAACGGTAGTCAATATTTCAAAAGTAGATGGCATGCCATGGTTTAACCGGATGGGTGAAGGGGTAGTCCAGGCTGGGAAAGAGTTTAACCTCAACGCCTCTCAGGTTGGGCCGTCCAGCACCGACGCGCCGCAGCAGGTGAAAATTATTGAGGACCTGATTGCACGTAAAGTGGATGCCATCACTATCGTGCCTAACGATGCCAACGTGCTGGAGCCGGTATTCAAAAAAGCCCGTGACGCCGGCATCGTCGTGCTGACCAACGAATCGCCCGGGCAGCCGAGCGCCAACTGGGATGTGGAGATCATCGATAACGAGAAGTTCGCCGCTGAATATGTGGAGCATATGGCCAAGCGGATGGGTGGCAAAGGCGGCTACGTTATCTATGTAGGTAGTCTTACGGTACCGCAGCACAACCTGTGGGCCGATCTGCTGGTGAAATACCAAAAAGAGCATTATCCGGACATGCATGAAGTCACCCGCCGCATGCCGGTAGCGGAAAGTGTTGATGATTCCCGCCGTACCACGCTCGATCTAATGAAAACTTATCCGGATTTGAAAGCGGTGGTCTCTTTTGGTTCGAATGGTCCGATTGGCGCGGGGCGCGCGGTGAAAGAGAAGCGTGCGAAAAACAAAGTTGCGGTCTACGGGATGATGATCCCATCGCAGGCGGCCTCCCTCATTAAGAGTGGTGATATTACAGAAGGCATTACCTACGATCCGGCGACAGCCGGCTATGCCCTCGCGGCCGTCGCCAGCACCCTGCTGAACGGCAAATCCATTGAGCCAGGATTTGAACTGAAAGAGCTCGGTAAAGCGGATGTCGATAGCGACAAGCATATTATCCGCTTCCATAAAGTGCTGCTGGTAAATAAAGACAATATTGATTCGCTCTACTAATCCATCTTCCGGGGCGCCTGGCGCCCCGGCTTAACCTGCCAGGGGATGTTATGGAACCTTTCCTTTCCCTTCGTCACGTCAGCAAAACCTTCCACGCCAACCGCGCGCTCAATGATATCAGCATCGATTTTATGCCCGGGGAAGTACACTGCCTGGCCGGGCAGAACGGTTGCGGGAAGTCGACGTTGATCAAAATTATCTCCGGCGTCTATCGCCCGGATGAGGGCGCGGCGATGGAGCTGGGCGGCAAGACGTGGCCCAGACTGACGCCTGCGGCCTCTGTCGCCCATGGGATCCAGGTGATTTATCAGGATCTGTCGCTGTTTCCCAATCTCAGCGTGTGGGAGAACATTGCCATCAACCACTATCACCGCGGCGTGCTGGTAAAGCGCAGCGAACTGCGGCGCAGTGCGGAGCAGGCGATGCGGAGTATTAACGTCTCGCTGCCGCTTGATGCCACCGTTGAGTCGCTCTCCATCGCCCGCTGCCAGCTGGTGGCGATCTGCCGCGCGCTGGCGCAGGACGCCCGGCTTATCATTATGGATGAACCCACGGCCTCATTGACCCATCAGGAAGTGGAGGGGCTACTGAATGTCGTGCGCCAGCTACGTGAGAGGGGGATCTGCATCGTCTTCGTTAGCCACCGTCTGGAAGAGGTCATGGCCGTATCGGATCGCATCAGCGTGCTGAAGGATGGCAATCTGGTCGGCACCTTACCGGCGGCAGAGGTGACTACTCGGCGACTCGGTTTTCTGATGACGGGCCAGGAGTTTGATTATCAGGTGCGCGACCTGTGGCAAGGGAAGGGCAGCACGCCGGTACTGGAAGTGCGCAATCTCAGCCGCAAGGGGGAATATCACAACGTCTCTCTGAAGGTCGAAGCCGGAGAAGTGGTGTCGATAGTCGGCCTGCTGGGTGCGGGGCGAACAGAGTTGTGCCTGAGCCTTTTCGGCATGACCCGCCCCGACAGCGGCGAGATCCTGATAAATGGCCAACCGGTGCGGTTGCGTAGCAATCAGGACGCTATCCGCCACGGTATCGGCTATGTCTCTGAGGACCGTATGTCACGCGGCCTGGTGATGAGTCAGTCGATTGAAAATAACATCATCAGCACGGTGTTTCATAAAGTGAAAGGCACTTGCGGACTATTGAGTGACAGTAAAGCTCAGCAACTGGTCGCGAGAATGGTCAACGCGTTGACCATTAAAGCGCCGGATACGCATTTGCCGGTGAATACCCTCTCCGGCGGCAATGCCCAACGCGTCTCTATCGCCAAATGGCTGGCGATCGCCCCTAAGCTGCTGATCCTTGATAGCCCGACGGTGGGGGTGGATATCGCAAACAAAGCCGGGATCTATCATATCATCAGCGATTTGGCTGCCCATGGCATCGCCGTGCTGATGATTTGTGACGAGATCGAAGAGGCGTGGTACCAGAGTCATCGCATCCTGGTGATGAAGCAGGGCGAATTGACACATAGCTTCCTGCCGGACAGCAGTAACCAACAGCAGATAGCGGAGGTGGTTAATGGCTAATCTGTTGAAACAACATGAATTCTGGTTAGGTATGTTTATTATCGCGCTGTGCCTGATGCTGGGCTGGCGCAGTGAGGAATTTTTCACTTTCGGTAATATTTACGACCTCGCTAATAACTACGCGATGCTGACTATCCTCGCCTGTGGCCTGTTCGTGGTGCTGATCGCCGGCGGGATTGATATCTCCTTCCCGGCCATGACCATTATCGCCCAGTACGGTATGGTAGTGATGCTGCAAAAAGTGGGCGGCAACTTCGCGGTGGCCTTTGTGCTTGCCGGCGGTATCGGCGTGCTACTGGGGCTGGTTAACGCGCTGTTGGTCAATCGTCTGCGGGTCCCCTCGATCATTATCACCATTTCCACGCTCAATATTTTCTACGGTTTGCTGCTGTGGTTAAGCAAAGGTGTCTGGCTCTATGACTTCCCCCCGTGGTTTGAAAAGGGGATCATGCTGTTCAAATACACCGCTGCCGATGGTTACGATTACGGCCTGGGGCTGCCGCTGCTGACGATGATAGCGGTGGTGTTGTTGACCGCGTTTATCATGAATTTCACCACCGTTGGCCGCAAGATCTATGCCATGGGCGGCAACCGGGAATCCGCCAGCCGCGTCGGCTTCAGTGTGCTCCGCCTGCAGTTGTTCGTTTATGGCTATATGGGGCTGATGTCGGGGGCCGCAGGTGTCGTGCAGGCATGGACAGTGATGACTGTCGCGCCGGATTCATTGCTGGGCTATGAGCTGACGGTGCTGGCCGCGGTGGTGCTGGGCGGTACCAGCCTGATTGGCGGGCGCGGAACCCTCACCGGTACGCTGCTGGGGGTGATTTTACTGGCGGTGATGCAGAACGGCCTGAACCTGCTGGGGGTCTCCTCCTACTGGCAGACCCTGATTACCGGGGCGATCATCGTCGTCAGTATCAGCGTAACGGCCTGGAGCCAGCATCAGAACCGGAGCTTGTTATGAAAAAATCATGGCGCAATAACGTTGAGTTTTACCTGATCGGCCTGCTGCTGCTGACGGTTATCGCCTTTAGCATTGCCATGCCAAACATCTTCTGGTCTGTCACTAATTTCCAGTCGATTGCCTCGCAAATGCCGGTGTTGGGGATCCTGGCGCTGGCGATGGCAATGACCATGCTTTGCGGCGGCATTAATCTGTCAATTATCGCGACCGCCAACGCCTGCTCGCTGGTGATGGCCTGGGTAGCGACAAGCTATCCACCGGGTGCCGCCACTGCGCTGGCGACGCTGCTGGCCGGCGGAGGGGCGGCGATGATCATTGGCCTGTGCAACGGGATACTGATCGCCGGGATCCGTGTTTCGCCGATCCTGGCGACCCTCGGTATGATGACCCTGCTCAAAGGGATAAATATTTTGATCACCGGCGGCAGCGCCATCGCTAACTATCCTCAGTGGGTGCTGTGGCTGAATCATGCCCAGTGGTTTGGTATTCCGCTACCAATGTGGCTTTTTGCGGTGGTGGCGATCGGGCTGTGGGTGCTGCTGGAGAAAAGCCCGCTGGGTCGAGCGATCATGTTGATCGGATCCAACGAGCGGGCGACCCATTATTCCGGGATCAATACCCGACGGGTGTTGATGTGGGTATATGTCATCTCGGCCCTGCTCTGCGCTGTGGCCGCGTTTCTGATGATGTCGAAGCTGAACTCAGCCAAAGCGTCTTATGGAGAATCGTATCTGTTGGTGTCGATCCTCGCGGCGGTGCTTGGCGGCGTGAATCCGGATGGCGGCAGCGGGCGCATCGTCGGGATGGTGCTAGCGCTGTTCCTGCTGCAGATCATTGAGAGTGGGTTCAATATCCTCGGTATCAGCCCCTATCTGACGATGGCGCTGTGGGGTGTATTGCTGCTGTGCTTTATCCAGGCGCGAGGCATGCTGGGGCTGGAGAGAGTCGGATAAACTACCCATCCTCGGTGGCGAAGACGGGCAGCGTTTGTCTGCTACTTGCTACGCAGATGCACCGCCAGGCCGCTTTGCCCCGGCGCCAGCTCCGGGCGCAGCGTCAGCGATGGGATCAGATAGTCGCCATGATTTTGCCGGCGAAATGGAATGGGCTCCGTTTGCCACAGCGTGTCCAGCCGCCCGGCCAGGGTGGCGCACTGGTTGGCGAACTGCGCGGCATCGGTTTTGTCCGTGCGGTAGAACACCAGCGGCGGAAGCACCTCGAAGCCGGGATAGAACAGCATACCGTGCTGAATGGGGAACAGGATGTCGTCGATGGGGCCATTGATCCCGCGCGGTGAATAGTGTTCCGCCCAGCCGCCGGCGGTGACGATCAGCATTGCCCGCTTGCCGACGAAGGTGCCTTCCCCATAGCGATCGCCCCAGTGGCGGTCGCTGTGCTCGCCGACGCCATAGGCAAAGCCCCAGGCGTATACCCGGTCGATCCAGCCTTTCATGATCGCCGGCATCGAGAACCACCACAGCGGGAACTGAAAAATCACCGTATCGGCCCACAGCAGCTTTTCCTGCTCGGCTGCGATATCCGCGCTTTGAGTTCCTTGCGAAAAGGCCTGTTTTGAATCAAGGGTCGGACGCCAGAACTCGCCGACCGGCGGCGCGCCGCTGTCGTCGGCGTCATACCCGGCCTTCCAGCGCATGGCGTAGAGATCGGACACCTGGACTTCATGACCGGCCTGCTGCAGATGACGGATGGCGAAATCTTTGAGTCCGCCATTGAGGGAGCGCGGTTCCGGATGGGCGTAAATCAGCAGTACTTTCATAACATCACCTCTGAAGTGGGAAGATCTGCAGAGTAGGAAAGCTGGCGCTATAGTAGAAATTAATTACTTCAATCCCAGGTATAGCTGTGATTAATTTACATCGTCTGGATCTCAATCTGCTGCGCACGCTCGACGTGCTGCTCAGTGAAAACAACGTCACCCGGGCGGCGCAGCGGCTGAATCTGTCGCAGCCGTCGGTGAGTATTCAGCTCGCCAGGTTACGGGAGATGTTTGCCGACCCGCTGCTGATGCCGGGCCCGCGCGGTATGCAGCCCACCGCCCGCGCCGATGAGCTTCGCCAGCCGCTGCGCGCCGCGTTAGCCGCGCTGGAGCAGGCGGTGGCGCCGGTCAGCCCTTTTGATCCGGCGACGGCGGCGGAGACCTGGCGGGTGGCGGCGACGGACTATATGGCCTCGGCGATCCTCCTGCCGATGCTGGGCAGGCTACGCCTGGCCTCTCCCGGCAGTCGGCTGGCGGTATTTGAGCTCCAGCCGGCGCGTCTGGAGCAGCAGGCGGCCAGCGATGAAGTGGATCTCTGCTTCCATACCCGCGAGGGCGCGCCGCCGGGGCTGCATCAACGCCTGCTGTTTCGCGAGCGCTACGTGCTGGCGGGCCGGGCCGGGCATCCGGCGCTGCGGCAAGGGTTGAGTCTGGAAACGTTCTGTCAGCTGGAGCAAGCGATCGTCTCCCCGGACGGGGGCGGCTTCAGCGCGGCGACCGATACCGCGCTGGCGAACCTTGGCCTGACGCGGCGGGTTGTCCTCTCCGTGCCACATTTCCTGTTTATGCTGGAGACCCTGCGCAACAGCGATTTGGTGGCGATGCTGCCGGAGCGGCTGGTGCGCGGGCAGAGCGGGCTGGCGGTCGTCGAGCCGCCGCTGGTGGTCGCCGGCTTTGAGATGCTGATGCTGTGGCACGAGCGCTGGCACCGCGACCCGGCGCATCAATGGCTGCGCCAGTTCATTGTGAATTCACTGGAGGAACAGACATGCTGAGCGGACTGAATCACCTGACCCTGGCGGTCAGCCAGCTGGCGCCGAGCGTGGCGTTTTATCAGCAGCTGCTGGGTATGACGCTGCACGCCCGCTGGGAGAGCGGCGCCTATCTCTCCTGCGGCGATCTGTGGCTATGCCTGTCGCTGGATCCGCAGCGGCGCATCACCCCGCCGGAGGAGAGCGATTACACCCATTATGCGTTTAGCATCAGCGAAGCCGATTTCGCCTGCTTCGCCGCCCGCCTGGAGGTTGCCGGCGTGGCGGCGTGGAAGCTAAACCGCAGCGAAGGCGCCTCGCACTATTTCCTCGATCCCGATGGCCACAAGCTGGAGCTGCACGTCGGCAGCCTCGCCCAGCGTCTGGCCGCCTGCCGTGAACAGCCGTATAAGGGAATGGTGTTTTTTGACCAGTGAAGCGCTTTGCTGACGCGGGATCATCCGTCCCCCCGGTAAGCGCAGCGCCACCGGGGAGAACAGGTTACACTTCACTCCATCGCCACCTTCACCGCTTCTCCCAGCTTCACCATCACCGCTTTATGTTTCTCGGTCGGCGGCAGGGCGCAGTTGATCCTGACGCAGTTGCGATACTTGCCCGCCGCGGAAAACAGCGACCCCGGCGCGACCTGGATCTTCAGCCGGCACAGCTGTTTGGCGACGCAGACCATATCCACCTGCTCCGGGAGCTCCACCCACAGCATAAAACCGCCCTTCGGCCGGGTGACGCAGATCCCGCACGGGAAAAACTCCCGCAGCCAGCAGGTGTAGATCTCCATATTGCGCTGATAGATCTGCCGCATCCGCCGCACGTGACGGTGGTAGTGGCCTTCGCGAATAAAGTTACAGGCCGCCAGCTGAGTGGAGGGGACGTTGGTGCCGCTGGCGGCATACTTCATCTGTAGCAGCTTGTCGTAGTAGCGACCGGGGGCGATCCAGCCGATGCGCAGGCCGGGGGCGATGGTTTTGGTAAAGGAGCTGCAGAGCATCACCCGGCCGTCGATATCCCAGGAGTGAATGGTGCGCGGGCGCGGGTACTCGGTGGCCAGCTCGCCGTAGATATCATCCTCGAAAATAACGATATCGTGGCGCTGGGCCAGGTTCAGCACTGCGCGCTTGCGAGCGTCCGGCATGATAAAGCCCAGCGGGTTGTTGCAGTTCGGCACCAGGATCACCCCTTTGATCGGCCACTGATCCAGCGCCAGCTCCAGGGCCTCGATGCTGATCCCGGTTTCCGGATCGGTGGGGATCTCAATCGTCTTTAATCCCAGTCCGCGCAGCATCTGCATGGTGCCGTAGTAGCAGGGGGATTCCACGGCGATGATGTCCCCAGGCTGGCACACCGACAGCAGGGCCAGCGACAGCGCGCTGTGGCAGCCGCTGGTGAGCACCAGATCGTCGGCAGTCACCACCGATCCGCCGTCGAGCATCAGGCGGGCGATCTGCTCCCGCAGCTCGCGGCGCCCGGCCAGTTCGTCATAGTTCAACACCTCAGTGAGGTTGTGCTGGATCGCCCGGCTCAGTTCGCGCCAGATGGGCTTCAGGCTTGGCTGCGTCACGTCCGGCGAGCCGCCGCCGAAGGGGATGATCGTTTTATCGTAGCGGGCGTCGAGCATGGTCAGCACCTGATCCCACTGGGTGATCTCCACCGGGCGCTGCACCGGGCGCGACATCGGCGGCACCGGCGGCTGGGCCTTGCGGGGGGCGACGAAATAGCCCGATCGCGGCTGCGGCACAATCATCTGCTGCTGCTCTAGCAGCTGATAGGCCTGCTGGACGGTGCTGATGCTGACGCCGTGCTCCTGGCTCAGGCTGCGCACCGACGGCAGTTTTTCGCCGTGGCGATACAGGCCCTGTTCAATGCGTTCGGCCAGCAGCGTCGCGAGATGTTGATAGCGGGTCATGTGTATCCTTAATTGCCGCCATACAGATGGAATAACCAGTACAGATGGCCGTAAAAAGTGGGGTCTGCTGTACGTTTTAGCTAATCTGTATGTTAAAGAAAAGTGTTTTGTGAATCTGTATTCCTTACCCCCAAATCCGTGAAGATAAAGCCTCTGGCAAGGTGAGGAGGTAGAGGATGGAATTTCACGAGAACAGGGCAAGACAGCCATTTATCGGTTTCGTACTGCTGGCGCGATTTGTCAAAAAATGGTGGCTTCGGGAGCAAACGCGCAGAGCTTTGCAGAAAATGAGCGACGAACAGCTGAAAGATATCGGCCTGCGTCGGGATCAGATCAATTAAAAAGTGCGGTTTTTTTCAGACATCATTTCTTCTTTGCCCCGGTAAGCGCTGGCGACGCCGGGGAAACATTCACGAAATTTATCAATTGATGCGACGCGACCTTCCGTTTCTTGATACTTACCCTGATAAGTATTATTTTCTTCTCAACAATGAGAGGAAAAGCTGTGACTGAAGACGAACTGTTTGCCCGCCGCCCGCTGGGGATGCGGATGGCCATGGTGGTGCGCCAGTGGCGCGCGATTATTGACTCCGCTATCACCGATACGGGACTCACCCAGTCCAGCTGGACGGTGCTGATGCAGCTGCATCAGCTGGGAGACAACGTCTCGGTCAGCGAACTGGCGGAGGTGCAGGGGATTGAACTGCCGCCGCTGACGCGCACCCTCTCATTACTGGAAAAGCAGGGCTATCTGTTGCGTTCCACATCGCCATATGACAAACGCATTCGCCTGCTGACGCTGACCGCCGAGGGGCGGGCTATTCTGGAAAAACTGAGCCGCGTGATCGAGACCTATCAGGAGCGCGTAACCCAGACCATCCCGGAGGCCGACCTCGCCACCTTCAGCGCCACGTTAAATCAAATCGCCTGCCGTTTGCGGACTATCCGCGAAGAAGATAACAAGATCTAACACACTATGATGACGCCTGAACAAAAATTTGCCCGCTGGGTACGGGTGAGTATTGCCGCTTTTCTGGGAATATTCGCCTGGTTTATCGTTGCCGATATCTGGATCCCGCTGACGCCGGACTCCACCGTCATGCGCGTGGTGACCCCGGTTTCGTCGCGGGTCTCCGGCTATGTCTCGCACGTCTACGTGCATAACAATAGCCAGGTGAAAAAGGGCGACCTGCTGTATGAGCTCGACCCAACGCCATTCATTAATAAAGTTGAAGCGGCACAGATCGCCCTTGAACAGGCGAAGCTGAGCAACCAGCAGCTGGACGCGCAAATCGCCGCCGCCCGCGCCAACCTGCGCACCGCGCAGTACACCGCCCGTAACGATAAGGTCACGCTCGATCGCTATCAGCGCCTGAGCACCATGCAGAACGTCTCGCAGTCCGATCTCGACAAGGTGCGGACCACCTGGCAGACCAGCGAGCAGTCGGTCTCGGCGCTGAACGCGCAGATCCAGAACCTGCTGATCCAGCGCGGCGAGCGCGACGATAAGCGCAACGTCACCCTGCAGAAATACCGCAACGCGCTGGAGGAGGCGCAGCTGAACCTGGCCTGGACCAAAGTGCGTGCGGAAACTGACGGCATGGTCAGCAACCTGCAGCTTAACCCGGGGATCTACGCCACCGCGGCGACGGCCGTGCTGGCGCTGGTCAACAACAATACCGATATCGTCGCTGACTTCCGTGAGAAGAGCCTGCGCCACACCGCGGTAAACACCGATGCGGCGGTGGTCTTTGACGCCCTGCCGGGGGAAGTCTTCCCGGCGCATGTCACCAGCAGCGATGCCGGGATTCTGGCGGGGCAGGAGGCGGTTAACGGTCAGCTGTCGCAGCCGGAACAGTCCACCCGCTGGGTGCGCGACGCCCAGCGAATGCGCATTCACGTCGCGCTGGATCAGCCGCTGGCGAAACCGCTGCCGACCGGCGCCCGCGCCACGGTGCAGCTGTACAATAGCGAGGGACCTTTCGCCCGTACCTTCGCCGGCCTGCAGATCCATCTGGTGAGCTGGTTGCACTATGTCTATTAATACCCTGGCGCACGTCTTTACCCCGCACGGCAATATCGTCTACACGGCGAATGATTTTCGCCAGACGGTGCGTATCGCCGTGGCCGGGACCATTGCGCTCAGCATCTCCACCTTCTACGACGTGCAGTACGGCGTATTTTTTGTGGTGTATCCGCTGATGCTGATGTCGCTGGTGCCGGTGTTCAACCGCCACGTCGCCCGCCAGTTTGTGTTCAGCGCGGCGGTGAACTGCGTCGAAATGGTATTGATCGTTGGTTATCTGTCGCAATGGCCGGTGATCATGACGCTGGTGGTGTTCGCCCTGTACGTGATGCGTTTTCGCTTTATGAGCCAGGGGCCGCTGTTTCTGCTGGGGTCGATGGGGGTGGTGTGTCAGAGTACGATGCTCAACTTTATGAGCTACCCGACCAGTAACTGGCACACCCTGATGTTCTCCAACATGGAAGCGTGCGTGCTGGCGGTGGCGCTAAGCGCGCTGCTGCATTACCTGATCCCGGACGTCGAGCCGCGCAAGCCGCCGCCGCGCATTGAAAAAGACGCCGCCCGCATCCGCCACGAGTCGCTGCTCTCCGGCACGGTGGCGACGATCATCTTCGTGGTGTTTCAGATCTGCGATCTCAGCGACTCGCTGTCAGCGCTGATGGCCGGGATCCTGATCCTGTTCCCGATGCACTATCGCGGGGCGGTGATCAGCTCGATCTGGCGCGTGGCGGGGGTGGTGCTGGCCTGTCTCTATATTCTGGTGGTGCAGTTGATTATCTATGACTTCAGCAACCACATGGTCCTGATGATGCCGCTGATTGGCCTCGGGCTGGCCTTCAGCGCCCGTCTGCACGTGATGGAGAAAGTGGGCGCCGGGGTGGGCTTCGCCAGCATCACCACCATCGGTATTATGTTTGGCCAGAATCTGCATCCCTATCAGGATCTGGTATTCAGCGATCTGTACCGCATCACCTCGGTAACGGTCTCACTGGTGGTGACGCTGACCCTGGTCTTTCTGATGCACCGCCTGCTGAACTGCTTCGCGGCGACGCGCTTTGTGGTAAGCGATTAACCTGCCGATGGGAAGGTGGCGAGACAGCGCCACGCTTCCCCGTCCTGCAGATACAACGCCGCCGTCAGCTCCGGCAGGATCCAGCTTCGCGCATCGGCTTCCGTCCCCTCCAGCAGGATGCACAGCCCGCAGCCGCTGCGCAGCTGGCGGGGAATATCTTTGACCTCGAAGGTCATTCCCGCCGCCTGCAGGGCTTTGCGCGTGCGCACCACTCCCACCGTGGAATGAAATAGAAAGAGAAAGGTTGTCATCCGCGCCTCCGCTGACGCTGGCCGATCAGCGCCGCGCCGATCGCCCCGGCATACTGGGCGTCGGGATGGGTTGTCACCGCCATGCCGACATGGCTTTCCAGCATGCGGGCAAAGGCGGCGCAGTGGCTGACGCCGCCGGTAAACAGCAGCGGTCCCTGCGCCGATAAGCGGCCGATAAAGTTCGCGCTGCGCCGGGCCATGGCGTTAATCACCCCCGCCAGAATCGCCTCCGGCGCGACCCCGGCCGACCGCAGGCTGATGACTTCCGATTCGGCGAATACCGTACACATGCTGGTGATGGCGTGCGGTTCCACGCCGTCGGTAATGACGTCCAGCTGTTCGACGCTGGCGCCGAGGGTTCGTGAAATGACCTCCAGAAAACGGCCGGTACCGGCGGCGCATTTGTCATTCATCAGAAAGTCGCTGAGATTGCCCCCGGCATCCAGCTGGATAACCTTGCTGTCCTGGCCGCCGATATCAATCACCGTGCGGGTGTCCGGCGCCAGCAGGCGGGCGCCGAGGCCATGACAGGAAATCTCCGTCACCTGTTTATCGGCAAAATCCACCAGCTGGCGGCCATAGCCGGTGAGGGTTAAAAAGGGCGTTTCCGCGAGGCCAGCGCGCAGCGTCTCCCAGGCCTCATGGATGGCGTCGGCAGGGCGAAAGGGGGTCGGGCAGAGGAAACGGCGCGTAATCACCCCGTCCGCCAGCAGGATGCCTTTCGTGGCGGTGGAGCCGGAATCAATACCAACCGTGTAGATCACGCGTGCTCCTTACAGCATTTCGATAAAGGCGGCGACGCGGGTGCTGAGCTGGCCGAGGTCCGCTGTCGAATAGTCGGTTTCAATCGCCATATAAGGAAGGTCGTGCTGCTGGCGCAGATGGCGTTTAATGGCCAGCGATTCCACGGCATAGGTATGGCAGGCCTGCAGGATGACGTCGATTACCCCGTCGGCCTGGTACTCCTCCACCATCTGGCTCAGCAGCTGCAGGCGCTGATCGTTAGGGGAAATACAGGAGCAGCCGATGGCGAGATATTTATCGGTTAAGGCGTCGTAGACGTCGCCCTCTTCCGCCACGCAGCGCTCGGTAGCCTTCGCGCCGGTGCAGTTTTCATAGCCCACCACCCAGCCGCCGTTTTCTTCGATGGCGCGAACCACTTTCTCCGCCGCCCCGCCGATCGGGCAGCCGGTGATCAGAATGCGCGGGCGTGAGGCCAGTCGTTTACCCTGCCGCCACTCCTGACGGATGCGCTCCGCCATGGTGTTGAGCTCGTCAATCAGCGCGGTTTTGTCGAAGCGGAAGGTGGCGCCATACACCACTTTCAGGATGTCGCCGCCGCTGAGAGCCGGCGGATTGAGCTGCCCGAGACGATAAAAGTGGGCCAGCGCCCGGCGTTCGCGGTTTTTCAGCACGATGGCCTCGCGCAGCGCCGCCTCGCTAATCGGCGCGCCAAACTGCGCCTCAATCACCTGCTGCAGGCGCAGGATCTCCGCTTTCCACAGGGCGCGGGAGGCCGCGTCGCTGGCGCTGTTCGGCAGCTGCATGACGTGGACCGCCTTGAACTCGGCCATGTACTCGTACATTTTCTTTTTGCCGTCGCAGGTGGTTTCCCCAACCACCAGGTCAGAGAAATAGAAGTAGGGGCATTTATCGGTTTTGCCGAAGCCGTAGCTGCTTTTGATTAACGGACAGAGGTTGCGCGGCAGATCTTTTTCCGCTTCCTCGATGGTTTCATCGGAGGTGGAGCACAGCGAGACCACCACGGCCCCCGCCGCCATGGCGATCTCCTGAGGCATAAAGGTGCAGTAGGTGCCCACCAGCGGCACGTTCTGCTCTTTAAGATCCATGACGGTGAGAAAGCCCTTCTGGCGAGCTTCCGAGAACTGGTCAAAAATGGCGGGTAGATCGGTGATAAGCGACATGGTTTTCCTTCCCCGTACACGGGAGATGCTGAAAGAATCGCCATTATAACCCTTTTGTTTGTATGCTTTTATTGATCTCCTGCGTCTGCGCGCGGCGTTAATAGACCTTCTTTAAATCCATCTCTTCCTGGATCCGCTCGCTCCATGCCAGGTGGGTGCGGATGGCCTCTTCGATACCGGCGTTGTAAAACAGCGGCCCCAGCTCCTGGGCGATAAAGTCGACAAAAAATTCAGCGTCAAACTGCTCCAGTTCGAGGTTAAACGTCTCTTCGCAGTACTTGCTGAGCCTGTCGCGCAGCAGGTCGCGCTGCGCCGGGCTGAGTTCAATCTCACTCATGATAGGGCTTTCTCCGTAAAAGGGGTCACGACTGCCGGGCTTCAATGACCGCTTGCGCACACTGATGCTGGTGGCGTAACAGTCCGGCGAGGCAGCAGGCGGCGGCGAGCCCCGCGACCACCGCCAACAGGTGGAAGGGTAGTCTCCCGCCATGGAACCACAGCCAGCGAGCGCCTTCAATCGATAAGGCGCTGACGCTGAGGATCACGATATTCAGCGAGGCGGAGACCGTGCCTTTCGGCAGGTCGTTGGAAAAGAGGGTAAAGCGGAACAGCGTCGGGAAAATCAGCCCGATGCCGAAGGCGTAGAAGCAGGTGCCGAGCACCGACCACAGCCAGACGTGCGGCCAGGCCAGATTCCCGACGATCAGGATGGCCAGGCCGAGCATCTGTACCGGCACCGCGCTCAGCACAAAGCGCGGACGGGTGGGATCTTTTACCCAGCGCGCCACCGACAGGTTGGCAATGATGACCGCGCTGAAGACCGGCACCTGGCTCCAGGCGAACTCGCTGGTGGTCAGCCCGCCGGCGTCCATTAAAATCACCGGCGATACCGCCACCCAGCTCATCAGCGGAATATAGCTCAGCGACAGCGTGGCGGCGCCGAGCAAAAAGATGCGGTTGCGAAAGACGTTGCGAAAATCGCGCAGCACGCCCAGGGGGCTGAACGGCACATCGCCGCGGCGCACCGTCTCCGGCATGGTCAACAGCAGCCCCAGCCAGGCCACCAGCCCCATGGCGGCGATAATGCCGAACAGCGCTTTCCAGTGGATAAAATGCATCAGCGCCGCGCCGGAGAGCGGGCCGACGATCGGCGCCACCAGCACGACGGAGGTGATCACCGCCATCAGCCTGATCGACCTTTTTTCCTCAAAGGCTTCCTGTACGGTGACGTAGCCGACGGTGGCGATAAAGCAGATGCTGGTGCCCTGCACGAAGCGGGCGATCAGGAACTGGGTCATGGAGGTGGTGAACAGCGTCGCCAGGCAGGCGAGGGTGAAAATCAGCGCGCCGGTGAGCAGTACCGGACGCCGTCCGATCCGGTCAGAGAGCGGCCCCAGCAGCCACTGCAGCGCCATGCCGCCGGCCATATACAGGCTCACCGAGGCTGGAGCCAGCGCCACATCGGCGTTGAAATCCCGCACCACGTGCAGGATCCCCGGCTGGATCAGGTCGGTGGTGAGATAGGCGGAAAAATCATACAGAATGAGCGCCGCCGGGAAGAACAGCGCGGCGGCGTGCCGGGTTAGCCAGCGGGTCATCCGGTGCATCATCTCGCCCTCCCTGTGGAATATTTTTCAGCGCTATTGTTCAGATAGTATCATTGCTAACCAATATGCAGATGCAGCAGCGACGGGATCTGCGAGAGCAGCCACAACAACAGGCCGATGGTTCCCCCGACCAGGGTGCCGTTGATGCGGATGAACTGCAGATCTTTACCGATATTAAGCTCGATCTGCCGCGACATATCGCGGGCGTCCCAGCTCTTCACCGTGTCGCTGATATGCCGAGTGAGGAAGGCGGCGAACTCCGGCGCCACCCGGTGCGCCGCCTGCTCCAGGTGTTCGTTAAGCGATTCGCGCAGCGCATCGTCGCGGAGTAAGGTTTCACCGAACCACTGGCCAGCCTCGGCGATGCGCTGCTTGATACGCGAGTCGTCGCTGCTGATATCGTTTTTTACCCAACCGCGCAGGTCGCCCCACACTTCGCCAAGATAGCGGTTGAAGGTCTCATCATTTTTCAGCCAGGCTTTGATGTTATCGGCCTTCTGCGCCAGTTCCGGGTCGGATTTCAGGTTATCGATTAGCTTTTGCGTCGCGCGGTCAAAGGTCTGGCGGATCTGGTGGGTGCGATCGTGAGTGACCTCGTCCAGCAGGGTATTCACGGCGTCGGTGACCATCTCGGCGCTGTGCTCGCCGAGCCACTCGGTGGGTAATAGCCTGGCCTTCAGCGGGTGTTCGGTCTCCAGCCAGCGCACGATGCCGCGGGCGATAAAGGCGCGGGAGCTGTCGCGCTGCAGCAGGGCGATCAGCTGATTTATCAGCGAATCCAGCAGCTTTTGATGGCGGTTGTCGCGGGTCAGCCCCTCCAGCATCATGGCGCTGGTCTGCGTCAGGTCGACCTTATCGATCGCCTTATGCACCGCGCGCCGCAGCAGGCGCTGAATGCGGGCGTCATCGGTCAGTTCGAGAAAACCGCTCATCACCTGCAGCAGGTGCTGGCCGACCCGCCGGGCGTTCTCCGGCTGGCTGAACCAGTTGCCGAGCATCAGAGCTGGTTGATAGCGGCGGATCAGCGCCACCAGCGACGGGGTATCGAGGAACTTCTCTTCCACAAAGCGGCCGAGGTTGTCGGCGATGCGATCTTTGTTGCGCGGGATAATCGCGGTATGGCGGGCGACAAAGGGCAGCGGAATACGACGAAACAGGGCCACCACCGCAAACCAGTCGGCCAGCGCCCCGACCATCGCCGCTTCGGAAATGGCCTTCAGCGCGCTGACCCATGGCGTCGGCGGCAGCAGCAGGGTGGTGATAAATAGCGCGGCGGCGATCAGCAGCAGCGACAGCGCCAGCAGTTTGGCGCGTTTCAGTTCAGCGAGTTTTTCCATAAACTTAAGCATATAACCTGACGGCGAGGTCGTGCAAAAATCGCCAGATAATCCACAGACCGAACATCATCAGAATCGCCCCCGCCGCCCGCTCGACCCGCCAGACGATGGCGCTCAGGCGGTGCTGTACCTGCGGCAGCGCAATCGCGCTCACCAGCAGTAAATCCCAGAAGAACACCACGCTGACCATCCACAGGCCACTTACCGTTTGCTGCAGCAAGGTAACCGCCGGCCCCAGCAGGGAGGTCATCAGCGCCAGATAAAACAGCGCGTTCTTCGGGTTGAGCAGCGATGACCCCAGCCCCAGCAGCAGCTGCTTGCCGAACCCCGGACACGATGCGCGAACGCTCTCCACCGCCAGCGCCGCGGGACGGCTGCGAATCAGCAGGCTGCCAATCCACAGTAAATAGCCTGCGCCCAACAGCTCGATGAGCAAAAACAGCAGCGGCGCCTGGCGCAGAAGCCCCCAGCCAACGATGGCCAGGACAATATACAGCGCATTCCCGGCGGCGATGCCGAGACACAGTCCGAGGCTGCCGCGGATCCGGTAGCGTACAGCGTAACCGACCAGCAGAAAAAAATCGGGGCCCGGGCTGAGCAGAGCGACAAAGTGGGACAGGGCTAACGCCGGAAAGGCGGCGGGGAAGAGAGTCGATAAGGTATTCATAGTGGCCTCGATAATGGTGCTGAGGCCACCCTACGCCAGGTGGAAAATTACTTATTGTCGGAAATTGATCGGCTTTGCGCATACTGCCGCGGCGTGGCGGCGGTATAACTGACGAAGGTTTTATGGAAATGGCTCTGATCGGCAAAGCCGGCCTGATAGCCGACGTCGGCAATAGGGTCCCCGGCACGTAAGCGCGTTTTCGCATATTCAATGCGCGCCATATTGATCAAACTGGCGGGCGTCAGGCCGGTATCCTGTTTCACGGCGCGGATAACGGTCTCTTTACGTAGCGCGCTGTCGTGGGCCAGCTTATCCAGTGATGGCGGCGCCGGCAGATCTGTCGCCAGGCGCTGAAACAGCAGGGCGCTGGCGTGATGTGGCGCCTGCGGCGCGGCGGCGCACAGCGGCAGCGCGTGCAGGAGCTGCGCCAGCCGGGCGGGCAGTTGCTCAATGCGGCCGCGGCTCATCAGGGCGACAATCTGCTGGAAGCAGGCAAAGAGAGGGCTGTCGCGCAGCAGCGGCTGCGGCGAGGTGATACTGGCGCCAGGGGGAATATCTGGACGCTGCGCATGGCACCATGCCGCCTCCAGGTACAGCATATGATAGCTGCGCGGCCGGTCACGCAGCGGATTACAGCTATGCGGCGCGTGCGGCGGGATCACGATCAGATCCCCGGGCTGCAGGAGATATTCCTGACCATTGCACAGGCAGCGCGTTTCACCGTCGATAATCGCCCCCACCGAGAGCTGCGGGTGGCTGTGGCGCTTATAGGCCTGACGGCTGCGCCAGGTGCTGCGCAGCTCCAGCCACGGCAGGCGATCGTCTCGCCAGAAGGTTTGGGGAATATCTCGGGTATGGTTCACCGCATCGACCTTTGCTGAGGGGATAAATCGTTTATAGCATGCTGCGCCGAGGCTGTCGCCCGCCGGGATTTGCGTACCGCGTCGAAAAAGGATGTCACGCTTGCAGTCCGGGGAAATATGTTTTCGTCGCGGAATGTAAAATCCCGGTTTCCGGGGTGTCAGCGACATTCATGGGAGGTAGAGTCCCTGCAGGATAAGCAGGCAGGGATGAGCCGATGGCAAAGGGCACCACCTCGACGCCGCATGATGCGGTGTTTAAACAGTTTCTCACTCAGGCCGACATCGCGCGTGATTTCCTGGCGATCCATCTACCGCCTGCGCTGCGTCAGCGCTGCGACCTCGATACCTTACAGCTGGAGTCGGCAAGCTTTATCGAGGAGAGCCTGCGGGCCTGGTACTCCGATGTGCTGTGGTCACTCAAAACCGCGTCTGGCAAGGGATACATTTATGTGGTTATCGAACATCAGAGCTCACCGGACGTGCAAATGGCTTTTCGCCTGATGCGCTACGCCATCGCCGCGATGCAGCGCCATCTGGATAACGGTCATACCAGACTGCCGCTGGTGGTGCCGATGCTGTTCTATCACGGAGCGACCACGCCATACCCGTGGTCGCTCAGCTGGCTGGACTGCTTTGCCGATCCACAGCTGGCGAGGGAGCTTTATGCCTCGCCCTTTCCGCTGGTGGATATCACGGTGATCCCCGACGATGAGATCGTTCGTCACCGGCGGGTGGCATTACTCGAGCTGATACAGAAGCATATTCGCCAGCGCGATTTAATGGCGATTGTTGAGCAGCTGACGACGATTTTACTTAGCGGTGACGCTAATGACAGGCAGATAAAAACGCTGTTTAATTATCTACTGCAGACTGGCAACGCGCGTCGCTTTGGCCGGTTTATCCAGGAAGTGGCGCAACGGGTTCCTCAGCACAGGGAGAGATTGATGACCATCGCCGAACGATTACAGGAAGTGTGGCGCAGAAAAGGCAAGCGTGAAGGACAGCATGCCGAGGCGCTGCGCATTGCCCAGAGGATGCTGGCCGACGGCATTGCCCGCGAGACGGTGGTGAAAATCACCGGCCTGACCGCCGACGAGATCGCCGCGCTGGCGCATTGATAACGCCGGGACGGCCTGACGGTCGCCCCGGTTAGCCACCGTTATGGAATATTCCGGATATACCTAACTTTACCCGCATCGCCAGCCATCTCGACTACCCTTAATATCCTTAACGGCATTTTTGACTGCCTTAATAGCGATAACAAGGAGACATGCGATATGGCCTATCAGACGGTGAATCCTGCGAACAATCAGCTTATTAAAACGTACCCGGCGCACAGCGATGCGGACGTGGAGGCGGCGCTGCGGCAGGCGGATGCGCTCTATCATTCTGCCTGGGCGAAAGGCGATATTGAACCGCGTCTGGCGGTGCTGCATAAGCTGGCGGATCTGATCGACAGCCGGGCGGAAGATCTGGCGAAAATCGCCAGCGAGGAGATGGGGAAACTCATTAAGCAGAGCCGCGGCGAAGTAAAACTTTGCGCGCAAATCGCCCGCTATTACGCCGATAACGCCAAATCGATGCTGGCGCCGGTGAAATACCCCACCGAACTCGGCGACGCCTGGGTTGAACACCATCCCATCGGCGTATTAGTGGCGGTGGAACCGTGGAACTTCCCCTATTACCAGCTGATGCGCGTCCTGGCGCCAAACCTGGCGGCCGGGAACCCGGTTATCGCCAAACACGCCAGCATTGTGCCGCACTGCGCGGAGACCTTTGCTCATCTGGTGCGCGAGGCCGGCGCACCGGAAGGGGCGTGGACCAATCTGTTTATCTCCCAGGATCAGGTGGCGAAGATTATCGCCGACGATCGTGTGCAGGGCGCGGCGCTGACCGGGTCGGAAAAAGCTGGCAGCGTGGTGGCGGCGCAGGCGGCGAAGCATATTAAAAAATCGACCCTGGAACTCGGCGGCAACGATGTGTTTGTGGTGCTCGACGATGCCGACCTCGATCGCGCGGTGAAAATCGGCGTCCAGGCGCGGCTGAACAACGCCGGCCAGGTGTGTACTGCCGCCAAGCGGTTTATCCTGCATGAGAACATCGCTGAGTCGTTTCTGACGAAATTTAGCGAGGCGTTTCGCCAGGTAAAAATAGGCGATCCGCTGGATGAAAGCACCACGCTGGGGCCGCTCTCCTCTAAAGATGCGCTGGAAACCTTAAGCAAGCAGGTTGACGAGGCGGTCAAAAACGGCGCCACGCTGCATCTGGGCGGCAAGCCCGTGGAGCGAGACGGCAACTTCTTTGAACCCACTATCCTGACCGGTATCACCCGCGACAACCCGGCGTACTTCGAAGAGTTCTTTGGCCCGGTGGCGCAGATCTACGTGGTGAAAAACGATGAGGAGGCGATTGCGCTTGCCAACGATTCTCACTATGGCCTGGGCGGCGCGGTGTTCAGTCAGGATATCGAACGCGCTAAACGGATGGCATCTGCCATTGAAACCGGGATGGTCTATATCAACTGGCTGACCGATACCGCGCCTGAACTGCCGTTTGGCGGCGTGAAGCGTTCCGGTTATGGCCGGGAGCTCTCCGATCTCGGCATCAAAGAGTTTGTGAACCAAAAGCTGGTGGTGGTTCGCCGCTAAGCCCGACCATAAAAAAACCTGCCATCCGGCAGGTTTTTTTATAATAGATTTATTGCACTTCGACTTTATCCCAGCCGCTTTTGAACATACAGCTGTCGACTAAGGTCTCCCGCTGATATTCATTCGCGTCTTCTACCGTATAACTTGTTTCAACATCCTGTTTCTTATGCTTTTTGTCGGTTTTTTCTGAACTGGACCCGGTCACCACGTTATCCGGAGGGAGATCGACCAGGGCCTGCGCTTCACATTCGGTGAGCTTTTTATGCATGTCGGCATCGCTTAAACCCGGCTTCACCCAGGTATACTGAGTGCAGCCGGTGAGCAGCAACGCCAGGCTCAGCGCAGAGAGCGCGGCGAGACGTGATTTCATCAGAAGGTAATCCCGCCGCCCACGTAGGCGCCATCAATCAGGGTGTGGTTTGGGCGGCCCTCTTTGCCGTCAACGCTCACGTGACGGTAACCGACCTTCAGGGTCAGTGGACCAACCGGGGACCAGCTCACGCCGCCGTTCGCCTCAACATAGTTTTTCACGCTGTTGTTCAGGCCGTCGGGCGCGACATACCCTTCGCCAAACACGTGGATGCTGTCGGTCAGGGCCACGTTCACCCCGCCGCCGACCGGAAACGCGACGCCGTTATCGCCTTTTTTCGGCCCGAGGTAGATAGCTTTCGCGCCAGCGTTGAGCATCACCGGGCCAACTTCCAGATTGTAACCCGCGCCAACGCCGCCGGTCTGGCTACCATCATCGGTATTCTTCAGCCAGTGGCTTTCGGCATACAGGCCGGAAGAGGATTTACCCATTTCCATATTCAGGTTGGTAAAATTCTTACCTTGTTCAACGGTAAACCCCATTGCCATGGCGGAACCAGAGACCGCGGTCAGGGCAGCAACAATCAGGATGTTAAGCTTTTTCATGGTTTGCTCCTCGTCATTAAATTTGTCTGAGGGCACCTTAACAATCGATGTTTACCTCTGCAAATGTGACTTACGTCGATTTTTTATGCTGTGTTTGTCAGGGAAGTGTTTTGAAAATGTTGTCATGACGTTGGGTTATGGCGAGGTCAATCATCAAATTTGGTCTGTTTAGCCACAGTTTAATGGGTGGGCTAAACAGAAACTGAACAGGGCGGGCATTAATTATTAAGCATCCTATTCATTGAATTTCTTATTATTTCCAAAAGTGTTTCTGCTGTTACTTATAAAAACGTTGATTTACATTTTTCGACGCGATGACGACGTTTTATCCCTGTCTTTGACGATGTACGGGGAGAGAAGGGGGCCTGCGCCTTAGCGCGCAGGCGGGCAAATTAGCGTCGTAGCCCGGCAAATGCCGCGCGAATCTCCTCTTCCGGCAACTGAATGCCGATAAACACCAGCGTGCTGTGCGGCGTTTCATCGCCCCACGGGCGATCCCAGTCGGCGCTGTAGAGGCGCTGCACGCCCTGGAACAGCAGGCGATTTGGCTCGCCGTCGATCCACAGCATCCCTTTATAGCGCATCAATTGCTCGGCGAAGGAGAGCAGCAGATTTTCCATTACACGCGACACTTCGCTGATATCCACCGGGTAATCCATCTCAACCACGATTGATGACACGTCGTTTTGCTTCTCTGCCATAAAGTGGAAACGCGGTTTGCTGTTTACGACGTTCTCTTCCAGCATAAAGCCGCTGGTGTTAAACAACTGGCTAAGATCGATATCGCCGTGAATGACGGTATAAATCGGCGCCCGGGCATTAATGCGCGCCAGCCGTTCGCGCAATTTTTCGGTGTCGCCGGCAACATCAGTTTTGGTCAGCAAAATGCGGTCTGCGTAGCCTACCTGCGACTGGGCGATGGTGAACTGATCCATCTGCTGGTCGGCATGGACCGCATCCACCAGGGCGATCACGCCATCCAGCAGATAGCGCTCGCAAAGCACCTCGTGGGAGAAAAAGGTCTGGATAATCGGCCCCGGGTCGGCCATGCCGGTGCATTCAATCACCAGCCGGTCGAACTCGATTTCACCGCGGTCGCGGCTGTCGAGCAGATCGAGCAGGGCGTCTTCCAGTTCGTTGGAGCGCGTACAGCAGATGCAGCCGTTGGTCAGGGTTTTAATCTGCGTGGCGCGGTCGCCGATCAGCTGATCGTCAACGGCGACTTCGCCAAATTCATTTTCAATCACGGCGATTTTAAAGCCGTGCTGTTCGTTGAGAATATGGCGCAACAGGGTGGTTTTACCTGCGCCGAGAAAACCGGTGAGTAGGGTGACTGCAATCGGTGCCATTATTGCCTCCATTAACAGCAGCGGACGCCGCCTTTGCCGTCGCCGCCGTAGCGGGCCTGCTGGCGTTCGCGGAAGAATTCTTCATAAGTCATGTACGGCTGATCCGGATGGTTGGTTTGCATATGGGTGACGTAGTTGTCGTAATCCGGAATGCCAATCAGCATTTTCGCCGCCTGACCGAGATATTTTTTTGCCTGACCTAAGTTACCAAACATTGTAAGTTCCAGATAACGAATAAAGCCGGATGGCGGCTAGCGCCTTCTCCGGCCTACGTTGATGCGCTTTTTTGTAGGCCGGATAAGCGTAGCGCCATCCGGCATCGGGGTTAATGATGTGACGAGGTCTTCACGCCGCCTTCCGGTACCGGCACGTACGGGGTCTCTTTGTCGGTACGCACTTTATTGTTGCGGACAGTGAGCCAGGTTTTGATGCCGTAGAAGATGATGCTGTACACCACCACCAGGAACAGGATGCTCAGGCCGGCGTTGGTGTAGTTGTTGACCACGATATGGTTCATGTTGGCAATCTGCTGTGCGGTCAGTTCGCCGCCGGAAGCGATCTTCTCTTTATACTGCTGAGCCATAAAGAAGAAGCCTTCCATCTGCGGGTTGGTGCTGAACAGCTTCAGGCCCAACGCCCAGGTGGTGCACAGCAGCAGCCACGCAGCCGGGATCACGGTGACCCAGATATATTTGGTGCGCTGCATTTTGACCAGCACCACGGTGCCAAGCACCAGCGCCACCGCGGCCAGCATCTGGTTAGAGATACCGAACAGCGGCCACAGGCTCTTCACGCCGCCCAGCGGGTCGACCACGCCCTGATACAGCAGGTAGCCCCACAGCCCGACGCAGCCGGCGGTACCGATAATCCCGGCGACCAGCGAGTCGGTTTTTTTCAGGAACGGCACGAAGTTACCCAGCAGATCCTGCAGCATAAAGCGGCCTGCGCGGGTCCCCGCATCCAGCGCGGTGAGGATAAACAGCGCTTCAAACAGGATACCGAAGTGGTACCAGAAGCCCATATCCGCCATCGGGATGATTTTGTGGAACACATGAGCGATACCCACGGCCAGCGTCGGCGCGCCGCCTGCGCGGTTCAGTACGGAAGGTTCGCCGATATCTTTCGCGGTTTGCAGGATTTGCTCAGGTGAGATCACGAAGCCCCAGGAGCTGACGGTCGCTGCCGCGTGAGCGGTGACATCCCTCAGCTGGGCGGCAATCAGCGCCGCGTTTTCACCGCCCATTTCGTGCAGGTTCGGCATGGTGATGCCCAGACCCGCCGGCGGGGTGTTCATCGCGAAGTAGAGGCCCGGTTCGATAATCGATGCCGCTACCAGCGCCATCACCGCCACGAAGGACTCCATCAGCATTGCGCCGTAGCCGATAAAGCGGGCGTCGGTTTCGTTGGCCAGCAGCTTCGGCGTGGTGCCGGAGGCGATCAGGGCGTGGAAGCCGGAGACCGCGCCGCAGGCAATAGTGATAAACAGGAACGGGAACAGGGCGCCTTTCCACAGCGGACCGGTACCGTCAATGTACTGGGTCACCGCCGGCATTTTCAGGTCCGGGTTAAGGATCACGATACCCAGCGCCAGGCCAACGATGACGCCGATTTTCAGGAAGGTCGCCAGGTAGTCGCGCGGCGCCAGAATCAGCCATACCGGCAGCAGAGCCGAGATAAACGCGTAGCCAATCAGGGTAAAGGTGATGGTGGTGTCTTTAAAGGTCAGCGCCGGGCCCCAGTACGGGTCGTGGGCAATCACGCCGCCGAAGTAAATAGACGCCACCAGCAGGACGATACCGATGACCGATACTTCGCCTACGCGGCCCGGGCGCAGGAAGCGCATGTAGATCCCCATGAACAGGGCAATTGGCACCGTCGAGCAGACGGTGAAGACGCCCCACGGGCTTTCCGCCAGCGCTTTCACCACGATCAGCGCCAGCACCGCGAGGATGATGATCATTATCAGGAAGCAGCCGAACAGCGCGATGGAGCCCGGTACGGGACCCATCTCCTGTTTGATCATCTCGCCCAGCGAGGCGCCGTTACGCCGTGAGGAGATAAACAGCACCATAAAGTCCTGTACCGCGCCTGCCAGCACGACGCCCGCCAGCAGCCACAGGGTGCCCGGCAGGTAGCCCATCTGCGCGGCGAGCACCGGGCCCACCAGTGGACCGGCGCCGGCAATCGCGGCAAAGTGGTGGCCAAACAGCACGTAGCGGTTGGTCGGCACATAGTTCAGGCCATCGTTATTAATGACCGCTGGCGTGGAGCGCGTCGGGTCAAGCTTCATCACCTTCTGCGCGATATACAGGCTGTAATACCGGTAGGCGACGAGATACACGGAAACCGACGCCACCACGATCCACAGGGCACTGACGTGCTCACCGCGGCGCAGGGCGACGACTGAGAGGCAAAATGCCCCGATGATCCCGAGAATCACCCAGGGTATGTGCTTGAATAGTTTTTTGGTATCCATAGTAAAACCTGGCGTTAATGAGATGAATAATTGGCCGAAGCCGTCTGGTTTTAAGTAAGGGTTGATAGAGGTATTGATTAGCTAGGCTGTCTCCGATCTTGCCAGACCGGCGCGCGCGTAAAGATGAGTAAATGGGTGAGTGGTTATATAGGAGGTTAAGCGGTTACTGGAAGGGGTAAGCGGTTGGCTACGAAGTGAACAGGGCGGGATTATGTGATTGTGATCACAGGAGATTGTGGCCTGAGACGCTGTGGGTTAACGCTCCTCCCCAACCGGGGAGGAGCAGACAAGGCGATTACACTGCGACTTCCATTTCCATCATTACCGGGTGGAAGCGGCGCTTAAAGTAGATCAGCCCGTGGCCCTGCTGGCTCAGGGTTATATTCCTGATTTCTACCAGATAGACCAGGTGGGTGCCGATGGTTTGTACCTGGCTAATCTCCCCTTCGAGACTGGCCAGCGACCCCTTCAGCACCGGCTGCCCGAGCGCGCCCTGCTGCCAGCCGCTGAGGGCAAAACGCTCTTCCATCGTCACCCCGGTCATCCCGGCGAAATGACGGGCAATGATTTCCTGTTCATGGTTCAGCACGTTGATGCACAACTTGCCGTTGCCCTGAAACACCGGGTTCATCGCGCTGTTGGCGTTGATACACACCATCACCGAGGGCGGCGTATCCGTCACCGAGCACACCGCCGTGGCAGTAATCCCGCAGCGGCCGGCTTCGCCTGCGGTGGTGACCACGTTAACCGCCGCCGACAGGCTGGCCATGGCATCGCGAAAACGCAGGCGTTGTTCATCTAATTGCATTATGACCTCCCGCTGCGAATTACTTCAGCAGCTTATCCAACATGTTGATATCAGCGTTATTGTGCAGATGCGGCACCGTCCAGCCGTTCTGGTCGTACTCGGACAGGCAGCGGTCGACCATCGCCATCATCTTGTCCATATTGCCGGAGCTCTGCGCCTGGCGCAGACACTGCAGGCGAATCTCATCCTGGCTACCGGAGTAGTTGATTTCATACAGCTCGTGGCGGCCGCCGAATTCGCTGCCGATGGCGTCCCACATCAGTTTGAGGATCTTGATACGTTCAACGTGATCCATACCGTTGGAGCCGCGCACGTACTTCGCCAGATACTGGTCAATCTGCGGATTGTTCAGATCGCGGGCGCTGGACGGCAGATAAATCAGGCCGCTGGTGACGTTGCGCTCGATGATGTTCTTGATCTTGGCGTAGGCCATCGGGGCCATCACGCGATAGGTCTGCAGCGCGGCGTGATCCGGCAGCCATGCGCCGTTGACCCACGGCGTCGCTTCCGAGCACATGGAATCGCTCAGCGCCCAGAACATGTTGCGCCATGCCACCACTTCGCCGAGGTCGGCCTGCACGCCGCGGAACTCGAGGGTGCCGGTACATTCCAGCGAGCGCTTCAGCAGGGCGGTGATAAAGTCCAGTTTTACCGCCAGACGTACGCAGGCCTGCAGCGGGTACATGCGGGCGAACCCCCCTTCCATGGTCCAGCGGCGGCAGCGGTCGAAGTCGCGATAAATCAGCACGTTCTCCCATGGGATCAGCACCTTATCCATTACCAGAATCGCGTCGTTCTCGTCGAAACGGCTGGAGAGCGGATAGTCGTACGGGGAGCCGGTCGCGCCGGCGACCATCTCATAGGAGGCGCGGGAGATCAGCTTGACGCCTTCGGCGTCCATCGGCGCGACGAACATCAGCGCGAAGTCCGGGTTTTCGCCCATCACCTGCGCGGAGCCGAAGCCGATCATGTTGTAGTGGGTCAGCGCCGAGTTGGTGGCCACCACTTTCGCGCCGCTGACGATGATCCCGGCATCGGTCTCTTTTTCCAGCTTGATGTAGACGTCCTTCACTTCATCGGCCGGCTTGTGGCGGTCGATCGGCGGGTTGACGATCGCATGGTTAAAGTACAGGCCGGTTTCCTGAATGCGGGTGTACCAGTTGCGGGCGTTCTGCTCGAACTGGCCGTAAAACGCTGGGTTGGCGCCCAGCGCGCAGCCGAAGGCGGCTTTATAGTCCGGGGTGCGGCCCATCCAGCCGTAGCTTAAGCGCGACCACTCGGCGATGGCGTCGCGCTGCTGGCGCAGATCGTCGGCGCTTTTCGCCACGCGGAAGAATTTGTGGGTGTAGCCGCCGCTGCCGGTATCGGTGCCCCAGCACAGGGAATCCTGCATCTCCGGTTTGTGCAGCGCATCGTACAGTTGAGCGACGGAGGCCGCGGCGTTACGGAAGGCCGGGTGGGTGGTGACATCCTTCACGCGCTCGCCATAGATATAAATTTCGCGGCCATCCTGCAGGTTTTTTAAATACTCTTCGCCAGTTAACGGGCGTTTCGCGTCGGCGCGGAAATCTTCAGGTTTCATAGGGGCCTCTTCAGTATTTATCGGAAAATGATGTTAAATATATGTTTTGTTTTTGTTGTTCAATTGAAGCGGTTATTGCGCTTGTCGTGAAGGGACGTTTGCGACAACGACGGGTACTTTTCAGGCGGGAGTGAATTTTGTGATCTCTGCAGCGTTTGCCGGCTGGCGCGGCGCTGAACCGACCTGTGGACCATCGCCCGGCAGGCGCAGCGCCAGCGGGGAATTACGATACCGGTACTTTTTGCGCCCGGTAGCTGCTGGGCGAGCAGCCGACCTGGCGGCTAAAAAAGCGCGCAAAATAAGCGGGGTCTTTAAACCCCAGCTGCCAGGCTATCTCATTGACGGCGCTATCGGAGAACAGCAGCAGGCGCTTCGCCTCGCGCAGCTGGCGGTCGAATATCAGCCGTTTGGGCGAACGGTTGGCAAAGCGGCGACAGATATCGGTCAGCCGCGATTCGGTCAGGTGCAGCTCCCTGGCGTAATCCGGTACCGTCCAGTGCTGATGGTAGTGGCTGTCGATCATCTGGTTAAAGCGCTGGAAAAGCTTCAGCTCGCCGCGCATGCCGCTGGCGGCGTGATCGTCGAGCTTTGCGTTACGCAATAGCAGGGTAAAGACCGCCTGCGCCAGCAGCGCCAGGGTGTGCTCGCGCCCCGGCAACTGGGCAGTGGATTCCCGGCGGATCAGCTGCCAGTAGTGGGCCAGCGCGGCCAGCTCGTCGGGTTTATCCGCCAGCGACAGGCAGATCCCCGGCAGGCCGAAGGTCTCCCGCGTGCCGGGATAGAGCACCTCCAGCAGCGGCCAGATGAGTTCTTCGTGCACCGTCAGCACATGGCCATCGCTATCGGACTCGGTAATAAAGGCGTGCGGCACCGAGGGCGGCGTTAACACAAACAATGGCGCCTGCACCGAATAGCGATGGTCATCAAGCTGCAGCTCAATCTGCCCGGTATCAAGATAGTGCATTTGGAAATAGCGGTCATGGCGATGCGCCTGCATGTCGCGGCCAAAAAAGGCCGCCATGCGGGAAAACGACTGATAGTGCACCTCCTCGGTGCCCAGGCTCTCGTCGTAATCTTTATTGATATCGATATTGGCGATGGAATGCTGGCACATACCCGCTCCTTAGTGGCCTTTCTGCGCCGCTAAGCCCGGCGCGGCGGCGGCGTCCTCACGCTGGCTCATTGGAATGCGGGTGAGCACCAGCGCGCCGACAATCAGCAGCCCGGCGACAAACCACAGCCCGGAGCTAAAGCTGCCGGTGGTATCGCGCAAAATGCCGATCAACAGCGGGCTGACGGCAGAGCCGACGTTGCCGATGGCGTTGATCACCGCCAGCGCCACCGCGCGCGACTGCAGGCTGATCACCCGATCCGGGGTGGTCCAGAAAATGGCCATCGCGGTAAAGGATCCCACCGAAGCCATAATAATGCCGATCAGCTGGATCAGGCTGTGGTGAGTTGCCGAAGCCAGCAGCCAACCCGCCGCGGCGAACAGGTAGGGCAGGATGGTATGCATCTTGCGCTCTTTGCGCCGGTCGGAGCGGCGGCTCCACCAGATCATGCCGAAAATAGTGCAGAACTGCGGGATCGCCGCCAGCAGGCCAATCATGATGTTGCTACTGCCGGTGTTGAAGCTCTGCAGGATCTGCGGCGTCCAGATATTTATGGCGCTCAGGGTATTGGTCAGGCAGAAGTAGGCCAGGGTATACATCAGCACCGCTGGCGTCAGGACTTCGCGCAGCGTGGAACGCGGCGAAGCCGGAACGACCGCCGCATTTTCCCGTTCACGATCGATCATCGCCTTCAGCGCCTGTTTTTCTTCGCTATCGAGCCAGTTGGCTTTATCCGGCGTGTCGTTGAGGAAGAACCAGGTGACGACGCCGAGCACCACCGACGGCAGGCCTTCCAGCAGAAACAGCCACTGCCAGCCCTTCAGGTTCCACAGGCCGTCGAGCGCCAGAATATAGCCGGAAAGTATCGAGCCGAGCATCATGGTCACCGGCATGGCGATCATAAACAGGGCGTTGGCGCGGGCGCGATGGTAGGCCGGGAACCACCAGGTCAGATAGACGAGGATCCCCGGTAGAAAACCAGCCTCGGCGATGCCGACCAGCATGCGCAGGATGTACAGCGTATGCGGGCTGGTGGCGAACATGGTGCAGGTCGAGGCGATCCCCCAGACCACCATAATTCCGGCGATCCAACGGCGCGCGCCGACTTTCGCCAGCATGATATTGCTGGGGATCCCGCACAGTACGTAGGTGACGTAGAACAGCGTCGCCGCCAGGCCGAACATGGTGGAGGTCAGACCGAGGTCTTTGCCCATCGTCAGGCCGGCGAAGCCGATATTAATGCGGTCCAAAAATGAGAAAACAAAGAGAACAAACAGGAAGGTAATCAGGCGGCGGAACAGCTTTTTGATCACCCGGTTTTCTACTTCAACGGCTTTATTATCATTGTGTTGCAGGGTAGAGGTAGTCATGTTGCGCTCCACATTATCCGTTCAATAGACGGATTTATTGTTATCGGTTGTGGTCGTTGCGGTGTGGGTAAAACGGGCCGCCAGCGCTTCTGCGCCGCGCGCCAGCAGGGTGGTATCGACGCCGACGGCGACGAACAGCGCGCCCAGTTCGAGATAGCGCTTCGCCAGCGCTTCATTGGCCATCAGGATCCCCGGCGCCTTACCGGCCTGACGGATTTGCTGGATGGCCTGTTCAATGGCAGCCTGCACTTCCGGGTGCTGCGGATTGCCGCCATGGCCCATATCGGCGCTGAGGTCCGCCGGGCCGATAAACACGCCGTCCACCCCGTCGACATCGAGGATCTGCGGCAGATTTTTCAGCGCTTCGCGGGTTTCAATCTGTACCAGGACGCACATCGCGTCGTTGGCCTGGTGAAGATAATCCGGCACCCGGTTCCAGCGCGAGGCGCGGGCCAGCGCGCTGCCGACGCCGCGAATGCCGGCGGGCGGGTAGCGGGTGGCTCTGACCGCCAGCCGCGCTTCATCGGCGTTCTGCACCATGGGCACCAGCAGGGTTTGCGCGCCGATATCCAGCAGCTGTTTGATCTGCACCGGGTCGTTCCACGACGGGCGGACCACCGGCTGGCTGGGGTAGGGGGCGATGGCCTGAAGCTGGGTCAGCACCGTTTGCACATTGTTAGGCGCGTGTTCGCCGTCGATCAACAGCCAGTCGAAGCCGGCCCCGGCCAGCAGTTCTGCGCTGTAGCTACTGCACAGCCCCAGCCACAGGCCGATTTGCGGGCGCCCGGCCTTGAGCGCCGCTTTAAAAGCGTTGTTCATGTTGCTCTCCTCAGACAAAGCGGCAGCTGATGGCGCCCATGGTGCCGTAATCAACGTGGAAGGTATCGCCCTTGCGCGCCGGGACCGGACGGGTGAAGGAGCCGCCGAGGATGATTTGCCCGGCTTCGAGCTGGACATCGTACGGCGCCAGTTTGTTGGCCAGCCAGGCCACGCCGTTGGCCGGGTGATTGAGCACCCCCGCGGCGACGCCGGTCTCCTCAATCACGCCGTTGCGATACAGCAGGGCGGAGATCCAGCGCAGATCCAGCTCGTCGGGCTTGATCGGGCGGCCGCCGAGGATCACCCCGGCGTTGGCGGCGTTATCGGAAATGGTGTCGAACACTTTACGCGGGCGCTGGGTTTCCGGGTCGATGTTGTGGCAGCGGGCGTCAATCAGCTCCAGCGCCGGGATCACGTAGTCGGTGGCGTTGTAGACATCAAACAGAGTGCAGTTCGGGCCGCGCAGCGGTTTGGCCAGCACGAACGCCAGCTCGACTTCGATACGCGGAACGATAAAGCGGTCGGTGGGGATATCGCTGCCGTCGTGGAAGAACATATCGTCAAGCAGTGCGCCGTAGTCCGGCTCGCTGATCTGCGAGCTGGCCTGCATGGCTTTCGAGGTCAGGCCGATCTTGTGGCCTTTGAGTACGCGGCCTTCGGCGATCTTCATCTCGACCCACTCGCGCTGTACGGCGTAGGCGTCCTCAATGGTGATCGACGGATAATCCAGCGAGATCGCGCGGATCTGTTCACGCTGTTTTTCGGCCTGATTCAGCCGCTGGGCAATCAGGGTTCGGGTCTGTTTATTGAGCATAGTGATTCCTGTGGCATTGTATTGCCGGATGGCGCTTCGCTTATCCGGCCTACAATTCATGGCCGCTGTAGGCCCGGTAAGCGCAGCGCCACCGGGCAATTTGCACGTTATTTAAATAAGGCGTGCACGTTGTTCTGTTTGTAGTTCAGCGTCGGATCGAGCTCTTCCATGGCGAACGACAGCGCCAGGTAGCGGCTCTCCATCAGCGCCGCGAAGTGGGATTTGATCAGCGCGAACAGCATATCTCCCACGTCCTGACGGCTCTCCAGGCTGCGCCCGGAGCCGATCTTCAGCGTCATATGGACAAAGGCGTAATCCTGCCTGCCGTCGGCCATCTGCCAGGTATCCAGCCAGTGGGCACGGCTGCGGATCCCGCCGATCGGAAAGATGCCGGTAGCGGCCAGCGCCTCGTTGACTTTGGCGAACAGCCCAGGCAGATCGGCCTGCTCGCGGATGTTGTCGGTACATTCGGCGATAAAATGCGGCATGGGGCCTCCTTACGCCTGCGCCGGCAGCGGGAACACGGCGTTAACCTGGCCGGTGCCGGAGCTGGCGAACAGCTCGGTGATAAACTCCACCTTGCCGTCGTATTTATCCCAGCCCAGCAGGCCAAGCAGCATCACCGTGTCGTGCATGTTGCCTTCGCCGTAGCAGTAGTTGGCGTACTCCGGCAGCATGGTGCAGAACTCTTTAAATTTGCCCTCGCGCCACAGCTTCACCACCCGCTCATCCATCTGATGATCGAACTCGCGGGTGTAGCTGTTCATCCCCTCTTCGGCGCGCTGATCGTCGATAAAGCGGTGCGACAGCGAGCCGCTGGCCAGCACCGCTACGGTGCCGTCATATTTCTCAATGGCTTTGAGGATCGCTTCGCCCAGCCTGCGGCTGTCGGCAAAGTCGTGAACGGTACAGAAGGCGGAAATGGACACCACCTTGAAGTGCTTATCGCTGTTCATGTAGCGCATCGGCACCAGGGTGCCGTACTCCAGCTTCAGGCTTGGAATATTGTGCGCTTTGGCGCGCACCCCGAGCTTCACCGCCTCGTCGGCGATGAGCTGACCCAGCTCCGGGTTGCCGTCATAGTCGTAGGTCATGTCGCGAATAAAGTGCGGCAGTTCGTTACTGGTGTAGACGCCCTGGAAATGGTCGGCGCAGTTGATGTGGTAGGCGCTGTTGACCAGCCAGTGGGTATCGAACACGATGATGGTATCGACGCCCATTTCCCGGCAGCGCTTGCCAATTTCTTTATGCCCGTCGATAGCGCCCTGGCGGCAGCCGTGGTTTTTCCCCGGCAGCTCAGACAGGTACATCGACGGCACGTGAGTGATTTTTGCTGCTAACGCTAACTTACCCATATCAGACTCCCCATTTCGGGATCGGATGGTCGCCCATCGAGATGCAGACGTTTTTCATTTCGGCGAACACTTCAAAGCTGTACTCGCCGCCTTCGCGGCCGGTGCCGGAGGCCTTCACGCCGCCGAACGGCTGACGCAGGTCGCGGACGTTCTGGGTGTTGACGAACACCATCCCGGCTTCAATACCGCGCGCCAGACGCAGCACTTTGCTGACGTCCTGGGTCCAGATATACGACGCCAGGCCGTATTCCACATCGTTCGCCAGGCGCAGCCCTTCCGCCTCGTCTTTGAACGGCAGCAGGCAGGCGACCGGGCCAAAAATCTCTTCCTGCGCGACGCGCATGCGGTTGTCGACATCCGCCAGCACCGTCGGGCGCAGGAAATTGCCGGCTTTCAGATGCGCCGGCAGGTCGGACGGTTTATCCGCGCCGCCGGCCAGCAGGGTCGCCCCTTCTTCAATGCCGAGGCGGATATAGCCGGAGACTTTCTCCCAATGTTGCTGGCTAATCAGCGCGCCGACCTGGGTGTTCGGGTCGGTTGGATCGCCGACGCGCAGGCGGTTAGCGCGCTCGGCGAAGCGTTTAACGAACTCGGGGTAGATGCTCTGCTGAATGAAAATGCGCGAGCCGGCGGTGCAGCGTTCGCCGTTGATCGAGAAGATGGTGAACAGCGCGGCGTCGAGGGCGCGCTCAATATCGGCGTCTTCGAAAATCAGCACCGGCGATTTGCCGCCCAGCTCCATTGAGTACTTTTTCAGCCCGGCATTTTTCATGATGTTGCGCCCGGTGGCGGTACCGCCGGTAAACGATACCGCGCGCACGTCATGGTGGCGTACCAGCGCATCGCCCGCCGTCGCGCCGTAGCCCTGCACCACGTTCAGTACCCCCGCCGGAATACCCGCTTCCAGCGCCAGTTCGCCCAGACGGTCGGCGGTCAGCGGCGACAGCTCGGACATCTTCAGCACCGCGGTATTCCCCAAGGCCAGGCACGGCGCCACCTTCCAGGTGGCGGTCATAAACGGCACGTTCCACGGCGACACCAGCGCGCAGACGCCCACCGGCTGCACCAGGGTGTAGTTCAGCATCTTGTCGTCGACCGGATAGGTCTTACCGTTCATCTGCTGGCACACTTCGGCGAAAAACTCGAAATTGTGGGAGGCGCGCGGGATCAGCACGTTTTTGGTCTGGTGGATAGGCAGACCGGTATCGGCGGTTTCCATCGCCGCGATCTCCGGGACGTTCTGATCGATCAGATCCCCGAGGCGGCGCATCAGACGCGCGCGCTCTTTCATCGGCAGGTTAGCCCACTTTGGGAAGGCCTCTTTCGCCGCCGCTACCGCCTGATGGACTTCGGCTTCACCGCCGGCGGCGACTTCCGCCAGCACTTCGCCGGTGGCCGGGTTGGTGGTATGAAAATAGTCTGCGCCGGCAACGTTTTTACCGTTGATCCAATGGTTAATCTTTTTCATGACAGTGTCTCCTCATACGCTTGCTGGCTGATGATATGGTTGACCAGGCGGCCCACGCCCTCGACTTCAACGATCACCTCGTCGCCTGGCACCACGTCGGACAGCCCTTTCGGCGTGCCGGTGGCGATCATGTCGCCCGGTTGCAGGGTCATAAATTCGCTTAAGTAAGCGATGAGAAACGGGATGCTGAAGATCAGATCGGCGGTGGTGCCCTGCTGGCGCAGCTCGCCGTTGACCCAGGTGCGCAGGGCCAGATTATGCGGATCCGGGATCGCCTCTTTGCCGACGATCCACGGGCCGATCGGCGTCAGGGTGTCGCGGCTTTTCACCCGCAGGTTTGGCCGGTAGTAGTTTTCCAGATAGTCGCGGATCGCGTAGTCGTTGCAGACGGTATAGCCGGCGACATAGTCCATGGCCTCGGCTTCGCTGACGCGGCGGGCGGTTTTACCGATCACCACCACCAGTTCAGCTTCGTAGTGCATGTATTCCACGTTATCCGGGCGTACCGACTGCTGCTGGTGGCCAGTAAAGGTGTTTGGCGCTTTGATAAACACCAGCGGCTCGGTTGGCGGCTTAAACGCCAGCTCGCTGGCGTGGTCGGCGTAGTTCAGCCCCAGCGCGAACAGCGTGCCGTCGGCGGGCGGCAGCCAGCGGAATTCACCTTCTTTCAATACCGTGCCATCGTCCAGGCGCACCTGGTCGCGTTCATCGACCACCGCATCGCGTACCTGTCCCTGCCATTCAATACGTGCCTGTTTCATGCCAGCTCTCCTTCTGCGACAACCGGGTTTTCCAGCGCCGGGAAGCCCTCGGCGAGAATGCGTACGCGATCGCCGGGACGCAGCGTAACGCGGGAGTGGGGCGTACCGATGAGGATCGCGTCGCCGGGATTGAGGGTGGCGAACTCGCTCAAGGCGCTCAGCAGCTGCGCGGCGTTACGCTGCAGATCGCCGGTATGCCAGCTGTCCGCTTCGCGGCCGTTGATTTCGGTGATGATGGTCAGGTTATCGACGTTGCGCACCGGCGACAGCGCGCCGACGGGGCAGAAACCATCGCGGCACTTGGCCTTGATCGCCGGGCGATAAAAACTCTCTTCCGGCAGGCTGACGTCGTTCGCCAGCGCGTAGCCGGCGATATAGTTCGCTGCCTCTTCCGCCGCCACCTTGCGCGCGGTTTTGCCGACAATCAGCGCCACGGTGGCGCCGCTTTGCACGGTTTCGCCCTGCGGATGGGGGATCGCCTCGCCATCGCCAATCACGGTATTGCGCGGCTTGATAAACCAGACCGCGGTTTTCGGCAGCGTTTTGTAGGGGGCCTGTTGAAACGCCTCGCGCCAGGCGTCGAGCTGGCTGCGATGATTGAGCGCAACGGCGAAGATGGTACCTTTCATTCACCACTCCTCTGGGACTGATTTCGGTTCAAAGGGATTTCGTTAATATATTAATGATCATCTTTTATGCTTTGCGATGAGGTTTAGCAACTGGAAGTGAATGTTTTGTGATCGGATTAACACAATATTTACACTTCAATAACTTATTCGTTATTAATCAAATGGTTGAATATTTTTATGGGAAAGGCTGGTACTTTTCAGGTGCAGAAACCGGTTGTACATGGCAGGATTAAAGCTAATTATTAAGTTGTTAATAAGTTTTAGATGAGGCCGTTGAGGGGATACTATGCATGATTCATTAACCATTGCCTTGTTGCAGGCGCGTGAAGCGGCGATGGCCTACTTTCGACCGATCGTCAAACGACACAATCTCACCGAACAGCAGTGGCGGATCGTGCGTATCCTCGCCGAACGTCCGTCGATGGACTTTCACGATCTGGCTTTTCGCGCCTGTATTCTGCGCCCCAGTCTGACCGGGATTTTGACGCGCATGGAGCGGGATGGACTGGTGCTGCGGCTGAAGCCGGTTAACGATCAGCGCAAGCTGTACGTCTCGCTGACGCCTGCCGGAACCGCGCTGTACGAAAGCGCCCAGGCGGAGGTGGAAGAAACCTATCGCCTGCTGGAGGCTCAGTTCACTACGGAAAAGCTGCAGCAACTGACCTCGCTGCTGGAGGAGTTTATTGCGCTTGGCGTCCCTGCCGGGCGCGGTGATGAAGAAGAGTAGCGGTTACGGCTCGGCGCTCAGCCTGGCGAGGGCAATAAGCGTTTCCGCACGGGCGGGAGACAGCGGCTCTCTCGGCTGCGGCAGCGGCCAGCCATATAGCCAGCGGGCGCTGGCGGCGCAGGTGCGCCCCTGACAGGCGCCCATTCCGCAGCGCTGGGTAAGCTTGGCCTGTAGCCAGTCGTCGGCGGCTGCCACATCGCCGCAGCGCACATCTTCGCAACGGCACAGCAGGCTCTCCGGCGTCGCCGCGTTTTTCAACGACTCCGCCAGCCGGAAGGTGCGGTTGATGGCCGTGGCGAAGCGCTGCCAGCGGGCGCGACGGGCAAATAACGCCTGGGCCTGCTGGCTGGCCCCGGCGGCGGCATACCCGGCGATTTCGCCCTCCGCCAGCGCCAGCTCGCTCCCGCCGAAACCGGTGCACTCCCCGGCGGCGTAAATATCCGCGAGGCTGGTCTGCTGCCAGCGGTTAACCTGGATCGCCTCCTGCGCCGTGGCGCAACCGAACAGCAGCCCCGTCTCGATATTGGGCACCAGCCCGTAGCCGATAGCCAGCCGATCGCAGGCGACAGTCCGCTCGACGCCGCGCTGGCGCAGCGTCACGGCTTCCAGCCGCGTTGTACCGTGAGCGCGGATCGCCTGGGCGCCGCTAAGATAGCCTTTCGGGGCCAGCGTCGCTAACTGGCGCAGCTTCTGCGGCCAGCGCCACAGCCCGCTGGCGAAGCGCAGCAGCGCCGGGAGCGGTGCTTGCTCAACGATATTCGTTACCTGACCTCCGGCCTTGTTCACCGTATCCGCCACCGCCAGCAGCAGCGGGCCACTGCCGGCAATCACTACTTTTTCGCCTTTCAGCGACAGGCCATGTTTGATCTGCGCCTGCAGGCCGCCCGCGCTGGTCACGCCGGGTAAGGTCCAGCCGGGAAAGGGCAGCGACAGCTCGCGCGCGCCGCAGCAGAGGATCAGTTTCTGCCAGTAAACCACGCCACCGCCGTCGGCGGTTTCAAACAGCACGCTGCGCGCGGAGGGGCGGGCAATCAGCCGCGCGCCGTTCACCACCCGGATGACGGCAGACGCGGCGATGGCGTCGCGGTAGCGCCGGGCCAGGGCGGGCAGCGTCGCCTGCGGGCCGGCGCGCCAGATTTGCCCTCCGGGGGCGGGGTTATCGTCGAGAATAATGACCTGTTTATCGCAGGCGGCGGCAGCGAGGGCTGCCGCCATGCCGGCGGGGCCGGCGCCGAGGATTAAAATGTCACAGCGCAGCGTGTACATAGCGGCTCCTTTCTATTTGCATGCCGGCCCGGCACAGGGTCTGGCAGGCCAGCACCCGCCGGCCGTCGACGGTGATCCGGCACTCCTGGCAGACCCCCATGCCGCAAAACGGCGCGCGGGGGTCGCCATTAACCGCTTGGCGGGTGGTGGGATCGCCGGTCAACGCCAGCGCTGCCGCCACGCTGATACCTTCCGGCACCGTCAGCGCTTCGCCATCGACAGTGATATTGAGCGTGCTATTCATGCGATCGCCTCCTGATGGTACAGACGGGCCGGGAGCCAGGCCTCAGGCGCCAGCGGGCAGCGTTCGCCGAGGATCTGCGCCGCCAGCAGCTCAGCCGTCGCCGGGGCGGTGGTGACCCCCAGTCCTTCATGGCCCAGCGCCAGCCATACACCGCGGCGCGTGGGGTGCGGGCCGATCAGCGGATTGCCATCCTGCGAGGCGGCGCGCAGGCCGCTCCAGCAGCGGATGATATTCAGCGTCGCCAGCGCCGGCACAAAATGGCGGGCGCGGTCGAGCATCTGCCCCAGCAAGGGGAGATCCAGCTGGCGCTCGCGATTATCGAACTGGCGCGAAGAGCCAATCAGCAGCTGGCCAGTGGGCCGCGGCTGCAGGTTAAACGCTACCGAGGTACCGCCGCCGTGGGCGCTGGCGCCGTAGCCCAGCTCAACCAGCTGGTGATGCACCCGCGGCCCGTAGCGATCGGTAATTGCCAGCTGACCCTTCCTGGGCCGCAGCCAGTTTTCCGCCAATAGCGTATTGGCCTCCAGGCCGCAGGCCACCACGATGGCCCGCGCCTGTAGCCGTTTGCCGCTGGCGAGCAGCACCTGCGGTTCGGTAATCGCCTGCGCGCTGTCGTGCAGGCAGGTGAGATGGTCTCCGGCATCGGCCATCAGCCAGCGGGCGACGTTTGGCGCGTAGACGATGCTGTCGCCGGGTACCCATAGCCCGCCGGCCAGCCCGCTGCGCAGCAGCGGCTCGCGCCCGGCGATCTGCTGTGGGGTCTGCAGTTCGCTGTGGATCTGATAGCCAGCCAGCCGCCGCTGTTTTTCACCCGCGACGGCCACCTCTTCTTCGCTTTCCGCCAGCCACAGCGTGCCGCAGCCGCGCCAGGCGCAAGTGGCGGGCATCCGCGGGGTGATGGCGCGCCAGCGCGCCAGCGACCACGCCGACAGCGCCAGTTCGGCGGGGTCGTCATCCATGCACACCAGATGGCCCATACCCGCCGCCGTGGCGCCGGGTTGACCGTCATCGATAAGCGTCACTTTCTGCCCCCGCTTCGCCAGCTGCCACGCGCAGGCGGCGCCGATGATCCCGGCGCCGATCACGATGACATCGCACGGCTTCACGGCGCGATCCCCCAGCAGAAGGGATCGTCCGGGTTGAGGATCAACTGGTTATCGCCGCACACCCAGGCTTCGCCGCGGATCGTTGGAATGATGCCTGCGGCGGCGCGCTGGTAGCTGGCGGTAAACTGGCTGCCGATGATGCTGGCCTGGCGCCAGATCGCTCCCGGCTGGAGTTTGCCATCCTGCGCCAGGCAGGCCAGCTTGGCGCTGGTGCCGGTGCCGCACGGCGAACGATCCCAGGCCTTTCCTGGACAGAGTACGAAGCTACGGCTGTCGGCGGCATCGTCATCGGCGAACAGCTCGATATGGTCGATAACGCCGCCGTCGTCGCCGCGGATCCCCGCGGCCTCCAGCCCCTCGCGCACCGCCCAGGCGTAGTCGGTGAGCTGTGGAATGTGCGCCGGGGTAATGGCGAACGGGTGATCGTTAATCAGGAAAAACCAGTTGCCGCCCCAGGCAATATCGCCGATGACGGGACCCCGCGCGGTCTCCACGCGGACCTGCTTTTTCCAGCGGCGGGCCGGGACGTTTTGCACCGATACGCTGCCATCGTCGTGCAACGTGGCGCTTACGTCGCCGACCGGGGTTTCAATCAGATGAACGCCTGGCTGGATACGGCCAAGCCACGCCAGCGAGGCGATAAGCCCGATGGTGCCGTGGCCGCACATATTCAGAAAACCGGCGTTGTTGAAGAAAATGACGCCAGCGGTGGCCGCCGCCGAGACCGGTTTGCAAAGCAGCGCGCCGACCAGCACATCGCTGCCGCGCGGTTCGAGAATCACCGCCTGACGCCAGCGATCGAAGTCACGGGCGAAACGGTCGCGACGCTCCGCCATGCCGCCGCCGCCGAGGTCGGGGAAGCCGTCAACGATCAGGCGGGTGGGTTCGCCGCCGGTGTGTGAATCAATGGCTCTCAGCGTAATAGGGGGGCGTGGCGCGGTCATTCTGCTCTCCGGAAGTTAACAATATGTTTCATCATGCTGGCGCAACCCGTGACGGGCGGCTTGAACGCTTTCGGCAGAGATAATGACGAAATCGGCATAATAGCGCCGGGGGGATGTTCATTTGGTGCATAATTATTTCTTATTAATCATTCTGTTAATGGCGTGGTAAACCGAAAGTGGCGATTGTGCCAGTGGATAAACCAGGGGAAGGCGTAAAGCGGATCCAGGATCGCAAAACCGGCGGTTGCCGCTTGAGGTGTTAACAGGAAGTGAATAAATATCCTTCGGTCACTTACCATGAGGAAGCCCTATGATCGGTGTGTCTGAAGCGGCGCCGCCGCGCGCTGTTAATCAACCGGAGCTGGCGGTCGATGAGCTGAGCCAGATCTGCGAAGGGCTGGCGCGCCAGCGGCCGGAGAATATGGCGGCGCTGCTCAATGCCCTGGCGCTGATCGCCCCCCTGCTCAATGCCATCCCCAACGTGGTCTTTTTTATCAAAGACAGCGAAGCGCGTTATCTGCTGGCGAATCTGACGCTGGCCCGCCGCTGCGGTTTCAAAACCGTCTCCTCGCTGCTGGGGAAAACCTCCGCCGACGTCTTTCCTTCCGCGCTGGGTCAGGGTTACACCGAACAGGATCTTCGGGTATTGCGGGAGGGCGTGACCCTGCGCGACCAGCTGGAAATGCATCTCTACAATGGCCGGGAACGCGGCTGGTGCCTGACGCAGAAGCTGGCGCTGCGCGATGTCAGCGGACAGGTGATCGGCATGGCCGGGATCTCTCACGATCTGCAGGAGGCCCACGCCCGCCATCCGGCGTGGCAGCGGCTGGCGATCGTCGACGATCATATCCGCCGCCACTATTACCGGCCGATCGCCATGGAAGAGCTGACCGCCTTGAGCGGGATGTCGATTGCGCAGATCGAGCGCTACTGCAAACGGATCTTCCATCTCACGCCGCGGCAGATGATCCACAAAGTGCGTCTGGAAAAAGCCACCGAATTGCTGGCCGGCGACACGCCGATTACCGATATCGCCTTGCAGTGCGGCTATACCGATCACAGCGCCTTCAGCCGCCAGTTCAAAGCGATGACCGGCTCGACGCCGCGCGATTTTCGCCTGACGCTGCAGGGATAACGGCTGGCTCACACTTTTGTCGACTGTGCTAATTTCGTCATCGGATTAAGGGAAAACCGACAAGCCGCCGGTTCCGCGACGCGTCAATCTGTCAGTGAATATTCACCAATCATTCACCTCGACTTAACAAAATGACGACAAGGAACCGAGCATGAGCAATAAAGCGATTCACTGGAGCGGCGTATTCCCGGCGGTTAGCACGCAGTTTCGTAGCGATTACTCCCTCGATTTAGACGCCACCCACGCGGTGATGAAAAACCTAGTCAAAGATGGCGTTTCCGGGCTGGTGGTGTGCGGCAGCGTAGGGGAGAACACCTCCCTGAGCTCCGATGAAAAATTGCAGATTATCGAAGTGGCGAAGGATGCCGCCGGCGGCAAAATTCCGGTGATCGCCGGGGTGGCCGAGTTCACCACCGCCTTTGCCCAGAAGATGGCGAAAGAGGCGGAGCGCGTCGGCGTCGACGGGATCATGGTGATGCCGGCGCTGGTCTACTCCTCAAAACCGCATGAAACCGCCGCTCACTTCCGCAGCGTGGCCACCGCCACCGACCTGCCGATCATGGTCTACAACAACCCGCCGATTTACAAAAACGACGTGACGCCGGACATTCTCGCCACCCTGACCGATTGCGACAACATCGTCTGCTTTAAAGACTCCTCCGGCGATACCCGCCGCTTTATCGACCTGCGTAACACCGTTGGCGACCGCTTCGTGCTGTTTGCCGGGCTGGATGACGTGGTGGTGGAAAGCATCGCCGTCGGCGCGGAAGGGTGGATCTCCGGAATGTCCAACGCCTTCCCGCGCGAAGGGGAAACGTTATTCCGTCTCGCCCGCCAACAGCGTTACGAAGAAGCGATGGCGCTGTACCGCTGGTTCATGCCGCTGCTGCATCTCGATGCACGTCCGGATTTGGTGCAGTGCATCAAACTGTGCGAAGAGCTACTCGGACGCGGCAGCGCTGTGACCCGTCCGCCGCGTCTGGCGCTGGAAGGCGAAACGCGCCAGCAGGTGGTGGCGATCGTGGAACAGGCGCTGGCGACTCGTCCTGCCCTGCCGGACGTTGGCCTCTGAGCACAGGAGTCAGTATGAATGCATCTCAAACCACGGCGGGACGGCAGTTTATCGCCGGACGCCGCGTTGCCAGCGGCGAAGCGACGCTATTGAGCCTGCGGGCGGTGGATGGCGAGGCCACCGGCCATCGCTTTTATACGGCTTCCCACGCGGAGGCCGCCCAGGCCGCGGAGGCGGCGCAGCAGGCGTTTGCCATTTATTCACAGACCGCGCCGCAGCAGCGGGCGCACTTTCTCTGCGCCATTGCCGATGAACTGGACGCGCTGGGGGAGGCGTTTTTTGCTATCGCCGAACAGGAGACCGCGCTGCCGCTGGCGCGGCTGCAGGGCGAGCGGGCGCGAACCAGCGGCCAGTTGCGGATGTTTGCTGGCGTGATCCTGCGCGGGGATACCTTCGCCGCCCGTATTGATACCGCCTTAGCCGACCGTCAGCCGCTGCCGCGCCCGGACCTGCGTCAATATCAGCAGGCGTTAGGGCCGGTGGCGGTGTTTGGCGCCAGCAACTTTCCGTTGGCCTTTTCCACCGCAGGCGGCGATACCGCCTCGGCGCTGGCGGCTGGCTGCCCGGTGGTGGTGAAGGCCCATGCGGGCCATATGGCCACCGCCGAGCTGACCGCTGACGCGATCGTCCGGGCGGTCGCGCGGTGTGGGTTACCCGGCGGCGTATTCAATATGATTTTCGGGACGGATATCGGCGCCGAATTAGTCCGCCATCCAGCGATTCAGGCCGTTGGCTTTACCGGCTCGCTGGCCGGCGGTAAGGCGCTATATCAGCTGGCGCAGCAGCGCCCACAGCCAATCCCGCTGTTTGCTGAAATGTCGGCGATTAACCCGCTGATTATTCTGCCGCAGGCGCTGCAGACGCGGGCCGAGGCGCTGGCGAACGAGCTGGTGGCGTCATTTACCCTCGGCGGCGGCCAGTTCTGTACCCGTCCGGGGCTGATTCTGGCGCTGCGCGGCGCCGGACTGGAACGCTTTAAGTCGGCGCTGTGCGCGGCGGTAGCGGGCTGCGCGCCGCAGGTGTTGCTCAATGCGCCGACCCTTCAGCACTACCGCCAGGGCGTGGCGGCGCTGGCGGCGCATCCGCGTATCGAGAGGCTGGCGAGCGGCCTCGCCGCCGGCGCCGGGGAGGCGCAAACCCAGCTGTGGCAGGCTCAGGTCGAGGATCTGCTGGCGCAGGATACGCTGCTGCAGACCGAAGTTTTCGGCCCGCTATCGTTGCTGGTGGAAGTGGACGACGCGGCCCAGCTGCAGGCGGTGGTGAAAGCGCTGCAAGGACAGCTCACCGCGACGCTGCACGCGGAGGCGGACGACGGCCCGCTGGCGGCGAGTCTGCTACCGCTGCTGTGTGAGAAGGCCGGACGGGTGCTGTTTAACGGTTATCCCACCGGCGTGGAAGTGTGCGATGCGATGGTCCACGGCGGCCCATGGCCGGCGACGACCGATGCGCGCGGGACGTCGGTCGGCAGTCGGGCGATTGAGCGTTTTCTGCGCCCGGTCTGCCTGCAGAATGCGCCGGCCGCCCTGTTACCGCCGGCGCTGCAGGATGCGAACCCTTTAAACCTGCTGCGCCTGGTCAACGGCCAGTGGACCCGGGAAGCGATTTCCTCCTCTCATTGACGCAAGGGCATCACCATGACCATTCACACTACGCATAACAGTCAAACCCGCGTTGCGGAGTCGGGTAAGTTTAAAAAACAGCTGACCCTGACCGACCTCACCTTTATCGGCCTGGGGGCGATCTTCGGCTCCGGATGGTTATTCGCCGCCAGCCATGTGGCATCCATTGCCGGTCCGGCCGGTATCGCGTCGTGGGTGATCGGCGGCTTTGCGGTGCTACTGCTGGGGATTGTCTACTGCGAGCTGGGGGCGGCGCTGCCGCGCGCCGGCGGCATTATTCGTTACCCGGTCTTTTCCCACGGCGAGCTGATGGGTTATCTGCTGGGGTTCATCACCCTGATCGCCTTCTCCAGCCTGATCTCGATAGAAATTGTCGCCGCCCGGCAATATGCCGCGGCCTGGTTTCCGGCGCTGACCCAGCCGGGCTCCAGCTCGCCGACGCTGCTGGGGTGGGGGGTGCAGTTCCTGCTGCTCTGTTTCTTCTTCGCGCTGAACTACTACAGCGTCAAGACCTTCGCCCGCTCGAACAACTTCATCAGCGTGCTCAAGTTTCTGGTGCCGCTGCTGGTGGTGGTCACGCTGTTCGCCTTCTTTAAACCTGAGAACCTGCATGCTCAGGGCATTGCGCCGTTTGGTATGTCCGGGGTGGAAGCGGCGATCAGCGCCGGGGGAATTATCTTCGCCTATCTGGGACTGACGCCGATTATCTCGGTGGCCAGCGAAGTACAAAAGCCACAGCGGACTATCCCTATCGCGTTGATTTTATCAGTGGTGCTGTCGACGATTATCTACGTGCTGCTGCAGTTGGCGTTCCTTGGCAGTATTCCCACCGAGATGCTGAACGGCGGTTGGGCCGAAGTGAGCAAACAGTTCTCGCTGCCGTATCGCGATATCGCCATTACCCTCGGCATGGGCTGGCTGGCCTTTATGGTGATAAGCGATGCGATCATCTCCCCGAGCGGCACCGGCAATATCTATATGAACGCGACGCCGCGGGTGATCTACGGCTGGGCGAAGGCGGGTACTTTCTTTAAAGCCTTTACCCATATTGATAAAGCGTCCGGTATTCCGCGCCCGGCGCTGTGGCTGACCTTTGGGCTGTCGATTTTCTGGACGCTGCCGTTCCCCTCCTGGGAACAGCTGATAAGCGTGGTGTCGGCGGCCCTGGTGCTGAGCTACGCCATCGCCCCGGTGACCGCCGCCGGGCTGCGCCGCAACGCCCCGGATCTGCCGCGGCCGTTCCGCGTGCGCGCCTTCGGCATCATCGGCCCGGTGTCGTTTATGGTCTCGGCGCTGATCGTCTACTGGTCCGGCTGGAATACGCTCTCGTGGCTGCTGGGGCTGCAGATCGTGATGTTTGTGGCGTATGTGATGTGCAAAGGCAAGGTGCCGGAACATACCGTGAGCCTGGCGCAGCAGGTGAAGTCTTCGCTGTGGCTGATCGCTTTTTATGCGTTGATTATCCTCTTTTCCTGGCTGGGCAGCTTCGGCGGGCTTAATGTTATTGGTCCCCCCTGGGATACGGTGCTGGTGGCGGCGATGTCGCTGGGGATTTATTACTGGGGCGCGCGCAGCTGTCTGCCGCAGGCTAATTTTAGCGGAGACGAAGAAGAGTAAAGGAGAACAGTATGGGGTCGGTAACTCTATCGTTACCAGAAGCTTATGACCTGGCGCTGGCGGTGCTCAGCGCCAATGGATTCAGCGCTGACCACGCGGCGGCCATCGCCCGTAACGTGGCTGCCGGGGAGCGCGACGGCTGCGCTTCCCACGGCCTGTGGCGGCTGTTGGGCATTGTCGATACCTTGCGTAAAGGTAAGGTTTCGCCTGATGCCGAGCCGCAGATCCACGACCAGGCGCCGGCGATTGTGCGGGCGGATGCCGGGGGCGCCTTTTCGCTGCTGGCCTACGAACGCGCGCTGCCGCTGCTGCTGGAGAAAGCGCGGCACAGCGGTATTGCGGCGCTGGCGATTAACCGCTGCGTCCATTTTTCCGCGTTGTTTGCCGATATTGAACCGTTGACTGAGGCAGGGCTGGTGGGGCTGGCCTGTACGCCAAGCCATGCCTGGGTCGCCCCGGCGGGCGGCACCCGTCCGCTGTTCGGCACCAACCCTATCGCCTTTGGCTGGCCGCGGCGGGAGGAGCCGCCGTTTATTGTGGATATGGCGACCAGCGCCGCGGCGCGAGGCGAGATCCAGCTGCATCAGCGCGCCGGCAAAGCGCTACCGGAAGGGTGGGGAATCGACAGCCAGGGGCAGCCGACTACCGATGCCACAGAGGTACTGAACGGCGCGATGTTAACCTTCGGCGGCCATAAGGGCTCGGCGCTGGCGGCAATGGTTGAGCTGCTGGCCGGGCCGCTTATCGGCGATATGACCAGCGCCGAATCGCTGGCGTGGGATAACGGCGCGGGCGGTTTACCCTACGGCGGAGAACTGATTCTGGCGCTGGATCCGCAGCGTTTTCTCGGCGCGCAGGCACAGGAGCAGCTGGCGCGCGCCGAAACGCTGTTCAATGCGATGCAGGATCAGGGCGCGCGGCTGCCGGGCGAGCGGCGTTTCGCCTGCCGCCAGCAGAGTGAGCGGCAGGGGGTCGCCATCAGCCGTTCATTGCATGATGAGATTTGCGCCTTGCGCCAGGGCGGGTAAGGCGCGAATCGCCGTCCCCCGGGACATCCCCCGGCTTGCGCTACGCTTAGCCGGGCTACCGAACGTCGCGGGTTGTGTAGCCCGGGCAAGGCGCGAAGCGCCGCCACCGGGGCATCCCCCGGCTTGCGCTACGCTTAGCCGGGCTACCGAGCGTCGCGGGTTGTGTAGCCCGGGTAAGGCGCGGAGCGCCGTCACCCGGGATGCCTGTCAAAACAGCGTGTCGAGCTCGTCCAGCACGTTGTAGTCGTCATCGACCAGCAGCAACGTCTTCCACTTATCAAAGGTCAGACAGGGGTGCGAGGTGCCGAACAGCAGAATATCGCCGACCTGCACATCGCTGCCCGGCGCCAGGCGCAGCATGCAGTGCTGATCCATGATGCCGATACTGACGATCGACTCCGCGCGCAGCGCTAACTGCTGGCCGTTACGATAATGGGCGATCGGCTGCGGCAGCCCGGCGTCGAAGGCGCAGTCGCGCTTGCCGAAATTCACCACCGCGCGATCCGCCTCAGGCACCGATTGCACCATCGCCATCAGCTCCAGCGCTGATGTAAGATCGCCGGCGAGATCGCAGGCAATCGGATCGCGGGCGATCAGCGCTTGTTGGGCGAGATCGTAGATCCCGCGATCGTGGGTGATATAACAGCCAGGGCGAATGACGATACGGCAGCGGCGCGGTTTTGCCGCCGCCAGCCAGATGTTGCACACCACGTCATACCAGACGGTGCCCGCGCCGGTGAGAATAAATTCGCCGTCAACCAGCGGCTCCATGCGGCAGGCTAGCGCTGCAGCCTGTTGTAATAGCGCTTCCACCTGCGGTTGCGGATCGTCGCCGTGCAGGACCCCTTCATACAATTCCAGACCGCGTAGCCGTAGCCCCGGCAGGTCGCTGACCCGCTGCGCCAATGCCAGCGCGTCATCCACGCTACGACAGCCGCAGCGCCCGCCCGGCACGCCAAGTTCAATCAGCACATCCAGCGTTTGTCCCTGGGCGGCGAAGAACGCGGAGAGGGCGCGCACGTTGGCCTCGCTATCGACACAGCAGATAAAATCCACTGCCCGGTAGTGGGCTTTTAGCTGCGCGACCACCTGCATATTGGCCTTACCGACCAGCTGATTGACCATCAGGACGCGTTGGATGCCGCTGGCCATCGCCGCGCTGGCCTGCCAGGCGCTGCCCACGCCGATCCCCCACGCTCCCGCTCGCTGCTGCGCCTGAAATATCCATGGCGTCATTGTCGTTTTACCATGCGGCGCCAGCGATACGCCGCGGGCATCGGCGTAGCGCTGCATCCATGAAATATTATTTTCCAGCGCCGACTTTTTTAGCAGCGCGGCAGGCAGACAGCCCTCTTCCGCCAGCAGATTAGCCGGCGCGGACATGAGGGCGGATTTGTGCGGAATGAGCGGTGCTGAATGGTATTTCATAACACTTTCCTTTCAGGGTTTATAATCGGTGAGTTGCTGGGTATCATTTATAAATATTTGATAATAATGATTTTAATTAATAATTGTTGTTTATTTTGAATAAAAGTATCACAAAATGATGTGGTTTTTGCGTAGTTTTCCACTGTTTTTTGCACTTGTAAATGGTTAACTTGTCGGTATGTCGAAAGGGAGTAATTGCTATGAAAGTTGACTGGCTTTTCAAAAACGTCACGGTGATCGACGGGAGCGGTGGGCCGCAATACCGTGCCGATGTGGCGGTGAAGGGCGACCGAATAATGGCTATCGCTCCGGCGCTTGACGTCGCGGCGGAGCAGGAGATAGATGGTCAAGGGCGGGTACTGGCGCCTGGCTTTATCGATGTTCACACCCATGACGATATCAACGTCATCCGCATGCCGGAGTACCTGCCTAAGCTCAGCCAGGGGGTGACAACCGTGATCGTCGGCAACTGTGGGATCAGCGCGGCAACCGCCACCATGCGCGGCGAGGTGCCGGACCCGATGAATCTTCTCGGCGAACGACAGCACTTTATCTATCCCACCGTCGAAGCCTATGCCCATGCGGTAGAGGCCGCGCGACCCTCGCTTAACGTCGGGACGCTGATTGGGCACACCGCGCTGCGTAATAACCATATGGATGACCTGTTCCGCCCGGCGAGCGAGACGGAAATCGCCGGCATGCGCATACAGTTGCGCGATGCGCTGCGGCAGGGCGCTTTAGGACTGAGCACGGGACTTGCCTACGCCAGCGCCTTCCAGTCGACCACCGAAGAAGTGATGGCGCTCGCTGAGGAGTTGACGGCAGAGGGGGGAATTTACACCACCCACCTGCGTTCGGAGTTCGAGCCGATTCTGGAGGCGCTCGACGAGGCGTTCCGCATTGGTCGCCACGGCAACGTGCCGGTGGTGGTCTCGCACCATAAGTGCGCCGGCGCGAAAAACTGGGGTCGCACGAAGGAGACGCTGGCTTTCTTCGATGAGATGCGCCAGCGCCAGGAGATCGCCTGCGACTGTTACCCCTATTCCGCCAGCTCGTCGACGCTGGATATGAAGCAGGTCACCGATGAGTTCGATATCGTCATCACCTGGTCGGAAGCACAGCCCGAGCAGGCCGGAAAAACGCTGCAGCAGATCGCCGATGAATGGCAGGTGAGCCTGCACGACGCCGCGGCGCGGCTGATGCCGGCAGGCGCTATTTATTACAACATGGACGAGCAGGACGTACGGCGGGTGCTGGGTTATCCGGTGACCATGATTGGCTCCGACGGGCTGCCGAACGACCCGATGCCGCATCCGCGGCTGTGGGGGGCGTTTCCGCGGGTCCTGGGCCACTACTGCCGCGATGAACGCCTGTTTCCGCTGACTACCGCGATCCACAAAATGACCGGGCTGTCGTCGGCGCGCTTCCAGCTGGCGGATCGTGGGCTGGTAAAAGTGGGCTACTACGCCGACCTGGTGCTGTTTGACCCGCTGACGGTGCGCGATGTCGCCAGTTTCTCCGACCCGAAACGTCCGGCGGACGGTATTGAGGCGGTGATGGTTAACGGCGTGATGAGCTACGGCAGCGACAAAAAGATTATCGGGCGCGCGGGGCGTTTCCTGCGCCGCCGAATGAACTGAGGAGTGAAAAATGAGTATTAAACGTTATGGCGTAGAGGGCGGTACCGGTACCGGCGGGCAGCACCTGCCGTTCGCGCGGGCGGTGGAAGCGGGAGGCTGGCTGTACGTCTCCGGCCAGACGCCGATGAAGGACGGGGAAGTGGTGGAAGGCGGGATTGTCGACCAGTCGCGTCTGGCGATTCAGAACTGCGTAGATATCATGACCGAAGCGGGCTACACCCTGGCCGACGTGGTGCATGTTAAAGTGATCCTCACCGATGCGCGCTATTTTCAGTCTTTCAATAAAGTCTTCCGCGAGTTCTTTGGCGACAACCCGCCTGCCCGCATCTGCTGCGTAGCGGACCTGGTGGTGGATTGTAAAGTCGAAGTGGATGTGACCTGTTATAACGCTTCTCGCGCATAAAAAGTTAGTAACCAGAAATATAAACAGTCATTTTGAGCGCTGAAATAATTCAGCGCTTCGTAGCCTTTTACCTTTACAAAATTAACTGGCAGGATGTGAATTATGAATAGTCATGTCTTTTTAGTCGGCTTTATTATTTACGCATTGGCCATGATTTGGCTTGGCTGGTACGTGTCCCGTCATCAAAAAAGCGGTGAGGATTTTTTACTCGGCGGCCGTTCTTTGCCGCTGTTCCTGACGCTGGGGTCTACCGTGGCGACCATGGTGGGAACCGGTTCAAGCATGGGCGCTGTCGGCTTCGGCTACAGCAATGGATGGGCCGGGATGCTCTACGGCGTGGGCGGCGCCATCGGTATTTTACTGGTGGCCTGGCTGTTTGCGCCGGTGCGAAAGCTGCGCTTTATGACCATGAGCGAAGAGCTTTCTTATTACACTGGTGGCAGCCATTTAATTAAAAACCTCGTCGGGATAATGATATTTATTGCCTCAATTGGCTGGCTGGGGGCGCATATTCTTGGCGGGAGTATGTATTTAGCCTGGGCGACAGGAATTAATCTGACGGTGGCAAAAATTATTATTGCCATGGCGTTTGCGATTTACGTCATTATCGGCGGTTATTCTGCTGTGGTGTGGACAGACACCATTCAGGCATTAATTCTGTTTTTCGGTTTTATCCTGATGGCGATTCTGGCGGTGGTTCACGTCGGGGGATGGGATGCCATCGTTCAGGCGATGGATCCCAAGGCGATGAGCCTGTTTGCGGTCGATAAGTTGGGGACCATTCCGGCGCTATCGCTGGCGATGGTCATCGGCGTCGGCGTGCTGGCGACCCCTTCCTATCGCCAGCGTATTTACTCGGGAAAAGACGTCTCTTCGGTGCGGCGCTCGTTTGTCTATACCGGCGTGCTGTATCTGTTTTTCTCGGTGCTGCCGGCGATCATCGGCATGGCGGCCTGGACGATGAACCCCAATCTTGAGAACAGTAACTACGCCTTCCTGTTCGCCACCAGCTTCTTACCGGCGATCCTCGGGCTGGTGGTCCTGATTGCCGGACTTTCCGCCACCATGTCTTCGGCCAGCTCCGATGCGATAGCCGCCGTGGCCATCATGATGCGGGATGTCTATACCCTCGTGACCGGAAAAATGCCGCCGGCGCATAAGGCGATAACGCTCTCTCGCTGGATGCTGGCGTTCGTCATCGGCCTGGCGATGATCTTCGCCCTGACCTCGAACGATATCATCAGCTATATCACCAAAATGATCTCCATGCTGATGTCCGGGCTCTTCGTCTGTTCCATTCTCGGCCGCTTCTGGCTGCGCTTTAACTGGCAGGGGGCGCTCACCGCGCTGCTGAGCGGCATGCTGGTGTCTATTGTGGTTCTGGTTAAGGCCGACTGGCTGGCTTACTGGGGCAATCCGTGCATTCCGTCGGTCGTTGGCAGCTTTGTTTCCGCTATTTTTGTCACCGTCATGACGCCAGCCAGCAAAATCAGCCGTCAGCAGGCGCTGGAAATGATTACCCAGGAGCGGGAAGGGGAGGCGATCCCGGCGAAGACGGCGGTGCAGGTCTCAGGAGAAGCACAATGAAGGATTATATTGCCGTCGACTGGGGCTCTACCCAGCTGCGCGGCTGGCTGATTCGCAACGGCCAGTGCGTCGAAACGAAGCAGCTACCGCTGGGTATTACCCGCCTGAACGGACGATCGCCTGCCGATGTATTCGCGGAGCATTTGGCCCCCTGGCGCGGCGCACAGGCGCTGCCGGTGCTGATGGCCGGGATGATCGGCAGCGACGCGGGCTGGCAGGCGGTGCCGTATCTGGACTGTCCGGCGGCGATCGACGCGCCTGGGCGGCAGTTATGCGCCGTTGCTGAAGGCGTGTGGATTATTCCCGGCCTCAAGATTGAACAGGACGGGGATTTCAACGTGATGCGCGGCGAAGAGACGCAGCTGCTGGGGGCCTGCCAGCTGGCGCCGGCGGAGTGTTACGTGCTGCCCGGCACCCACTGCAAATGGGTCCAGGTGGCGGGCGGCGCGGTGCGTCATTTTGCCACGGCGATGACCGGCGAACTGCATCATCTGCTGATGACGCAATCGCTGATCGGCAAAGGGCTGCCTGCCCAGCAGCCGGACGAGGCGGCGTTTGAACGGGGGCTGGAAAAAGGGCTGGCGCAGCCGTCGCTGATTAGCGAACTGTTTGTCGCCAGGGCCGCCCGGGTGCTGGGCGGTCTGGCGGCGAGCTCGGTCAGCGATTACCTCTCCGGGCTGCTGATTGGCGCGGAGGTGGCGACCCTGGGGCAGCGTTTCCGTACTTCTGCCGTCACGCTGGTTGGCGACCCGGCGCTGAATGCCCGCTACGGTCGGGCGATGAAGGCGCGCGGAATGACGGTTAACAGCTGCAGTGGCGATGAGGCATTGCTGGCTGGCATGGCGAGGATAATGCATGAACAAGATTAAGCTGGTGGCGATTTTACGCGGTATTCAACCCGCTGAGGCGGCAGATCATATTGAGACGCTAATCAATGCAGGCTTTCGCTATATCGAAATCCCGCTCAATTCGCCAGACTGGCAGCAGAGTATTCCGCAGATGGTTGCGCGGTTTGGCGAGCAGGCGATGATAGGCGCGGGAACGGTACTGCGCGTGGAACAGGTCGATTTTCTCGCTGAGGCCGGGGCGAAGCTTATCGTGACGCCGAATACCCAGCCTGCGGTGATCCGTCAGGCAGTGGCGCACGGAATGCAGGTTTGTGCCGGATGCGCCACCGCGACTGAGGCGTTTAACGCGCTGGATGCCGGGGCGCAGTGGCTGAAGATATTTCCGTCTTCTGCTTTCGGTCCGGACTACATTCGGGCGTTGAAAGCGGTGCTGCCGTCGGAGGTGCCGGTGCTGGCGGTGGGCGGCGTGACGCCGGAGAATCTGGCAACCTGGATGCGGGCTGGGTGCGCCGGAGCCGGTCTGGGCAGCGATCTGTATCGCGCCGGACAGGCCGTGGAACGTACCCGCCTGCAGGCGGAGAGGTTTATCGCCGCTGCCGGTGGCTAGTCGCCAAGAGGCTGGCGATCGACGCCGCCGCGGTGGCTGTCGAGGGCCAGCTTAATACGACGTAATTTGCCTTTTGCCTGAGTTTTGTTGGCCATCGCCAGTTCGGTGGCCAGCACATCGACCATCGCCAGCATCGCATAACGCGAAGTGCTGGGCTTGAAGATATAGTCGTTTTCCCGCACCAGCAGCGGCAGCACCAGATCCGCCTGCTCAGCCAGCGGCGTCCCGGCGGGGGTAATCGCAATGACCTTCGCGCCGTACTGGCTGGCAATCGCCGCGCTCTCGATGATCTCCTGGGTATAGCCGCCCAGAGACAGCACAATCACCACATCCTGCGGCGTCACCGCCGAGCTCATCATGCGTACCAGCAGACCGTCGCTCTGACTGACGACCGGAAGACCAAGACGAAACAGGCGATATTGAATCTCCTGAGCGCAGATGGTTGACCCGCCGCCCATTCCAAGGGCGAGGATCTGCCGCGCTGCACTCAACCAGCTCACCGCACGCTTCAACGCCTCGATATCCAGCGCCCGGCGATTGGTCTCCAGCACGCTGATGATTGACTCATAGATCCCCTGTACGCCTTCGAGGTCCGGAACATCGAGGATAAACCGCTGGCCGACCGCAAGGGATTGCGCAAGCTTCATCTTCAGCTCACGGACGTCTTTACAGCCGAGCGCCCGGGCAAAACGGGTGACCGACGCCTGGCTGGTCTGAGTCAGACGCGCGATCTCGGCGATGGGTAGCTCCGCCGCCGCCGCGACATCATCGAGAATAAACTGCGCGATGCGCTTTTCGGTCGCCGTGAGCTCCACAAAGCGATCGGTAATACAGGAAATAATATCGATTGACCAGGACATACGGGTAGCAACAGGTAAGTTTTGATTGGTACTTTGTACCATATATCGCCGCTAAATTCAGCGCTGGCGTCTACAACGCCAGGCGCATGGCGCAGCGCGTCTCCGGCGGCAGGCCGTGCCGGGTCTCCTGTTCTCTTTTCGCCGCCAGCCCGGCGGGCAGGGTCAGCTCATCGAGGATGGCGAATCCCAGGCGGGTATAAAACGGCGCATTCCACGGCACTTCGCGGAAGGTGGTGAGGGTCACTGCCGGGTAAGCCATTTGCCGGGCGCGCTCGATAACCTGCTCCAGCAGCATCCGCCCGATGCCCTGATGCTGCCAGGCCTGGTGGACGGCGATTTCGGCGATAAATAAGGCATCGTCGAGCGGTTCGGTAAGAATAAAACCAACCGGCTGCCCGGCGGCCACCGCCAGCAGACTATGTTCCGTTTCCAGATAATCATGATGGCGCGCAACGCTAATCACCTCGCTGTCCGCCAGCCAGGCGAGAGCGGGGTTCTGACGAAATGCCTGAGCGGCGGAACGTTCAATGGCCGGCAGAAGGGCGATATCACTCTCCTCGGTCAGGCGTAATCCGGCGCCGGCAGTTATAGTGTTAGTTTTCATCACCTGAGCATAGCAGTCTTCGGGAGAAAAATATGGAGCTGACCGCCGTTCCCGCCACGCAGTTCAGCAGCGTGCAGTTAACGGATATTCTTAACGCCTGTTTTGAAGCCTATCTGGTACCGGTGACCCAGTCGGTGGAGGGATTTGTTCAGCGCTTTAGCGCCGAGGGGATGAGCCTGATCGATTCCCGCGTCTGGCTGGCCGGAGATGAACCGGCGGCGATCGCGATCGTCGCGCGTCGGGGGAATATGGCTCGCCTGGCGGCCTTTGCCCTGCGCCCGGCCTGGCGCGGCAAAGGTCTTGGGCGGAAATTGATGCAGGAGCTGCTGACGTTTCTGCAGCAGCAGGAGATCGAGACGGTTTCCCTGGAGGTGATCCGCGATAACCACGCGGCCGTCGCGCTGTATCAGTCGTTAGGCTTTACGCGGCGCTATGGGCTCTGCGGCTACCTGAGCGCAGAGCCTCTGGCTGCGGCGCCTGGCGTGTTACAGCCTTATCCGATCCTGGCACTGCTTCGACGCGCCGTTGAGGAGAGTAACAATCAGCTCCCCTGGCTGATGGATCCGCTTACCTTCGCCACCCTGCCATGCCGCGTCGTGACCCTGGAACAGCGCGCCTTCGCGGTACTGAGCACCTCGGGCTCACGGCCTGTACTGCAGTTTTTATGGGTGGAACCCGCCGCCCGTCGCCAGGGGCTGGCGCAAGCGCTGCTGATGGCGCTGGCGCAGCAGTTCCCGGGGATCGGCACGTCGGTGACGGTCCCGGAAACCTTTACGCCGCTGTTTGCCGCGGCGGGGTATGCGCCGCTATCGCTGCAGCAGTATGAAATGACGATGGAGTGTGCCGCAGCGAAGTCCGCTTAGGCGGGAGTGTGCGCTGGGCCGCAAAAAACAGCACGGGGCGTCGATAAGCCTCTCTTTTGCCGCATCATATCTCTTCGTAATGGCGACGAGGGGGATGTAATGCGTAAAACGGAACTGTTGGCTTTTTTGCAAAATCAGACCGATTTTTTCGATCCGGATCACCTGAGCGACGTTTTCACCGCCAGCTGGCTGGCTCAGCGTTTCGCGATGCAAAGAAATACCGCCAGCCACTATCTCAATCAGCTGGTCGCCCAGGACGTGCTGGTGAAGATCAACACCCGGCCGGTCTATTTTCTGCATAAAAAAGCCTTCTGCCAGCAGTTCTTCCCCCTTTCCCGCAGCGAGTACGCCAGCATGGCGGAGCTGCTCGCGGAGAGTGACCGCCAGCCGGAACAGGCGGACCATTTTTCGTTGCTGACCGGGCATGACGGCAGCCTGCGTAAACCGATTGAGCAGATGAAAACCGCGCTGTTTTATCCCAACGGCGGCCTGCCGCTACTGATCGTCGGCGACAGCGGAACCGGCAAAAGCTATATGGCGGAGCTGATGCACGAGTTCGCGATCGCCCAGGGCCTGCTGGCGCCCGATGCGCCCTTTGTCAGCTTCAACTGCGCGCAATATGCCAGTAACCCGGAGCTGCTGGCCGCCAACCTGTTTGGCTATGTCAAAGGCGCGTTTACCGGCGCGCAGAGCGATAAAGCCGGGGCGTTCGAGGCGGCAAACGGCGGGATGCTGTTTCTCGACGAGGTCCATCGACTGGATGCTCAGGGGCAGGAGAAGCTCTTCACCTGGCTGGACCGCAAGGAGATCTACCGGGTGGGAGAGACCGCCCATGGCCTGCCGATTTCCCTGCGGCTGGTGTTTGCCACCACCGAAGATATTCACAGCACGTTTCTGACCACCTTTCTTCGTCGTATTCCGATCCTGGTCAGCTTGCCCGATCTTCAACACCGCAGCCGCGAGGAGAAGGAGGCGCTAACGCTGCAGTTTTTCTGGCAGGAGGCGCGGACGCTTGCCGCCAGGCTGCAGCTCACGCCGCGGCTTTTGCAGGTTCTGACGCAGTACGTTTATCGAGGCAACGTCGGCGAGCTGAAGAATGTGGTGAAGTACGCCGTTGCATCGGCCTGGGCCAGGTCTCCGGGCAGCGAGATGCTGACCGTGACGCTGCACGATCTGCCGGAAAATATCATGGCGGCGACGCCGGCGCTCAGTGAAGCCATGGGCCAGAAGGAGCCGCTGCTTATCGAGCCGCAGACCAGCCTGGTCTGGCTGCTGCGGGCGCGCGATCCGGTTCAGGGGCTGATCCATGACGTTCAGTGTCGGATTCTGGCGCTGTATGAAGCAGTGCTAAATAAAAAAACGGTCTGGGAAGAGGCGCAAAGAAGCATGGGGGAGGAGATTGAAACCCTCTTCGATCGGCTGATCTTTGATAACCAGGATGCCAGTAGCTCGCAGATGTTGCTGCTGATCGCCCATCAGGTGCGGGAGGAGTATTATCGCCTGGAAAAACGCTTCAATATCCAGTTTAACGGCAACTGTCTCTACGCCCTGAGCCACTACCTGATCCATCGCTCCCGTCAGGCGCAGTCGACGATGAGCAATGAGAAAATCCGTCTGCTGGCGGATTTTCTGGCAAACAAATTCCCCCTGCTGTATCGCTTTTGCGAAGCGATCCTCGACGCGCTGGCGCTGAAGCTGGATATTGAGCCCCGGCGTATTGACCTGCTGTTGCTGGTGCTATGGTTCCAGAAAAACGGCGCAATCAGCCAGCAGCAGGTGACCCGCGCGATTATTCTTGCTCACGGTTACGCCACCGCCAGCAGCATCGCCAGCGTGGCGAACCGCTTGCTGAAAAGCCCGCTGTTTGAGTCATTCGACATGCCGCTCGACGTGACGCCGGAGGCTATCGCTAATCAGGTGATGGCGTATATTGAGCGCCACGCGCTGGCGTCAGGGCTGATCATTCTGGTCGACATGGGATCGCTGAACGCTATTCACAGCCATTTTAATCGTCGCCTGAATACGCCGGTGGCGATTATTAACAATGTCTCCACCGGCATGGCGATGTACGTCGGGGAGCGGATTTTGCACGGCGATATGCTGGAAGATATCGTCCGCGAGATCGGCGACGATCTGGCGGTTGAGCACCAGCTCTATTACCCGCAGACCGATAAACCGCGGGCGATTTTGACCACCTGCGCCACCGGCCTGGGCGCTGCGGCGAACCTGTCGGCGCTGTTAAAAGCCAGCATCCCTGAAGCGCTCGGCGTTGATATTGTAGCCTGCGATGTGGAGACCCTGGCCGACCCCGCGCGGCGGGAGCCGATGCTCAGCCGCTACGACGTGCTGGCGATCGTCGGCACCCTCGATCCGCATCTTGCCGATCTCCCGTGGATCTCGCTGGATTCGCTGATCTCGGGGGAGGGAAGTCGCCCGCTAATGCGTATCTTCGGCGAACTGGCGACAGCGGAGCAGGTCAGCGAGATCAACAACCTGATCCTGAAAAACTTCTCGCTGCGGCGGGTGATCGAGTCGGTGACGATCCTCGATACCGCGAAGGTGATCAACCAGGTTGAGCAGTTTTTGCTGCGCTATGAGCATTTGGCCGGGTACGAGGTGCCCAACGAACGTAAAGTGGCGCTGTATGTGCATATCAGCTGTCTGATAGAGCGGTTAATTCGCCACGCTTCCCCAACCCATTATGCGGGAAGGCAGTGTCCGGAGCGCGAGCTGGCGACGCTGCGCGAGGCCTTTAGTGTCATAGAGAGCGGGTATAGTGTCAAAATCCCCGCTGTAGAACTGTACTACATTCACGATATTCTGACGCGGGAAACGGAATTTATTCAGGAAGATCAAGAGTTTTAACGCTTCTCTCCCTTTTGTCCTTACGTTAGCCGACGCGCCACTGTTTCTGGCACGTCGGTTGCAATTAAGAAAGCAGTGGAATGCGCTTTCGAGGTAAGGATGAAACGACACTATATTTTTGCCAGCCACGGCACCTTTGCTAACGGTTTGTTGAACTCTGTGGAGCTGATCCTCGGTAAACAGCCGGATATTCATACTCTGTGCGCCTATGTGGAAGAGGAGGTCGATCTGACGCAGCAGGTGGAGGCGCTGCTGGCGCGTTTCCCGGCGCAGGATGAGCTGATAGTGATTACGGATATTTTCGCCGGTAGCGTGAATAATGAGTTTGTGCGTTTTTTATCGCGCCCGCACTTCCATTTATTGTCCGGGTTAAATCTACCATTAATTATTGATCTGCTTATTTCTGCAGCGGAAGAGAATACCGAAAAATTAATTTCTGAAGCATTAATCAACGCCAAAGAGAGCATTCAGTACTGCAATCAGACTATTGCCGGGGCGATGACTATGGATAAAGACTTCTGAAATGAGGATGCATGATGATTACGTTATTAAGGGTTGACCATCGATTACTTCACGGCCAGGTAGCCTTTTCCTGGACCCAATATGTCGGCGCCGATTGTATTTTAATCGCCAACGACAGTGTCCCTGAGGATGAACTGCGGAAAACCACCATTAAGCTTGCTAAACCACCCTCGGTGAAGCTGGTGATTAAAAATATAAATGATTCTATTGAGGCGATAAAAAGTGGGGTTACCGATAAATATAATTTATTTATTGTTGTGGAATCGGTCAATGACGCCTGGCGTATTGCCAGCGCCGTTGGGGACATAAAAAGTATTAATCTCGGCGGGATTAAAGCCAAAGAGGGCAGTAAAAATATCTCTAAGGCGATTAATTTATTGCCGGAGGAAATAGAGCAGTTGCAACAACTGGTGGGCAAAGGCGTCGAGGTGGAGATTCGCCAGGTCCCGAACGATCGCAAACAGCTTTTTACGGAATGCGTGTGATTCCGGAGGACAGATTATGGTAGAGGCTCTCTTACTGGGTCTGGTGGCGTTTATCGCGCAATCGGAATATGCCTTAGGGACGTCGCTGATTTCCCGGCCTATCGTCACCGGGCTACTGACCGGTCTGGTGCTGGGGGATGTGCAGACCGGCGTCATTATGGGCGCGACGCTGGAGCTGGCGTTTATCGGTTCGTTCTCCGTTGGCGCCTCGATCCCGCCCGACGTGGTGACCGGCGGTATTCTCGGCGTGGCGTTCGCCATCACCTCCGGCGCGGGCACGGAAACGGCGCTGTTGCTCGGCCTGCCTATCGCCACCCTGACCCTGATCCTGAAAAACGTTTATCTGGGGATGTTTATTCCGCTGCTCAGCCAGAAAGCGGACGGCTATGCGGAACGGGCGGATACGCGCGGCATTGAGCGGATGCATCTGATTGCCGGATTCGGCCTGTCGCTGATGCTTGCCACGGTGGTGACCGTCTCATTCCTGGTGGGCAGCAACGCGGTGAAATCCCTGCTCGATACGATCCCGGAATTTATTAAACACGGACTCAGCGTGGCCACCGGGATCATTCCGGCTCTCGGCTTCGCGATGCTCGCCAGGTTGCTGATTAACAAGAAGGTGGCGCCGTACTTTTTCCTCGGCTTTGTACTGATGGCCTATTTGAAAATCCCGGTGACCGGTATCGCCATTCTCGGCGCCATCGTGGCGGTGGTGATGGTTAATGTCACCGCATTGAGCGCACCTCGTACCACGACAGAACAAGGAGTCAGCGATGACGACGAAGATGATTTCTGACGAAACTCTGCAGCCGCAGGCGCAGGAAGAAGCCCGTATTACGCCGCGCGATCTACGCCGGGTGTTCTGGCGCTCCTTCCAGATGGAGTTCTCCTGGAACTATGAGCGGCAGATGAATCTTGCCTTTGTTTACGCGCTGATCCCGGTGCTGAAAAAGCTCTATCCGCGCAAAGAGGAGCTGGCCGGGGCGTTAAAGCGACATCTGGTATTTTTCAATACCACGCCGCATATCGTCACCCTGCTGCTGGGGATCACGACGGCGATGGAGGAGAAAAACAGCCAGCAGAAAAATATGGATGCCAACGCGATTGATAACGTCAAAGCCTCGCTGATGGGCCCGCTGGCCGGGCTGGGAGACTCCTTCTTCTGGGGAACGCTGCGCCTGATCGCCACCGGCATCGGCACCAGCCTGGCGCTAAAGGGCAATATTCTCGGGCCGATCCTGTTTCTGCTGGTGTTTAACGTGCCGCACATTCTGGTGCGCTGGTGCTTTACCCGCTGGGGCTACGTGCTGGGCACCGGGGTGCTGCAGCGGATCCAGAAGAGCGGAATGATGGAGAGCCTGACCTACGGGGCATCGATTATCGGCCTGATGGTGGTCGGGGCGATGACCGCCTCAATGATCGATATCACCATCCCTGTCTCCTTCGGGGCCGGGGAGGCCAAAACTCAGGTGCAGGACATCATCAACGACATTCTGCCCTGCATGCTGCCGCTGGTGAGTTTCGGTATCGTCTACTGGCTGCTGGGGCGGAAGGTTAAACCGCTCTCTATTATCGGCGGAATGGCGCTGGTGGGCATTCTGGGTTCGTGGATCGGATTGTTTTAACGGGAGTGAGCTATGCGACCAACAATGATGACCTATATCAGCGAAGAGCCGGCCTGTCTGGCGCAGATCCTGCGCGACTACCGGCGCAAGCTGGCGGCGATTGAGACCTTCGCCCGCCAGCAGCCGGTGCGGCGTATTTTGCTACTGGCGACCGGATCGTCGCTGAATGCCGCGCTTTGCGCGCGCTATTTCTTTGAACAACGCTTTGGCGTGCTGGTGGACATTAAAGAGCCGTACAACTTTACCCATTACGAAACTATCGACCCGCATACCGATCTGGTGGTGGCGATTTCACAGAGCGGAAAAAGCGCGTCGACGCTGGAGGCGATGCGTAAGGTACAGGCCTCAGGACTGCCGGTATTTGCCCTGACCTCCGACCCGCAAAGCCCGACCGGGCGGGCCTGCGATGGCGTTCTGGATATCAATACCGGGATCGAGAGCGTAGGGTTTGTCACCCGCGGCTTTAGCGCGACAGTGCTCAATCTGCTGCTGATAGCGCTGATGATTGCTCGCAGCCAGGGGAAGGCCAGTGAAGCCGAGGAGCAGCACTATCTTGCCGAATTCCAGCGACTGGCGGCGGCGATCCCGGAGGTCATCGCCCGCACTTCGCGCTTTATCGACCGGCATAGCGAAACGCTGCGGAGCGGCGAGCGCTTTGTCGCCACCGGCTATGGCGCGCTGGTTGGCGTGGCGAAAGAGTTCGAAACCAAATTTACCGAGACGGTGCGGGTACCTTCCAGCGGCTTTGAGCTGGAAGCCTATATGCACGGCCCCTATCTGGAAGCCAATGCCCGCCATGTGATGCTGTTTATGGAAGACTCGCCGGACGCGCGAACCCGGGCGCTGCGCGACTATATGGCGCCGTCCATTGCCCAGGCCTTTACGCTAACGCTGGGGGACGAAGAGGATGAACAAACGCTGGCGCTTAACTGCCCGTGCGAGCATCACCTGGCGCCGCTGCTGCTGATTGTCCCAGTGCAGATGCTCGCCTGGCATACCGCCGGGCTAAAAGGCATCGATCTGGCGATACGTATTTTCGACGATTTTGACCGCGTATTAAAAAGTAAAATCTGATTATTCAGGAGAAAACTATGTTGGGTTTTAATCAGGACGAGTACCTGACCAGTGCTCGCGAGATCATCGCTGCGCGTAAACAGGCTGAAACCGTGGCCGACGCTATTTATGACAGCGGCTGCAGCGCGTTATTTTTCGCCTCGGTAGGCGGTTCTTTAGCTCCGATGATGGCAATTAATGAGTTTGCCAAAGTATTAACCAGCGTGCCGGTTTATCTTGAGCAGGCGGCGGAATTAATTCATCGCGGGCATAAAAAATTAAATAAAGATGCAGTGGTGGTGACGTTATCCAAATCCGGCGATACCAAAGAGTCGGTGGCCATTGCCGAATGGTGCAAGGCGCAGGGGATACGCGTGGTAGCCATTACCCGTCATGCCGATTCGCCATTGGCTGCCGCCGCCAGCTGGCATATTCCGATGTGCCACAAAAATGGCGTGGAATATGAATATATGCTGCTGTACTGGTTATTCTTCCGTGTTATTTATCGCCACGGCGAGTTTGCCGATTATGAGCGTTTTGCCAGCCAGCTCGAGTTGCTGCCGGAAAATCTTCTGCAGGCCAAACGCCAGTTCGATCCCCAGGCGGACAGCATTGCCGCGCAATACCATGACAGCGACTATATGATGTGGATTGGCGGCGCGGAAATGTGGGGTGAGGTCTACCTGTTCTCGATGTGTATTCTCGAAGAGATGCAGTGGAAGCGGACCAAGTCGGTAAGCTCGGCTGAATTTTTCCACGGCACTCTGGAGCTGCTGGAAAAAGAGGTCCCGCTGTTTCTGGTGAAGGGCGAGGGGAAATGCCGGGCGCTGGACGAGCGCGTCGAACGCTTTGCCGAAAAGATAACTGACCATCTGGTGGTGATCGACCCGCGCGACTATCCGCTGAACGGCATTGATGATGCGTTCCGCTGGATTATGGCGCCGTGCGTGGTGTCTACTCTGCTGGTGGACCGGCTGGCGGCCCACTTTGAGCACCATACCGGCCACGACCTGAATATCCGCCGTTATTACCGGCAGTTTGATTACTAAATCTTGCCTATGGCGGCCAGTCAGACTGGCCGCTCCGCTATTCTCCGAGGCGCTTCCCAGAAAATCATCGTCAAAACCAACCGGTTAAAAACCGGTGGTAGAGTCCGGCTTTCCTTCTCTTTCAGGCAAGCGGATGGCCATGAAAAAACGAATAACCGCCACGCCGCATGATGCGGTGTTTAAACGATTTCTTCGCCACCCGGAGACGGCGAATGATTTTCTCATGCTCTATCTTCCCGAAGCGATCCGCCAGCGGTGCGATTTCGCTACTCTGAGGCTGCAATCGGCGAGCTTTATCGATGAGGATCTGCGCGCCTGGTATTCGGACGTGCTGTGGTCGGTGCAAACCACCAGCGGGGAGGGATATATTTACGTGGTGATAGAGCATCAGAGCTCGCCGGATAATCATATGGCTTTTCGTCTAATGCGCTATGCGATTGCCGCGATGCAGCGACACCTCGACGCCGGGCACAAAACGCTGCCGCTGGTGGTGCCGATGCTTTTTTATCATGGCGCAACCAGTCCGTATCCTTTTTCCCTCAACTGGCTGGATGAATTTGCCGACCCGCAGCTGGCGAAGAGGCTGTACGGCAGTCAGTTTCCATTGATCGACGTCACGGTCATGCCGGACGATGAAATCGCGCAGCATCGGCGGGTCGCCCTGCTGGAGCTGATGCAAAAGCATATTCGCCAGCGCGATCTCAGCGGCATAACGGAGTCGTTGGCGGCCGTGGTGATGCTGGGATACACTAACCCCCGGCAGTTGAGAATGCTGTTTCACTATATGCTGCAGTACGGTAACACGGCCGAGCCGGGCGTGTTTCTCCGCCGGCTGGCCCGCCGTCTGCCACAGTATGAGGAGACATTGATGTCTATCGCGCAAAAGCTTAAGCAGGAAGGTCGGCATGAGGGCCGACAGGAGGGGCGCCTGGAAGGGCGCCTTGAGGGCTTACAGGAAGGGAGCCGGCGTGAGGCGCTGCGCATTGCCGGCAGCATGTTACAGAATGGCCTCGACAAAGAGACGGTAGAGAAAATTACCGGACTGTCGGCTGACGACCTCAAGCCGCTGTTTTGTTAACACCCTGCCACGGAAACCGTTGCCCGGCGCCAATATCCGCCGGGCAAGGTGGCTTTAACCTTCGCTTTTCACCACTTTGATCTCCACCATACCGATCCCCAGCTGACGCGGGGAGTGGCCGAGGATATTGCCCTCGTTGGTGGACTGCGGGTCCGGCGGAGTGATGGTCAGCGTATTGCTGCGCGTTGGGTTGTCGAAATGCAGCGTCGTGGTGGTCACATCATTGACCAGTGTAAGCACTTGCTCACTTTGACCAACCCGCACCGGGATCGGCTTATTGGCATTGGGACCGTAGGCTTTGGCGGTGATTACCAGATCAAATTTCTCCGGCAGCGGCTCTTTATATTCAATCTTCACGTCGCTGCCCAGCTGGGCATTGGACCACCGACCCCAGGACTCGGGGCGCGAAATGCCGCTAAACTGTTTCACCTCTTCCGGCGCGCCGGCAACGTTAAACACAAAGCTGTCGGCCTTATAGCGAATATCGTTGTCGACAACTTTCAGCGTATCGACGTTGCCCTTATAGCGCTCCATATCGATAAGAGTGTCCCTGAAGGCGGTCTTACCTTGCCACTGTGGCTTATCAACGTGCTGGACCTTCTGCTCACCCCCCAGCTGTCCCTGCGAGACGCACCAGTCGGTGGAGAGCGCCAGCTCAGGAGACCACAGCTGGCCCATTTTATAGCAGCGATCGACCCACACGAAATTATCCCGCGGCGCGAAATCGGCCAGCTGGAAGCGCAGCGGCGCCGAGTATTCGCTCTCCGGCAGCGGTTCAACGCGCTGGTTCGACACCCGGAGCAGCAGCGGCAGACGGAAATGGCTGCCGGAGAAGGCGATCATGTTCTTCTGCGAGTCGATGGTGAAGTTTTTCATCTCTTTCGGGAAGTTCCACAGGCGGATCACGTCGGGTTTCCAGGCCAGGACCTTCTCTTTCATATTCATGAAAATACCGGAGAGCGACTGGCCAGAGAGACTGCTGCGCCCGAGGCCGATATAGTTATCGCCACCGAGAATATCCAGCACCGTCGCGCCGTTATCCATGGTGTTGCGTTTCACCGCCAGGGTCTCCTGCTGCGGCCGATCGCCGCGCAGGACAAAGAACAAATTGCTGCGATCGTGCTTGTTGAGGTAATCCCAGGCGCTGTTCTTCATGGCCAGGTGATCGGAAGAGACCACGATGACCGTGTTTTTGAAATAGGGAGAGGCTTTGATCTTCTCGATCAGCGCGGCGATATGTTCCTGGCTGCAGCTAACGGCGCTGAAGGAGAGGTTTTTCTTGCCGTCCACGTCATAACGTTTACGCTCGCAGGTACGCGAGATAAAACCGTCGGGATGGTGAGTGTCCACCGTCAGGGCGAACAGTGAAAAGCGTTTTCCGGACTGCGACAGTTCTTCGAATTTTTTCCACGTCTCGTCGAGTACCGTGTCGTCATAGAAGCCCCAGTCGTTGCGGTAGGTTGGATCGGCTACCGTGGTTTTGAGCTCTTCCGCCCCGAACAGGTGATCGAAGCCGTGGGATTTGAGAAACACGTCTTTGCCGGCAAAGCGCAGGTTAGCTCCCTGCACAAAATAGTTTTCGTAACCGGAGTTTTTCAGGATATCGCCAAGGCAGATATTCTGCGGAAAGAAGCTGGAGACCGAGGCCGAAGCGTTGCCTTCAAACGGGGCAAACAGCGGAATGCCACACTGTGATGCGACCATGCCGGCGATGGTGTAATCGGTCCCCGGCAGCTGCATAGTATTGCTGAAATCAATGCCCTCATCTTTTATTCTGCCAAGCTCAGGGGTGAGGTTGGGGAAAGCATCGTTATCAAAATAGGTGCGCTCAAGGCTTTCGCCATAGATATAGACCAGATTCAGCTGCGGATTGTCGATACGCTTCGACGGTTCTTTGTAGTACGCCGCAAAGTCCGGATCTCCTTCCCGCGACTGCGATTTCACCAGCTCGCTGATTTGATGGAAGGCCGGGCTGGCGTCGACCGAAGCCAGCGCCAGCAGCAGCGCCGCCAGGCTGTAGCCGACGTGATGAGGATGATGCCGACGGCGGCGCAGCACCCATCCCAGGGCGCCAAAGACGGCAACCAGCGCGACGGCCACGCCGACGCCCGGCAGAATGTATTTGCCGATCCCGGCACCGGTCAGGCTGTTGGTCAGAGTGTAGAGTACCGCGTCGTTGATGCCGTCGCCGGTAAAGTAGTCGCTGGCGTAGAGGGTGATATTCAGCACCACGAACAGACCTAACACCGTGAGCGTGGCGGCAAACCACCAGGTGTTACGACCCGCTTTCCAGGCATAAAGCACCACCGAAGCTAAAAATAAGGCGATGGATAACAACTCTGACACAGCTCATCCTCATTAACGCCAGTTATCGGCTGGCAGAACAGATTACTTTTCAAGCCACACTGTAATTGCAGCGCCATCTTGCTGCAATTCTAGCGTCATGAAAGTGTGCAGTTATTCAGAATTGGTTTAGAAGTTGCCTTTTTTGATCGGCGTCGCAACGGGCGGGGCGGGGAAGCGCAAGGAGAAAAAGGCGAAAAAAGCCGTTTCAGGCCGCGCTGCCGTCGCGAAGGCGACAAACGCGGCATTGGCCTTCTACGTCAGGAGAGAAAGTTAACGCCCTGTTTTAAGACCAGATCGCAGGCTTTGGTTTTCACCTGTTTCGCCAGCGAACTGTTGCCGAGGGTATTCAGGTCAAGCTGCTGGCCATTATTGCTGTTGAGCAGCCCCTGCAGGCCATCAAGATAGCTGGTGTCCTGTTTTTGTTTTTCCGGCGTGCTGAGCCCCAGCTTATCCAGCACCTGGTTTTTGACGTTATCAGCGCTGGTCGCCGAGGCGAGCTTCTGTTTGGCGCAATATGACATGATCCCGGCGGCGTTATTCATGCTGCTGGCGGTCAGCGACTGGCTGCTGCCGTTGAGCAGGCTGGTCAGAGAGGAGATGGACATTCCGCCGCCGCTGGCCTGGGTGCTGCTGCCGCTGAGCTGGCTGGCGGCGCTGTTGAGAGAATCCTGCCAGGAGGCGGCGTGGGCGCCGGAGAGGGTAAATGCGCTGAGGGTAAGCGCGGCAAGTAAGCCATTTTTTAGCGATTTCATAGACGGACTCATAAGCGTGACTGAAGAATCGCTTTAGTATAACGCCGTCGTCGTCCGGAAATCTCTTAATACTCCTTGCCGGTGACGCGGTGCCGGTAACTTTCCCAGTTGAAGATAACCCATAGGCTGTTGCCCAGGCGCATACGGTCCATCACCCGTTCGCCGAGCAGCTTATTCATCTCTTCCATATTACTGTTGGTCAGCATACCGGTGGGCCGTTTGGATGAAGATCGGCGGTCAACGATCTGATTGATAATGACCTTTTCATAGCGAGACTCTGTCTGCATACCAATTTCATCAATGACCAGAAGATCGACCTTGCTGAGGTCGCTCAGTAACTGCTCTTCGCTCGTCTCCCGATTGCTGAAGGTATCTTTCATCGCCGACATAATATCGGCCACGGTGATGATTAAGACCGACTTCCCGCGCAGCAGCAGTTCGTTGCAGATAGCCGCCGCGAGGTGGTTTTTGCCGGTGCCCGGTTTGCCGGAGAAGATAAAGCTGGCGATATTGCCATCGAACTCCTCCACGTACTGACGCGCGCGGGCGAGGGCGTTCATCTGCCCCTCGCACTCGACGCGATAGTTATCAAAGGAGCAGTTCTGATGAAGGGGGCGGATCCCCGAGCGGTTAAAGGTGCGCTGCATTTTCATCGCGCGGTTCTCCCGCTCCAGCGCTTCGGAACGCAGCTTGCCTTGCTCTTTTTGCCAGGCCAGCAGCTCTTCGCCGGTTTTAAACGCCGGTTCGATATGAGCCGGCATCATTTTCTGCAGGCGCTTCATCAGATCGCCAACGTTTTTCATGCTCATCCTCGGAAACCTCGCGGAATATGACTGTCGGGTTCGCTAACGCTGTTCACATCGCGCTTCGGCTGCCCGCCGTTGCTGGCGCGGCTGATTTGCACGCTGCGAGCCAGTTTCTGCTGCCACTGCACGTGGTGAAACACTTTACCTTCCGCCTGCCAGTAAGCGACGAAAGCGGCCAGCTCTTCCGGGGTGACCGGCTGGCTCAGCGCGATGCCCCACAGCGCGGCCAGACGCTGAAAGTCGGCGTCCGGCTGCCAGGCCGCATACATGGCAAATTTGCCCATCGGCACCGCAACCGGCGCCGCGGCGGGCTCGTCGAAAAACTGCGGGTCAAGCGCGATGTCGCTGCCGGGGCGCGCCAGCCTGGCTTCCAGCTCCAGCAGCTGCGCCAGCCGGGATGGGGTCAGCGCATAGAACGCCGGGGCGTTGTTGGCAAAAACGGCGACGGTGCCGTCAGTCGATTTCGCCAGCAGCGCCGCGTGCTGCTGGAGGAACTCTTCCAGGCCGCTAAAATGGGAGGTTAAAATTCGCGAAGACATAACTCTATCTCAACTCTGAACTGCAAAGAGTGGGGTGATCTGCACATAGTAGCACAGAGCCCGTCGCGGAAGGAGCGTCGCGGCTCTGCCGCGACGCCGGGGTTAGACGCGAGGGCGCTTACGATACAGCCACAGACCGGGTATCGACAGGCCAATGGAGAGGGCGCCCACGATCGAAGAGGCCTTTAAAAAATTGCTCAGCAGCAAAATCATCATCTCTTCAGAATAGCCAAAATGGCTGATTTTTACCGCGGAGATCATCGCGGTGTAAGCGGAAATACCGGGAAACATCGGGATCACGGCGGCGACGGTAAAAATCTTCGGATGCGCCAGATACCAGCGCGACCACTGGATGCCGATGCAGCCCACCAGCAGGGCGGCGAGAAACGTGGCCCATTCAATGTTAAAACCAGCGCTCATCATGACCATGCGCGAACCATGGCCGATGGCTCCCAGCAGCGCGCACCAGCGCAGGGCGCGCTGCGGGACATTAAAGACCATCGCAAACCCGACGGCAGGGATCGCCGCCAGCAGCATGTCTTCCGCCAGTGCGAAAATAAACGAAATTATGCCCATCCCCGCAGCCCCCATACGGTCATTGCCATCACTACGCCAATGCAGGTGGCAAGGGTTAACAGGCTGGCGATCGCCCAGCGGGCGAGGCCAGTATTTATATGCCCTTTAAACATATCGGCGACGGCATTGATCAGCGGAAAGCCCGGGACCAGCAGCAGGACGCTGGCGGCCATGGCAATGGTCGGGGTGCTGGCAAAGGTCGGGAGGCGCAGCAGCAGCCCGGAGATCGTGGTGGCCACAAAGGCGGTGATGCAGAAGTTGATCTGCGGATGCATGGAACGGTGGGTCAGCACCTGGCGAATGTACATGGCCACCGTGCTGGCGCAGAAGCTGACCAGCGCTCCATCCCAGCCGCCGTTATTCAGTTTACAGAAACAAGCGCAGGAGAGGCCCACCATGATCACCAGCAACCAGCGGGGATAGCGCAGGGGCCTAATCTGCGCGAAGCGCTTCTCGACGTCGCGATAGTCCAGCAGCTTATGCTCGGCGAGGATCACGATATGCTGCACTTCCGTCACCACATGCATATTAATGCCGCGGTCGACATTCTTACGCGTTGAGGTAAGACATTCGCCATCCTTAATGGTGGTCAGGACGATAGCGTTGGAGGAGATGGCGCTTTCGACGCTGTCCATCCCCAGCGCCAGCCCGAGACGCGTTGAAAGCTCTTCCACCAGCGCGCTTTCGGCGCCGTGCTGTAACAAAAAAAGACCACACTGGATGCATAATCGTGTGATTGCCCGCTGCTGTGCCCGATCAACCTGCATATTTCCTCTGCTGTCCGCGACGCCTGGTATCTGCCGATACTTTAACCTGAAGCGCCGGGGCGGCTGAGGGGGGTGGGATCAAATAATGTGCAAAAATCTTCCGTCCGCCGGGGTGGCGGAATTTGAAGCGTCCCACACTTTTGCCAGTTTGGTGAAAAGTGCAATTTTTGTCGCCATTCATCCCTTCTTTTTCCCGTCTGACTTATCAAAAATGCAGGAAAACACTTTTATTAAACAAAAATTACACAAATAATTAACCCTGCAAAAGTGAGACAATCCTATGAAAACACAGGTCGCGATTATTGGCGCTGGCCCTTCCGGGCTGCTGCTGGGGCAGCTGCTGCACAACGCCGGGATCCACACGGTCATTCTTGAGCGTCAAACGCCGCAGTATGTGCTGGGGCGCATCCGTGCGGGAATTCTGGAAAGCGGTACCGTCGATCTGCTCCGTGAAGCGGGCGTGGCGCAGCGGATGGATGTCGAAGGCCTGGTGCATCATGGGGTGGAGTTTCTCTTTGACGGCGAGCGGGTGCCCGTCTCACTGAGCGAGCTGACCGACGGCAAGAGCGTGATGGTTTACGGCCAGACTGAAGTGACCCGCGATCTGATGGCTGCCCGGGCCGCCAGCGACGCGCCGATCGTGTACGGCGTCAGCGAAGTGACTATCCATGACGCAAAAAGCGACCGGCCGACGATCACCTATCTTAGCGAAGGTGAATTCTGTCGCCTGGAGTGTGACTTTATCGCCGGTTGCGACGGGTTCCATGGCGTGTCGCGGCAAAGTATTCCCGCTGACATCCTCAAGACTTACGAGAGCGTCTGGCCGTTCGGTTGGTTAGGCCTGCTGGCGGATACGCCGCCGGTCAATCCGGAGCTGATCTATGCGCATCATCAGCGGGGATTCGTTTTATGTAGTCAGCGCTCACTTACTCGCAGCCGCTACTATCTGCAGGTTCCGCTGAGCGATAAGGTGGAGGACTGGTCGGACGAACGCTTCTGGCAGGAGTTGAAATGCCGATTGCCGGAGGATCTGTCATCAAAGTTAGTGACTGGTCACTCACTTGAGAAAAGCATCGCTCCCTTGCGCAGCTTCGTCGTGGAGCCAATGCAATATGGGCGATTGTTCCTGGTGGGGGATGCCGCGCATATCGTACCGCCGACCGGCGCTAAAGGGTTGAACCTGGCGGCATCGGACGTGAACTATCTGTGGCGGATCCTGCGTGAATACTACCATCACGGCCGGAGCGATCTGCTGGCGACCTATTCGCGACTGGCGCTGGATCGGGTCTGGAAAGGGGAACGCTTTAGCTGGTTCATGACCCGCCTGCTGCACGATTTTCCGCAGCAGAGCGAATTCGACGCCAAAATGCAGGCGGCCGATCGCCGCTACTATCTGGGCTCGCGCGCCGGGCTGACCACTATCGCGGAAAACTACGTGGGCCTGCCCATGGAGCGTGTCGTCTGACTGAACAGGAGTCACTATGCCCCCCGTCCAAACTGTTCCGGTATTTAAGCTGTATGGCGAGGAGCGCGGCTGGCCGACGCCGGACCTGCTGCACTGCGAGTCGATTTTGCAGCGCAGCAGCCTGTATCAGTGGCATATTCGCGTCCACCAGCACGCCGAAATGGTCCAGCTCCTCTATCTGCACAAAGGTCGGGCGGAGATCGAAATTGAAGGCACCACCTCGGTGATGACGGAGTCCTGCATCCAGGTGGTGCCCGCCCTCTGCATTCATGGCTTTCATTTCTCACCCGGAACGCACGGATTTGTGCTCTCCCTGGCGCTGCCGCTGCTGAGCCGTTTTGAAAATCAGTTCGGCCGACCGCTGGATGTGCTTAGCGTTGCGCAGTGTCTGCCGGTGGGGCGTTCCCGGGGGCGTATGCATACGCTGTTTTCAGCGCTTCGCGAGGAGTACAGTGCCGATCATGATGCCCGGGAAATGATGCTTTATTCGCTGCTGGGGACGCTGCTGGCCTGGCTGAACCGGCAGTGCCGCCCCGCACCGCCCGCGGAAGATAAAGCGGAGCGAAAGCGCAGTATGATGCGTCATTTTTCCCGGCTTATTGAGAGCCACTACCGGCAGCACCTTCCGCTGGCGGAGTATGCGAAGTTGATTGGGCTGTCGGTCACGCATTTAAACTATTTATGTCGCGAGTTCTATGGCTGTAGCGCCCTTGGGGTATTGCATCAGCGACTGATGCTTGAGGCGCGGCGTAATCTGCAATACACCCGCATGACGATAACGCAACTCTCTGATTATTTGGGCTTTAGCGACGCCGCCTATTTTTCTCGCTTTTTCCGCCGCTATAGCGGTATGTCGCCTAAAGCATTTAGAGAAGCAATTAAAGAGAATGCTTCATAATGTTCATGCCTGAAATTATTTTTGCTAAATAATGGTTTTATCTTTTCTAATTTATTAGCGCAGGGCGTCTGTGCTAATATTCATCGCAAGTATACACAGGAATAATATTTACTTGATATGACCACGGTTCGGTCATGCAGTATATCGTGTACGCGGGCCATGAATATGCTTTTAATATTCATCCAGTAAATGGTATGGCGATCGAGTCACTCGCCGATCGTTTGCGGGCAAGCGAAGAAACTTCGACAGGAAGCGGAGGTGTTATGTTACCAGGACAAGGTAAGTTTGGCGTCGTTATTAGTAAAATCCCCGTCATGCAGTCAGGGTTAAAGGTGATCTTCAATGAGAACCTCCCGGATTACGAACTCAGTTTTTGCCGCACTCATGATGAGCTCACCCTTTTACAACTGCGGCGAGCGGTGCTGGTCGTTGCGGATATCTCCGGCGAGATTGCGCAGCCCCGGGCCGTCTGCGAGCGTTATTACTCCCTCATGACCCAGTATCGAGATATTCACTGGGTTTTTATGGTCAGCGACAGCCTCTATCCATTAGCCGTTGAGCTTTTAATTCGTCCCGAAAGCTCGCTGATCTCAGAGAACGAGCCGGTTGACCGGCTGATTGAGGTGATTTGCGCCGGTAGCCGTGCGGCTGAGCAGATTAGCCGTACGTTGTTTACCGGGGATGTGGACAGCGATTTCGCTAGCTACCACTCAGCGGCGATGCTGACCCTGTCAGAGCGGAAAGTTCTGCGCCTTCTGGCGAAGGGATGGGGAATTAACCAGATCGCCGCGCTGTTGAAAAAGAGTAATAAGACGATTAGCGCGCAGAAAAATAGCGCAATGCGTCGTTTATCGCTACGCAGCAACGCTGAAATGTATGCCTGGATCAACAGTGCGCAGGGAATGCAAGAGCTGAATATCAATTCAGCTTACGGGGAACAAATGGAATGGAAAAAAATAGCACAACCCGTCATGTCGCCATCGTAGAAAAATGTGTGATGACGGAAATGGCCTGGCGCTATACCTTTAGCCGTGAAGAGAGCAGCCAATACCGCATTCATTTTTTTAAAAATATCAATTTGCTCAGGGCGGTGGAAACGTCGTTCCCATGGTCAGCAATCATCTTTTCACTTTCGGGGAGTCGTTCGTCCAGAGCCGAGAGCCTGCTTTTTCTTCACGAAATGGCGAGGATCCGACCGGAAGTTCAAACGATTATTCTGGCTAATAATGAAAGCGAAATGCGTCTGATCGGCCATTTAATGCCGGCCTGCCTGCAGGGTATATTAAATAAATCCGCGCCGCGACGCGGATTGCAGGAGCATTTGTTACAGCTGCTGGATAATCATTCCCTCGCCGGCAAAGAGCACTTTTGCGGCAGAGAGGCATGCAACGATCCGCTAAGCCCAACGGAGCACGCCATTCTTCGGTATATGTCGTGGGGATATTCGCTTGCGGAAATTGCGGTGCAGCTGAACCGGAACATTAAAACCATCCGCGCGCATAAATTCAACGCCATGACCAAGCTCGGGGTTCGCTCTGACATTGGTTTATTAAACGCGGCGGATATCTTGCTGCATTTACCGATAAGCGGCCCGACCAGCGCCGTTAAACAGGTGGCATAACGCGGCTATATGCATACGTCTACCCATGTTGCATCGGTGAGCTGCGCCATTCGTTCTGGTTCAATGCGAACGGCGCTGTGAATAGCTCCCGCTGCGGGTAGCACCTCCTGATAGTGCCTGAGCGAGACGTCACAGAAGACGGCCAGCGGATTTTCCAGACCAAACGGGCACACGCCGCCAACCGGATGGCCGGTCCAGGTTACCACCTCGTCGCTGCTCAACATACGCGCTTTAGCGCCAAAGGTCTCTTTCAGCTTTTTATTATCCAGCCGCGCATCGCCCCTGGCGACGATCAGTACAATCTTATCTTTGATCTTGAGCGACAGCGTTTTGGCTATTTGTCCCGGCTCAACGTTGTGCGCGGCAGCGGCAAGCGCCACAGTGGCGGTACTCTGGTTTAACTCAATAATTTCGATATCGGGGGCGTGTTCGGCAAAAAACTGCCGTACAGACTGCAGACTCATTGGATTCTCCTGATTTAAGGCTGGTTAAATCTGTCACAAGCCTGGCGGAGTGTAAATATCAGCGCGGACAATCCAGATTCTTTCTATTTTGTCGATCTCCTTCACATTCACCGTAACCGGTTACAGTAACCGGTTGCGGTTATCTGCATTGAGATGAATACTGGAACAGTCACTTCTCCTTTTATTTATAACAAAAGAGCCGTGTATGAATCGTTGTGTTATGGGCAGTATAGCCGGTAATCCACCCGCGGCCTGCTGCATCAATAAGCGGTCATCGTAACGGCAGGGTAATCGTTGTTGGGCCAGTATCAATAGCCTGTCAGGAGGGCTACTATGTCTGCTAACCATGCTGCGTTTAATTTGATATTTCGCTTTGTAGAAAATTACATAAGCCCCATAGCAGGGCGGATCTCATCGCAGCGTCACGTCATGGCTATCCGTGACGGTTTTATCTCCGCGATGCCGTTTATGATCGTCGGATCGTTCCTGCTGGTGTTTGCTTATCCTCCTTTCTCCCCGGACACCACCTGGGGTTTTGCCCGCGCCTGGCTGGATCTGGCAAAAGAGTTTGAGGGGCGCATTCTGACCCCCTTTGATATGACGATGGGGATCATGTCGATCTACATCTGCGCTGCAATCTCTTACAACCTCGGTAAGCACTACGAGAAATCCAATCAGCTCGATCCCTTTATGTGCGCGATGCTGTCGATCATGGCCTTTTTACTGATTGCCGCGCCGAAGACGAATGGCACGCTGCCGGTGGACAGCCTTGGCGGAACAGGGATCTTTACCGCCATTCTGGTGGCGATCTACTGTGTGGAGATGATGCGTTTTCTCAAGGCGCATAATATCGGTATCCGTCTACCGGATCAGGTCCCACCGATGATCAAAAATTCCTTTGATCTGTTGATCCCGGTGCTGGTGGTTGTGCTGACGCTCTATCCGCTGAGCCTATTTATTCAGCACCATTTTGACATGCTGATCCCGCAGGCCATTATGGCAATTTTCAAACCGCTGGTTTCGGCAGCCGATTCCCTGCCGGCGATCCTGCTGGCGGTCCTCATCGGCCACCTGCTGTGGTTTGCCGGGATCCACGGTGCGGCGATCGTTTCCGGGATGCTGCAGATGTTCTGGCTGACCAACCTCGGTATGAACCAGCAGGCGCTGGCCCAGGGCGCGCCTCTGCCGCATATTTTTATGGAGGCGTTCTGGACCTTCTTTATCGTGGTCGGAGGTTCCGGTGCCACCATGGGGCTGGTGTTCTGCTATCTGCGCAGCCGCTCAGCGCATTTGCGCTCCATTGGGCGTTTAAGCGTGGTGCCAAGCCTGTTTAACATTAACGAGCCGGTCATCTTTGGGACGCCTATCGTCATGAACCCGGTGTTCTTTATTCCGTTCCTGCTGGCGCCGATGGTGAATGCGGTGTTGGCCTGGGCGGCAATGAAGCTGGATCTGATTGGCCGCGTCATCTCCGTGGTACCGTGGACGGCGCCGGCGCCGATTGGCGGTGCCTGGGCGCTGGGCTGGGATTTCCGGGCGGCGATTCTGGTCATCGTTCTGGCCTGCGTGTCGGCGATTATCTACTTCCCGTTCTTTAAGGTGTATGAGAAGCAGCTGCTTGCTCAGGAAGCGGAAGAGGCTGAACGGGCGGAGCAGGAGAGTCAGCAGACCGCATAAATAGTGACCGGGCGGCCACAGGCCGCCCGTTGCTTATTGTAGACAGGGCGTTATTTTAACGTGCAGTCGCCGCACTGTTGGACGTCCGGCAGGCGATAGCGCTGGCAGCAGGTGCGTCGGACTAACTGTCCTTCACGCAGCACAACCGTTCGCCATAGTGGGTTATCCTGACCATCGGCGAGTTGTTTTTCGAAGAAACAGTGCTGGCGCAGGGCGGCAAGCTGCTCATCCCCCAACAGCGCGCGCATTTCTCCAAGATACCAGTTAATCAGATAGCCAGTATTGCTCCAGATAAGTTTGCTATTGATCTCGCCCGTGGCTTCCAGCGCGTCAATAACCGGCTGCAGGGTGCGCGTCACCAGGGCATCCATTCGCGACAGCGGTGACAGTCTCTCAATACCGGCATCGCTATGGACATCAATCCAGAAACAGGCCGCCCTGCCGCTTTCGTGAAATTCGACGTGGAAATGTTCCGGCGCCAGGCTGAGACCCTGTGGTTCATTGAGCAACGCCAGCATCAGCGGCGGCACCAGCAGACCGATATACCATTGCGCCCAGAGCGAGAGCAGAGGTTTTGCTTCCCGTGTCAGCGTTGGCTGATGACGATAGATATGATCGGAATAAGTGGCCAGCAGGGAGCGTAAGGCGGTGGGTCGCGACCACTCGGCAAGCGTCAAAGCGTGCCCTGGAGCGGATTCATCCAGGCGCAGGAAATCGAGCAGATGGGGGCGAAGGGTGGCGATTTTTTCCCGAATACTCTCCGCCAGGGCGCGCTCAGCCGTCGGCAAAGGGGCCCGCCAGATAAGTTCATCGCTGAGAGGAAGGGAACGCCAGGCCATTCGATTTCCAGATACAAATCTAAATGATAATGATTCCTGATATTAGTTGTTTGCAGGCGGCATGGCAAGAATTTTGTCGGCGCCACGATGCCGCGGCGCGCGCAGGTTAACTGGCCAGAATAATGTTGCGGCCTTTATTCTTAGCGTCATAGAGTGCGCCGTCGGCGCGCGCCAGCGCTTGCTCAATATTGTCATCAATGAGCGGCGTCAGGCCAATACTGATGGTCACGTTGGTGGCGACGCTTTCATTAAACATATGCGGGATTTTCAGGTCATAGACCCGCTGCCGAATACGTTCGGCAGCCTGCCAGGCCGTTTCTTCGCTGCTGTTGGTCAGCAGCACCATAAACTCCTCTCCGCCAAAGCGGGCGACAATATCGCGCGAGCGTACGGCGTTGCGAATAGCAGCAGAGACGCGAATGAGCGCCTGGTCGCCCATCATATGACCATAGTGATCGTTATAGGCTTTGAAATGATCGATATCGAGGAGCAGCACGAAGTGGTTGTCGCCGTCCAGCGCCAGCAGGGTATCGAGGCGATTCTGCAGTCCGCGGCGGTTATACAAACCGGTCAGAGGATCCAGCATACTGAGATCGTTGAGGGTGTTGCGTTCCTGCATGAGTTTATCCATTAATCCTTGTGTGAAGGCATCGCTGCGCTTCTGGATAATATTTTGCAGGGTAATACCGGCAATAGGCAGCATAAAACAGTAAGTCATGCGCAACCATTGTTCCCCCTCCGCCATTATCAGGCAGGCAAGGAAAGTCGGTAAAGAGTGGAGGGTAAAGGCAGTGATATTATTGGAAAAAGCGATGGTGCCGATAAACAGAATGCTTAATAGGGCGATCACCAGAAAGTTAAAATGCGGCGGTGTCAATAGCATCGCCTTTGTCGCTACGTGCCATGCCCATAGCATGCCAAATAACAACGAGATAGCGGGAATATTTATTTTCGATTGCGGCCATTTCCAGTGCCAGAGCAGCAGCAACCCGCTGCAGGCCACGATCAGGGCGCAAGGCAGCGTAAAACGAACTACCGTAAATAGGGGGGTGACCAGCGACAGAGAGGATGAAATGAAATTAAGCAGTAAAAAAAGCCGTAAGGAATATTGATATTTTTGTGCGTAGTGTGCTCGCCAGGTTTGTGCAGTCATATCGGAAGAATCATTATTAGTCGTTAAATTTCAAAATGATGAAAGCCAAAAATGAAGAGTCTGATAACAATGTGCAAAAAAAGGTTATTTGCAAAATAAGAAAAATATTTAATATATATCGATAATCCGCTTAATTTATCACCTTCATGAATGTATGTCATTACCGCGAACGTAAAGAATAAGGCGCAGAGCACATCGCAAATGACAAATGATAAAATTTATCATATGATATTGGTTATCATTATCGTTGTGAGAGGTGAAACCATGCTGCAGCGAGCATTAGGAAGCGGTTGGGGAGTCATCGTTCCCGGCGCGCTGATTGTCGCTCTCGGGTATGCCGGGGTGTCGGCTGACGTATGGCGGACGCTGGTCGCGGTGGGCATGCTGATGTCCGCGGCGATGATATGGCATCGTCAACTGCGCCATTTTATTCTGCTGCCATCGTGCGTTGCACTGATTGGTGGAATAATGCTGATGATTGTGGATATCAAACTGAGGGGATAACGCCGGGAGAGGGAAGAATATTGGTGCGAGGGGGGGGACTTGAACCCCCACGTCCGTAAGGACACTAACACCTGAAGCTAGCGCGTCTACCAATTCCGCCACCTTCGCACAGTATTCTTTCTTTAGATATTGCCTCGTTGGTGCGAGGGGGGGGACTTGAACCCCCACGTCCGTAAGGACACTAACACCTGAAGCTAGCGCGTCTACCAATTCCGCCACCTTCGCCCAGTGCGAGCAATATCTTCGTGGATTATGGTGCGAGGGGGGGGACTTGAACCCCCACGTCCGTAAGGACACTAACACCTGAAGCTAGCGCGTCTACCAATTCCGCCACCTTCGCATACCATCGACACTATGAAAGTATCGTTACCACGGAGGCGCATTCTAGTGGTTTTCGGCGACACGTCAATAGTTAATTATGCAGGTTGTATCGATTGCTGCAAAAATGGGCGGATTTGCCCGCAGGAAGCGCCAGCGGTACCAGAAACGGGCCGCCGGCGTGAGAAGGCGACTATTTTTTCGCCTGACGGGTCATGATGGTGCGATAGACCTTAAAACGTCCGGTCTGGGCGATCACCTCATGGAAGCCGAACGTCTCATCCAGCACCTGCGGATACGGCAGGAAGGCGTTGGCGACAATGCGCAGCTCGCCGCCGCTGTTCAGATGGCGAACCGCGCCGCGGATCAGCGCCTGGGCGGCTTCGAGGCTGGTCTGCAGCCCGTCATGGAATGGCGGGTTGGAGATGATCATGTCGAAGCGACCATTGACCTCGGAGAAGACGTTGCTGGCAAACACATCGCCAGCCAGGCCGTTGGCGGCAAGCGTCGCGCGGCTGGCTTCGACCGCAGGAGCGCTGACGTCGCACAGGGTCAGGCGCACTTTCGGCGAATGGCTGGCCAGCGCGGCGGCCAGCACGCCTGCGCCGCAGCCGACGTCCAGCACTTTCCCTTTGGTATGCGGCTCGAGGGTGGAGAGCAGCAGCTGGCTGCCGACGTCCAGCCCGTCGCGGCTAAAGACGCCAGGCAGGGTTTTAATCGTCAGATTATCCAGTGTGTATTCGCCCCAGAAGGCATCGGCGTCGAAGGCGGGCTGCTTTTCCAGTCGGCCATGATAGAGGCCACAGCGGCGGGCGCTATCCACTTTGTTTAATGGCGCGTATTCAGCCAGCATCTGCTCCGCGCTGCGGACGCCGCTGCGGTTTTCACCGACGACGAAAATGTCGCTTCCCACCGGCAGCAGAGAGAGCAGGTTCATCAGCTGGAACTGTGCCTCTGGTTTATTTTTTGGCCAGTAGTAGATCAGGGTGTCGCATTCGGCGACGTCAGCGGCCTCAGCCACTAAGCTAAAACGGACGGTGTCTCCCATCTGGCGGTTGAGGCCCTGCCAGTGGTGGAACTGTTGGGTGTGGGCGCGGCTGGCCGCGGTATCCAGACGCGCAGGCAGGTCATCCTGCAGGTCACCGGCAAACAGAACGCGGGCGGACTCGAAATCATCACTGTGGCGCAGCAAGACTTCACTTGCCGGGGTAAAAGCGGACATGAAACACTCCTTCATTAAGACTGGCGCCGATTATAGTAGTTTGTTGGCGCAGATACGACGGATTTGCTATATTGCGCGCTTGTTTAACAGGAGTGTTTCGCTATGACATCCCGACGAGACTGGCAACTACAGCAGCTGGGCATTACCCAGTGGTCGCTGCGCCGACCGGGGGCGTTGCAGGGCGAAATCGCTATCTCGCTTCCTGAACATATTCGTCTGGTGATGGTGGCGGAAACCCCGCCGTCGCTGACAGAGCCGCTGATTGGCGACGTATTGCGCGCGCTGGCCGTGACGCCAGATCAGGTCCTGCAGCTGACCCCGGAGCGGGTGGCGATGCTGCCGCAGGACAGCCGCTGCAACAGCTGGCGGTTGGGCACAGAGGCGTCGCTGCCGCTGGCGGGCGCCCAGGTGTCCACCCCCGCTTTTGATGAACTTCAGACCAGCGCGCCGGCTCGCAGGGCGCTCTGGCAACAAATCTGCGCACATGAACACGATTTCTACCCTCAGCACGGCTGATTTAACCCGAGCCTGGCAAATCGAAACCCGCGCCCACGCTTTCCCGTGGAGCGAACAGACCCTGGCCAGTAACCAGGGGGAACGCTATCGCAACTATCAGCTGTCAGTGGATGGCGTAATGGCGGCGTTCGCCATTACGCAAGTGGTGCTGGATGAGGCGACGTTGTTCAATATCGCGGTCGATCCCGCTTACCAGCGCCGTGGCCTGGGGCGAGCGCTGCTGGAACACGTCATTGACGAAGTCGAAAGGCTCGGCGTCGTCACGCTATGGCTGGAGGTGCGCGCCTCCAACGTTGCCGCTATCGCGCTGTATGAAAGCTTAGGCTTCAATGAGGCGACGATTCGCCGCAACTACTACCCGACGGCCGACGGGCGCGAAGACGCCATTATTATGGCTCTGCCAATCAGTATGTAAGACAAGGTGATACGATGAAATGGGACTGGATTTTCTTTGATGCCGATGAAACGCTGTTTACGTTTGATTCTTTCAGCGGCTTGCAGCGGATGTTTCTCGACTACAGCGTGACCTTTACCGCCGAAGATTTTCAGGACTATCAGGCCGTGAATAAGCCGCTATGGGTGGATTACCAGAACGGCGCCATCACCTCGCTGCAGCTGCAGCACCAGCGCTTTGACAGCTGGGCGGAACGTTTGAATGTGCCGCCGGGGGAACTCAACGACGCGTTTATGAATGCGATGGCGGAAATCTGTGCGCCGCTGCCGGGCGCGGTCTCTCTGCTCAACGCGCTGCAGGGCAAGGTCAAGATGGGCATCATCACCAACGGCTTTACCTCGCTGCAGCAGACTCGTCTGGAGCGGACCGGTTTACGCGAACACTTTGATTTGCTGATTATTTCTGAAGAAGTGGGCGTCGCCAAACCGGACGCGCGCATTTTCGATTACGCGCTGGCGCAGGCGGGTAACCCACCGCGCTCGCGGGTGCTGATGGTCGGCGATACCGCCGAGTCGGATATTCGCGGCGGCGTGAATGCCGGACTGGCGACCTGCTGGCTCAATGCGCATCAGCGCGAGCTGCCGGCGGACCTCGAGCCGGACTGGACGGTGACCTCGTTAAGCGAACTGGAGCAGCTCCTGTGTAAACACTGATTGCCTCCCCCCCGTTGATGGGTAAAATAGCCGCAATTTTTCGTATTCCACATGCGTGGCTCATGGCCGCGTTTACTTAGAAGATTAATTATGACGTTGTCTCCTTATCTGCAAGAGGTGGCCAAACGCCGCACTTTTGCCATTATTTCTCACCCGGATGCCGGTAAGACCACCATCACCGAAAAGGTGCTGCTGTTCGGACAGGCGATTCAGACCGCCGGTACCGTAAAAGGTCGTGGCTCCAGCCAGCACGCGAAATCCGACTGGATGGAAATGGAAAAGCAGCGTGGTATCTCGATCACCACCTCGGTGATGCAGTTCCCCTATCATGACTGTCTGGTGAACCTGCTGGATACCCCGGGGCACGAAGACTTCTCGGAAGATACCTACCGTACCCTGACGGCGGTGGACTGCTGCCTGATGGTGATTGACGCGGCAAAAGGCGTCGAAGATCGGACCCGTAAGCTGATGGAAGTCACCCGTCTGCGCGATACGCCGATCCTCACCTTTATGAACAAACTCGACCGTGATATCCGCGATCCGATGGAGCTGCTGGATGAAGTGGAGAACGAGCTGAAAATCGGCTGCGCGCCGATTACCTGGCCTATCGGCTGCGGTAAGCTGTTCAAGGGCGTCTATCATCTCTACAAAGATGAAACCTACCTGTATCAGACCGGTAAAGGCCATACCATCCAGGAAGTGCGCATCGTGAAGGGGCTCAACAACCCGGATCTCGACGCGGCGGTGGGGGAAGATCTGGCGCAGCAGCTGCGCGACGAGCTGGAGCTGGTGCAGGGCGCGTCGAACGAGTTCGATAAAGATCTGTTCCTGGCCGGGGAAATCACCCCGGTGTTCTTCGGAACCGCGTTAGGTAACTTCGGCGTTGACCATATGCTGGATGGCCTGGTGGAGTGGGCGCCGGCGCCGATGCCGCGTAACACCGACACCCGTGAAGTCACCGCCACGGAAGAGAAGTTCACCGGCTTCGTGTTTAAAATTCAGGCCAATATGGACCCGAAACACCGCGACCGCGTGGCTTTCATGCGCGTGGTGTCAGGTAAATATGAGAAAGGCATGAAGCTGCGTCAGGTGCGCATCGGTAAAGACGTGGTGATCTCCGACGCGCTGACCTTTATGGCCGGCGACCGTTCGCACGTTGAAGAAGCCTATCCTGGGGATATCATCGGCCTGCATAACCACGGCACCATTCAGATTGGCGATACCTTCACCCAGGGCGAGATGATGAAGTTCACCGGTATTCCGAACTTCGCACCGGAACTGTTCCGTCGTATTCGCCTGAAGGATCCGCTGAAGCAGAAACAGCTGCTGAAAGGGCTGGTTCAGCTCTCTGAAGAGGGCGCGGTGCAGGTCTTCCGTCCGATCGCCAATAACGATCTGATCGTCGGCGCCGTGGGTGTGCTGCAGTTTGACGTCGTCGTGGCGCGCCTGAAAAGCGAATACAACGTGGAAGCGATTTACGAATCGGTCAACGTGGCCACCGCGCGCTGGGTTGAATCCACTGACGTGAAGAAATTCGAAGAGTTCAAACGTAAAAACGAAGTTCAGCTGGCGCTGGATGGCGGCGATAACCTGACCTACATCGCCCCGACGATGGTCAACCTGAACCTGACGCAGGAGCGTTATCCTGACGTGGTGTTCCGCAAAACGCGCGAGCACTAATCCCTGACGAAGCGCGGCGCAGGCCGCGCTTTTTTCTTCTTCCGCCCGCGCTTCCCTCCTTCTGGAAAGTTCTTAAAACGCCGCTAATTCGTCTGTTTTTTATCCATATCCTCCGCAACCCCTTCGCCTGTCTACTATATTTAATTCGTGTTTTTAAAAATGCTGGCGTAATTCACTGCGATAAGACGCCAGCGCTGGTGAAAAAACGAGGACATCACGATGACCAGACTAAAGAATGCCAATATGTTGCTGGCGCTCTTCTTAGGCTTAGCCGCGTTGAACGCCTCGGCAGAGACGGAAAAAACAACGGTAGACAGTGCGAAGTCAGCTGCCAGCAATGCGGGAGAGGCGGTAGACAATTCGATTAATAAAGTCGGCGATTTTATGGACGACAGCACTATTACCGCACGGGTAAAGGCGGCGCTGATCGACCATAAAGATATTAACTCCGGCGATATTTCGGTGAAAACGGAAAACAAAGTGGTCACCCTCAGCGGCGACGTCACCAGTGCTGAACAGAAAAGTCAGGCGCTGAGCGTGGCAAAAGCGGTCGAAGGCGTCTCTCAGGTCAACGACAAGCTGACGGTGCAGCACAAATCGTCGAGTGAGACGGCGACGCTGAAAGGCTATGCCGGGGACACCGCTATTACCAGCGAAGTGAAGGCTAAGCTGCTGGCGGATGACATTGTCCCTTCGCGCAATGTGAAAGTCGAAACTAACGCCGGCGCAGTGCATCTGACCGGTACGGTGGCTTCCGCGGCGCAGGCTGAGCGCGCCGCAGAGATTGCGAAAGCGGTTTCCGGTGTGAAAAGCGTCCGCAACGATCTTAGCGTGAAGTAAATCGAGTTATTAACAAAAGTGTTGTCTGGCCAAGGTTGCCGAACGAATAGCAGCACCCACTGAGCGATGAGCTTTCCAGAAAGGGTGCGCAAACCGCTGTTCACCGTCCATTATGGTAAGGAGAAAGGTATGTTTCGATGGGGAATTATTTTTCTGGTCATTGCATTAATTGCTGCGGCCCTGGGCTTTGGTGGTCTGGCGGGTACTGCCGCTGGCGCCGCGAAAATCGTCTTTGTCGTCGGGATTATCCTGTTCCTGGTGAGCCTGTTTACAGGACGCAGACGTCCGTAGAGGGACAACAATCCGGGCGATGCTGAAGCCTGAGCGTTTTTACTGACACGTCGTCTTACACAAAGCCAGTCCTGCGGACTGGCTTTCGCGGTTTAAGCGATGGGCAAATTGCGTTACCTTGTCAGGAGAAGACTAATCGAACAGGAAAGCAGGGTGGGGCAACGCATTCCCGTTACGCTGGGCAATATCGCCCCGCTGGCGGTTAAACCCTTCCGACCAGGCAAGCTGGCGCTGGTGTGTGAAGGCGGGGGACAGCGAGGGATTTTCACCGCCGGGGTTCTGGACGAATTCATGCGCGCCGGATTTAACCCCTTTGACCTGATGCTGGGGACCTCAGCGGGGGCGCAAAACCTCTCCGCTTACATGTGTAATCAGCAAGGCTATGCCCGCAAAGTCATCACACGCTACACTACCTCACGCCAGTTTTTCGATCCGATGCGCTTTGTGCGCGGCGGCAACCTTATCGATCTCGACTGGCTGGTGGAGGCCACCTCGCAGCAGATGCCGCTGGCCATGAACTATGCCGAAACGCAGTTCGCGCTGGGCAAAGAGCTGTGGATGTGCGCCTGTCGCGGCGACGATTACTCCGCCAGCTATTTTTCACCGACGCCGCAAACCTGGCTGGATCTGATCCGCGCCTCCAGCGCTATCCCCGGGTTTTACCGCAGCGGCGTGTTACTTGACGGCGTTAGCTACCTTGACGGCGGCGTCAGCGATGCGATCCCGGTACAGGAGGCGGCCCGCCGCGGCGCTCAGACCATCGTGGTGATCCGCACTGTCCCTTCGCAGATGTTTTACACCCCGGAGTGGTTTAAGCGGATGGAGCGCTGGCTGGGGGAGAGCAGCCTGCAGCCGCTGGTTAATCTGGTGCATCATCACGAAACCACCTATCGCGCCATCCAGCAGTTCATCGAAAAACCGCCCGGCAAACTGCGGATTTTCGAAATCTATCCCCAGCGGCCGCTGCGCAGCATGGCGCTTGGCAGCCGACTGCCGGCGCTGCTGGAAGACTACAAAACCGGACGCCAGTGCGGCCGTTATTTCCTGGCCACCGTGGGTAAACTGCTGGCCGACCGGCCGCCGCTGTTGCGCCACGCGCCGCGTATCGCCCGGCCTGCGCCGGTGGTGGTGCCGCCGGTGCCGGTGGCCAATGAAGCGCCGCAGGCGACCATCATCGCTGCGCCGCAGGCCAATGACGCAAGCTTTAATCATGAGGATTTGGCGTGACGCACCGTTTTATCGATACCCACTGCCACTTCGATTTTCCCCCCTTCGCGGAAGATGAGGTCGCCAGCCTGGCGCGTGCGGCGCAGGCCGGCGTCGGGCGAATTATCGTTCCGGCCATCTCCGCTGAGCGTTTTAGCCGCGTGCTGGCGCTGGCGGCGCAGCACGAGGCGCTGTATGCCGCGCTGGGCCTGCATCCGATTGTCATCGAGCAGCACACCGATGAGGGGCTGGCGCAACTGGAGGCGTCGCTGGCGCAGCGCCCGCCAAAACTGGTGGCGGTGGGGGAGATTGGTCTCGATCTCTATCGCGACGAGCCGCAGTTCGATCGTCAGCAGGCGCTGCTGGAAGCGCAGCTGCGTCTGGCGAAGCGTTACGATCTGCCGGTGATCCTCCACTCCCGACGCACCCACGATAAGCTGGCGATGCTGCTGAAAAAACATGCCCTGCCGCGTACCGGGGTGGTACATGGCTTCGCCGGCAGCCTGCAGCAGGCCGAGCGTTTCGTACAGCTTGGCTATAAGATCGGCGTTGGCGGCACCATTACCTATCCCCGCGCCAGTAAAACCCGCGAGGTGATGGCGCGTCTGCCGCTTTCAGCCCTGCTGCTGGAGACCGATGCCCCGGATATGCCGCTCAATGGCTTCCAGGGACAGCCCAATCGCCCGGAGCAAGCTGCGCGGGTATTTGACGCCCTGTGCGAACTGCGGTCGGAGCCGCCGGCAGCCATAGCCGAAGGGATAATGCGCAACACGCTCGCCTTGTTTTCCCTGCCCTCCGCCACTGTATGGTGATCGAATTCTCATAATTGTTCATCCATATCATTGATTTGCGTAAAATGTGTGAAGCCTGGCAGGCAGGATAGTTTCATGCCGATATAATCACGCCGTTAGTGCTGGACTATCAAAACACAGGGAATCTGTATGCAAATCCTCATGGGACTTATCGGCATGGTGGCGCTGTTGGCCATTGCTGTGCTGCTCTCCAATAATCGAAAAGCCATTAACCTGCGTACTGTGCTCGGCGCCTGGATAATCCAGGTGGGTATCGGCGCGTTGATATTGTATGTACCGGCCGGGCGCTCGGCGCTGTTAGCGATGTCGAACGGCGTCGCCCGCGTAATTGCCTATGGCAATGAAGGGATCGGTTTCATCTTCGGCGGGCTGGTCTCCGATAAAATGTTCGAGGTGTTTGGCGGCGGCGGCTTTGTCTTTGCCCTGCGCGTGCTGCCGGTGATCGTCTTCTTCTCGTCGCTGATTGCCGTGCTTTATTACCTGGGCATTATGCAGCTGGTCATTCGCATTCTCGGCGGCGCGCTGCGGGCGGTACTGAAGACCTCGCGTACCGAATCGCTGTCGGCCACGGCGAACATCTTCGTTGGTCAGACCGAAGCGCCGCTGGTGGTGCGTCCTTATATCGCCACTATGACCCGCTCGGAGCTGTTTGCGGTCATGTGCGGCGGCCTGGCCTCGGTGGCAGGTTCCGTGCTGGCGGGCTATGCGCAGATGGGCGTTCCGCTGGAGTACCTGATTGCCGCGTCGTTTATGGCGGCGCCGGGTGGATTGCTGTTTGCCAAAATTATCGTACCGGAAACGGAAACGCCGGACGATAACCCGGCTCATGACCGCCAGAGCGCTGACGCGGATAAACCGGCCAACGTGCTGGACGCCGCCGCCTCCGGCGCCGCGTCTGGTATGCAGCTGGCGCTCAATGTCGGCGCGATGCTGCTGGCGTTTATCGCGCTGATCGCCCTGCTGAACGGCATTCTGTCCGGCGTCGGCGGCTGGTTTAACCATCCGGAGCTGTCGCTGCAGATGATCCTCGGCTGGGTCTTCTCACCGCTGGCGTGGGTGATCGGCGTGCCGTGGCACGAAGCGACGGTAGCGGGGTCGTTTATCGGCCAGAAGCTGATCATTAACGAGTTCGTGGCCTATATGAACTTTGGCGAGTATCTGAAGGCGGACGCCGAGGTGGCGGCGGCCGGGCTGCAGGTTATTTCAGATCACACTAAAGCCATTATCTCTTTCGCGCTGTGCGGATTCGCTAACCTGTCATCGATCGCCATCCTGATTGGCGGCCTCGGGGGGATGGCGCCCAACCGGCGTCAGGATATCGCCCAGCTTGGGCTGCGTGCGGTGGCGGCGGGGACGCTATCTAACCTGATGAGCGCCACCATCGCCGGGGTTTTCCTCGCCCTCTAAGCCAGTTCCCTCAACCAGCGGCTGCCGCGTCGCTGGTTTTATTGAATTTGTGAAAATCCCATCATTTCTGGCTTTTGGAAAAATAGCTTATATTTCAAGGCATAATAATTTCATCACCGGCTGGGTGGGCAAAATGTGCGCCACGGTGTCGAGAGTCTCTGTCATTGTGTGTTAGAATTATCACATCCTCATTGGGTGCGGAGTTTCGATTATGCTTAAGAGGGGCGTGAGGATAATTGCCGCGGTATGCGCTGATATTTTGTGATTAAAGTCACATTACAGTAATGCAAATTAGTAAGTAGTTTTCATTAACTGTGATGAATGTCGAAGTGTGGCGGCGAGTGAATGTTACAATAGTAACAGACTCGCAAGGTGAACAAACTATTGAACCGGCACTGCGCCGGCGGAGTATGAAATGACTGATTTAAAAGCAAGCAGCCTGCGCGCGTTAAAACTGATGGACCTGACCACCCTGAACGACGACGACACCAATGAGAAGGTGATCGCCCTGTGTCATCAGGCGAAAACCCCGGTGGGTAACACCGCGGCGGTCTGCATCTATCCGCGCTTCATCCCGATTGCCCGTAAAACGCTGAACGAGCAGGGAACGCCGGAGATCCGCATCGCTACGGTCACCAACTTCCCGCACGGTAATGACGATATCGACATTGCGCTGGTGGAAACCCGCGCGGCGATCGCTTACGGCGCCGATGAAGTGGACGTGGTGTTCCCGTACCGCGCGCTGATTGCCGGTAACGAGCAGGTCGGCTTCGAGCTGGTGAAAGCCTGTAAAGAGGCCTGCGCGGCTGCCAACGTGCTGCTGAAAGTGATCATCGAAACCGGTGAGCTGAAAGAAGAAGCGCTGATCCGTAAAGCGTCTGAAATCTCTATCAAAGCCGGGGCCGATTTCATCAAAACCTCGACCGGTAAAGTGCCGGTGAATGCTACGCCGGAAAGCGCGCGCATCATGATGGAAGTCATCCGCGATATGGGCGTTGAGAAAACCGTTGGTTTCAAACCGGCGGGCGGCGTGCGCAGCGCGGAAGATGCGCAGCAGTTCCTGGCGATCGCCGATGAGCTGTTTGGCGCCGACTGGGCCGATGCCCGTCACTACCGCTTTGGTGCCTCCAGCCTGCTGGCCAGCCTGTTGAAAGCCCTGGGTCACGGCGACGGCAAGAGCGCCAGCAGCTACTGATTGTCAGACATTGCCGGATGACGCTTCGCTTATCCGGCCTACAGGATCGTAGGGCGGGTAAGCGTAGCGCCACCCGCCACCATTCACCCGATTCCTCATGGGGGTTACCGTGTTTCTCGCACAAGAAATTATTCGTAAAAAACGTGATGGTCAGGCATTAAGCGATGAAGAGATCCGCTTTTTCATCAACGGCATCCGCGACAATACTATCTCAGAAGGGCAGATCGCCGCGCTGGCGATGACCATCTTCTTCCACGATATGTCTATGCCGGAGCGCGTTTCGCTGACCATGGCGATGCGGGATTCCGGTACCGTTCTGGACTGGAAAAGCCTCAACCTTAACGGCCCGATCGTCGATAAACACTCCACCGGCGGCGTCGGGGATGTCACTTCGCTGATGCTGGGGCCGATGGTGGCCGCCTGCGGCGGTTATGTGCCGATGATTTCCGGCCGCGGACTCGGCCATACCGGCGGTACCCTGGATAAACTGGAAGCGATCCCGGGCTTCGATATCTTCCCGGACGACAACCGCTTCCGCGAGATTATTAAAGATGTCGGCGTGGCGATTATCGGGCAGACCAGCTCCCTCGCTCCGGCGGACAAACGTTTCTATGCCACCCGCGATATTACCGCGACGGTGGACTCCATCCCGCTGATCACCGCCTCGATCCTTGCCAAGAAGCTGGCGGAAGGGCTGGATGCGCTGGTGATGGACGTCAAAGTCGGCAGCGGCGCGTTTATGCCGACTTATGAACTTTCCGCCGCGCTGGCGGAAGCGATCGTCGGGGTCGCCAACGGCGCCGGCGTGCGCACCACCGCGCTGCTGACCGATATGAACCAGGTGCTGGCTTCCAGCGCCGGGAACGCCGTTGAAGTTCGCGAAGCGGTCCAGTTCCTGACCGGCGAATACCGCAATCCGCGTCTGTTCGACGTGACGATGGCGCTGTGTGTGGAGATGCTGATTTCCGGCAAGCTGGCGGCGGACGATGCCGACGCGCGCGCGAAGCTGCAGGCGGTACTGGATAATGGTAAAGCGGCGGAAGTCTTTGGCCGTATGGTCGCGGCGCAGAAAGGACCGAGCGACTTTGTCGAGAATTATGATCATTATCTGCCGACGGCGATGCTGAGCAAAGCAGTCTATGCTGATACCGAAGGTTTTGTCAGCGCGATGGATACTCGCGCGCTGGGTATGGCAGTGGTTTCTATGGGCGGCGGCCGCCGTCAGGCATCAGACACCATTGACTATAGCGTTGGCTTTACCGAGATGGCGCGTCTGGGTGACCGCGTGGACGGACAGCGTCCGCTGGCGGTGATCCATGCCAAAGACGAGAACAGCTGGCAGGAGGCCGCGAAAGCGGTCAAAGCGGCCATTAAACTGGACGATAAAGCTCCGGAAATTACACCGACAGTCTATCGCCGTATCACCGAATAGCGATATACTGATCTGATCGCTTTTTTGCAGCGCAAGATGTATGGAGAACAAGATGAAACGTGCATTTATCATGGTGCTGGACTCCTTTGGGATTGGCGCAACGGAAGACGCAGACCGCTTTGGCGACGTCGGCGCCGATACCCTGGGACACATTGCGGAAGCCTGCGCCAAAGGCGAGGCTGACCACGGCCGCAAAGGCCCGCTGAATTTACCGAACCTGACCCGTCTGGGGCTGGTGAAAGCGCATGAAGGCTCTACCGGTAAAATTGCCGCCGGAATGGATGGCAATGCCGAAGTGATTGGCGCCTGGGCCTGGGCGCATGAACTCTCTTCTGGTAAAGATACGCCGTCCGGCCACTGGGAAATCGCCGGCGTGCCGGTGCTGTTTGACTGGGGCTACTTCAGCGATCATGAAAACAGCTTCCCGCAGGAGCTGCTGGATAAGCTGGTGAAACGCGCCAACCTGCCGGGCTACCTCGGCAACTGCCACTCTTCCGGGACGGTGATCCTCGATCAGCTCGGCGAAGAGCATATGAAAACCGGGAAACCGATTTTCTATACCTCCGCTGACTCCGTGTTCCAGATCGCCTGTCACGAAGAGACCTTTGGCCTCGACAAGCTGTATGAGCTGTGCGAAATCGCCCGTGAAGAGCTGACCGAAGGCGGCTACAACATTGGCCGCGTCATCGCTCGTCCGTTTATCGGCGATAAAGCCGGTAACTTCCAGCGTACCGGCAACCGTCACGATCTGGCGGTCGAACCGCCGGCGCCGACCGTGCTGCAGAAGCTGGTTGACGAGAAGAACGGCCACGTGGTGTCTGTCGGTAAGATAGCGGACATCTACGCAAACTGCGGCATCACCAAAAAAGTGAAAGCCACCGGGCTGGACGCGCTGTTCGACGCGACCATCAAAGAGATGAAGGAAGCCGGCGACGAGACTATCGTCTTCACCAACTTCGTCGACTTTGACTCCTCCTGGGGCCACCGTCGCGATGTCGCCGGCTACGCGGCGGGTCTGGAACTGTTCGACCGCCGTCTGCCGGAGCTGATGGAGCTGGTAGGGGAAGACGACATCCTGATCCTCACCGCCGACCACGGCTGCGACCCGACCTGGACCGGTACCGACCACACCCGCGAGCATATTCCGGTGCTGGTGTACGGCCCGAAAGTGAAACCAGGATCGTTAGGCCACCGCGAAACTTTCGCGGACATCGGCCAGACGTTGGCGACATACTTTGGTACCTCGCCAATGGCGTACGGTAAAAACATGCTGTGATGCAATTGCCCGGTGGCGCTCAGCGATCCGGGCCTACGGTTTTGTCGGCCGGGTCAGGCGTAGCCGCCGCCCGGCAAAAACAACAATGTAAAAGGAACTGAAGATGGCAACTCCTCACATTAACGCAGAAATGGGCGATTTCGCTGACGTAGTCTTGATGCCGGGCGACCCGCTGCGCGCCAAGCACATTGCAGAAACCTTTCTCGAAGACGTGCGTGAAGTGAACAACGTGCGCGGCATGCTGGGCTTCACCGGCACCTATAAAGGCCGCAAAATCTCCGTCATGGGCCACGGGATGGGTATTCCGTCCTGCTCTATCTACACCAAAGAGCTGATCACCGATTTCGGCGTCAAGAAAATCATCCGCGTCGGCTCCTGCGGCGCGGTGCGCGAAGACGTCAAACTGCGCGACGTGGTGATCGGTATGGGCGCCTGCACCGACTCCAAAGTGAACCGTCTGCGTTTTAAAGACCACGACTTCGCGGCGATTGCCGATTTCGGCATGGTGCGTAACGCGGTAGACGCGGCGAAAGCGCTGGGCGTTGACGCGCGCGTCGGCAACATCTTCTCTGCAGACCTGTTCTATACCCCGGACCCGTCCATGTTCGACGTGATGGAAAAATACGGCATCCTGGGCGTGGAAATGGAAGCGGCGGGTATCTACGGCGTGGCGGCGGAATTCGGGGCGAAAGCGCTGACCATCTGCACCGTGTCTGACCATATTCGTACCCACGAGCAGACCACTGCCGCGGAGCGTCAGACCACGTTCAACGACATGATTAAAATCGCGCTGGAATCCGTGCTGCTGGGCGATAAAGAGTAAAAGCTGTTGTGCCGGGCGGCGGCTTCGCCTGACCCGGCCTGCGGTTTTCCAGGCCCGCTAAGCGCTACGCCAGCGGGCTTTTTTTTAGCGTACCGCGCCGGCAATCCACACCGACAGCGCTTTGAGTTCCGCTTCCTGCTCCGGGAAGTCCTCCATTAGCGCCTCACACTGCTGCTGCAAAACCTCAGCCCGATACTGACAGCCGATTAAGCGTTCCGCCAGCGCCTCCAGCGGCGCCGGATTCAGGCTATCGGTAAAGGCCTGCGCGCGGGTGATATGGCCCTTCTCAACGTCAAAATGCAGCTCGACGCCGCCCCAGGGGAAGCGCTCGTCCAGCAGGTGGGAAAAGGCGGGCGCCTGGCCGAAGTTCCACTCCCAACTGCTCTGGCGAGCGAAAGTGTCGGCAAAGTTCGGCAGGTCCGGCGTGTTGTCCGGGGAGATCACCTCGGCGTCTACCCGTTCGCCGTAATGGCTGAAGAACGCCTCCTGGATCGCCTCGCAAACTTGCTGATGGGTAATGCCCGGCAGCAGCTCAACCAGGTTCGCCACCCGCCCGCGCACCGAGGTAATGCCTTTAGCCTGCAGCTTTTTCTGGTCCGGGTTGAGGTAGTTGGCGAGACGGCTTAGATCGGCGTTGAGCAGCAGGGTGCCGTGGTGAAAACCGCGGTCCATGGTTTCACGATAGGCTGAGCCGGAGACTTTGCGGTCGCCGCTGTCGGTTTTGACCACCAGATCGTTGCGCCCGGAGGCGTCGGCGGTTACGCCAAGTGAATTGAGCGCCGCCAGCACAATAGCGGTGGAGACGGTTTTGTCGTACTCCGGTTTGCCTGCCATAAAGGTAAAGCAGGTATTGCCGAGGTCGTGGAACACCGCGCCGCCGCCGCTGCTGCGACGGGCCAGCCGCACATGATCTTCCTCCATGCGGCGGGTATTACACTCCTTCCACGGGTTCTGCGCGCGGCCGATGACCACGGTATCGGCATTGCGCCACAGGAACAGCACCCGCTGGGTGGCGGGCATCTGGCGGAAAATGCACTCCTCGACCGCCAGGTTGAACCACGGGTCGTAAGAGTCAGAAAGCAGGAGGCGCAGTGTGGACATTATAGATTTCCTTTCTTTTCATCGTCTTCATCCTCAACCGGCTTGTTGGCGGTGAGCAGGAAGGGCGATTGCTGCCAGCGGGTGCGTTTGCCCTGCAGCAGCGTGCGGGTCAGTACCACGCCGATGGCCAGGGACAGCAACAGCATCAGGCGTAAGATATTGGTGGTATTATCCACCTGCTTCGCCTCGGTCGCCAGCGTATGGGTATCGAGGGTCAGACGCAGGTAGCCCAGCGGGCCGTTTTTTCCCGGCACCGGCTCGACAATCTGCTGGTTGAAGTAGCCGCCGGCTTTCTTACCATCCAGCGCCAGCCGGTCGCGAACCTCGACGCTTTCGCCAGAGCGCGCCACCAGGTCGCCCTGGTCGTCATATACCCCGGCGTCCAGTACGCGGCTGTTGTGGGTGAGCTGCGTCAACAGCTGATTGATGCGCTTTTCGTCCGGCGTCTCGCTGCGCATCAGCGGCGCGAGATTCAGCACCACCTGCTGCGCCAGCGTGCGGGCCAGCTCTTCCAGCTGCGGATTGCGTTGTTTCTGACTGTTCTGACTGAACCACGAGGCGCCCTGCATCAGCGCGACGAGCAGGGCGAGACAGATAAGGACAATGACCGCACGATGCAGCCGGAATTTCAGTTTTGCGCGAACCATATTCCACCTTTGAAAATTTGCAGCTTAATGTTGCCAGAAGCGCTGGTTACAAGGTAGCCTCATGCGTTATTTTCCTCGCCTGAATGAAGAGATGTGGAGCCGTAATGCCTAACAGTTTGACCTGGTGCGACCTGCCTGAAGACGTTTCCCTGTGGCCTGGGTTGCCGCTTTCCCTGAGCGGTGACGAGGTCATGCCGCTGGATTATCACGCCGGGCGCAGCGGCTGGCTGCTGTACGGGCGTGGGCTGGATAAACGCCGTCTGACGGACTGGCAGCGTGAGCTGGGCGCCGCGTTAGTGATCGTCGCCTCCTGGGTGGTCGAGGATTACCAGGTGATCCGCCTGGCCGGTTCGCTGACCCCCCGTGCGACGCGACTGGCGCATGAGGCGGGGCTGGACGTCGCGCCATTGGGTAAAATCCCTCATCTGCGCACCCCGGGACTGCTGGTGATGGATATGGACTCCACGGCGATCCAGATCGAATGCATCGATGAGATCGCGAAACTGGCCGGCACCGGCGAGCTGGTGTCGGAAGTGACCGAGCGGGCGATGCGCGGGGAGCTGGACTTCACCGCCAGCCTGCGCCAGCGCGTGGCGACGCTGAAAGACGCTGATGCCAGCATTCTGCTGCAGGTTCGCGACGCGCTGCCGCTGATGCCGGGCCTGGCGCAGCTGGTGCTCAAGCTGGAAACGCTGGGCTGGAAGGTGGCGATCGCCTCCGGCGGCTTCACCTTCTTCGCCGAGTATCTGCGCGATAAGCTGCATCTTGACGCGGTGTTCGCCAACGAACTGGAGATCCGCGACGGCAAGCTCACCGGCAACGTGCTCGGCGATATCGTCGATGCCAAATACAAAGCCAATACGCTGCGCAAGCTGGCGGAAAAGTATGCGATCCCAACGGCGCAGACCGTGGCCATCGGCGATGGCGCCAACGACCTGCCGATGATTAAGGCTGCCGGGCTTGGCATCGCGTATCATGCGAAGCCTAAAGTGAATGAACAGGCGGAAGTGACTATCCGCCACGCTGACCTGATGGGGGTATTCTGTATTCTCTCGGGCAGCATGAACCAAAAGTAAGAGGTAAACGTGGCGAAAGCTCCAAAACGCGCATTTGTCTGTAATGAATGTGGTGCGGATTACCCGCGCTGGCAGGGGCAGTGCAGCGCCTGCCATGCCTGGAATACCATCACCGAGATGCGCATCGCCGCGTCGCCGCAGGTGGCGAGAAACGAGCGTTTGTCAGGCTACGCCGGTCACGCCGGCGTCTCGAAGGTGCAGAAGCTGTCAGACATCAGCCTGGAAGCGCTGCCGCGTTTCTCCACCGGTTTTAAAGAGTTCGACCGCGTACTCGGCGGCGGCGTGGTGCCGGGCAGCGCGATCCTGATTGGCGGTAACCCCGGCGCGGGGAAATCGACGCTGCTGCTGCAGACGTTGTGCAAGCTGGCGGAAGGGATGAAAACCCTGTACGTCACCGGGGAGGAGTCCCTTCAGCAGGTGGCGATGCGCGCCCATCGCCTTGGGCTGCCGACGGCGAACCTGAACATGCTCTCGGAAACCAGCATTGAGCAGATCTGTCAGATTGCCGAGGAAGAAAAACCGCAGCTGATGGTGATCGACTCTATCCAGGTGATGCATATGGCCGACGTTCAGTCGTCGCCGGGCAGCGTCGCCCAGGTACGTGAAACGGCGGCCTACCTGACGCGCTTTGCCAAAACACGCGGCGTGGCGATCGTCATGGTCGGCCACGTCACCAAAGACGGTTCGCTGGCTGGCCCGAAGGTGCTGGAGCACTGTATTGACTGCTCGGTGCTGCTGGACGGCGATGCCGACTCCCGCTTCCGCACTCTGCGCAGCCACAAAAACCGCTTTGGCGCGGTGAACGAGCTGGGCGTCTTCGCCATGACCGAGCAGGGGCTGCGCGAAGTGAGCAACCCATCCGCTATCTTCCTCAGCCGGGGAGATGAAATCACCTCCGGCAGCTCGGTGATGGTGGTCTGGGAAGGGACCCGCCCGCTGCTGGTGGAGATCCAGGCGCTGGTGGATCACTCGATGATGTCCAACCCGCGCCGCGTGGCGGTGGGGCTGGAACAGAACCGTCTGGCGATCCTGCTGGCGGTGCTGCATCGCCACGGCGGCCTGCAGATGGCCGATCAGGACGTTTTCGTCAACGTGGTCGGTGGGGTGAAGGTCACGGAAACCAGCGCCGATCTGGCGCTGCTGCTGGCGATGGTCTCCAGCTTGCGCGATCGCCCGCTGCCGCAGGACCTGGTGGTCTTTGGCGAAGTGGGGTTGGCTGGCGAAATTCGCCCGGTGCCGAGCGGTCAGGAGCGTATCTCCGAAGCGGCGAAGCATGGCTTCCGCCGCGCCATCGTCCCGGCGGCCAATGTGCCGAAAAAAGTGCCGGAAGGCATGCAAATCTTTGGTGTGAAAAAGCTTTCAGACGCGCTAAGCGTTTTTGACGACTTATAATAAGTTAAAAGGAGATTAGCGATGTCGTCATTTGACTATTTAAAAAGCGCCATAAAGCAGAAAGGCTGTACCCTGCAGCAGGTGGCGGAAGCCAGCGGGATGACCAAAGGGTATCTCAGCCAACTGTTGAATGCCAAAATCAAAAGCCCGAGCGCGCAGAAGCTAGAAGCGCTGCATCGTTTCCTCGGGCTGGAGTTTCCCCGCCGACAGAAAAGCGTCGGCGTGGTGTTTGGTAAATTTTACCCGCTGCATACCGGGCACATCTATTTGATTCAACGCGCCTGTAGCCAGGTCGATGAGCTGCATATCATCATGGGCTATGACGACACTCGCGACCGCGAGCTGTTTGAAGAGAGCGCCATGTCGCAGCAGCCGACGGTGCCTGACCGCCTGCGCTGGCTGCTGCAAACCTTTAAATATCAGAAGAATATTCGCATCCACGCCTTCAATGAAGAAGGAATGGAGCCCTATCCGCACGGCTGGGACGTCTGGAGCCATGGGATCCGCGCTTTTATGAGCGAAAAAGGGATCGAGCCGAACCGGATCTATACCTCGGAAGAGGCCGATGCGCCGCAGTACCTTGAGCATCTGGGGATCGAGACGGTGCTTATCGATCCTAAGCGGACCTTTATGAATATTAGCGGCGGCCAGATCCGCGAGAACCCGTTCCGTTACTGGGAATATATTCCGACGGAAGTGAAACCGTTCTTTGTGCGGACGGTGGCGATCCTCGGCGGCGAGTCGAGCGGGAAATCAACGCTGGTCAATAAGCTCGCCAATATCTTCAATACCACCAGCGCCTGGGAATATGGCCGGGATTATGTCTTTTCGCATCTCGGCGGCGATGAGATGGCGCTCCAGTATTCGGATTACGATAAAATAGCCCTCGGGCATGCTCAGTATATTGATTTCGCAGTGAAATATGCCAACAAGGTGGCGTTTATCGATACCGACTTCGTCAGCACTCAGGCGTTCTGCCTGAAGTACGAGGGGCGAGAGCACCCGTTCGTGCAGGCGCTGATTGATGAATACCGCTTCGATCTGGTGATCCTGCTGGAGAACAATACCCCGTGGGTGGCCGATGGGTTACGCAGCCTTGGGAGTTCGGTGGATCGTAAAGAGTTTCAGTCGCTGCTGGTGTCGCTGCTGAAAGAGAATGAGATCGAGTTCGTCCATGTTAAGGAGTCGGACTACGATACGCGCTTCCTGCGCTGCGTCGAGCTGGTGAAGCAGCTGATGGGGGAGCAGGGCTAGATCCTCTGCGGGCTGATGCCCTCACCCCGGCCCTCTCCCGGTGGGAGAGGGAGCAAACATTAAAAAAGGCAACTTGCGTTGCCTTTTTGCATTTTATTTTGAGATCCGTTTGTACTTGATTCGCTTCGGCTCCAGCGCGTCGGCGCCGAGGGTGCGTTTCTTGTACTCTTCGTACTCGGTAAAGTTACCTTCAAAGAACTCCACCTTACCTTCATCCTGGTAATCCAGAATGTGGGTGGCGATACGGTCAAGGAACCAACGGTCGTGCGAGATAACCATCGCGCAGCCCGGGAACTCCAGCAGGGCGTTTTCCAGCGCGCGCAGGGTTTCGATATCCAGGTCGTTGGTCGGTTCATCGAGCAGCAGTACGTTACCGCCAACCTGCAGCAGCTTCGCCAGGTGCAGACGACCGCGTTCACCGCCGGACAACTCGCCAACGCGTTTGCCCTGGTCTACGCCTTTGAAGTTAAAGCGGCCCACGTAGGCGCGGCTCGGCATCTCGGTGTTGCCGATCTTCATGATATCCAGGCCGCCGGAGACCTCTTCCCACACGGTCTTGCTGTTGTCCATCGCGTCGCGGAACTGATCGACGGAGGCCAGCTTAACGGTTTCGCCCAGGGTGATGGTGCCGGAATCTGGCTGTTCCTGGCCGGACATCATGCGGAACAGCGTTGATTTACCCGCGCCGTTAGGGCCGATGATGCCGACGATAGCGCCCTTCGGTACCGAGAAGCTCAGATCGTCGATCAGCACGCGGTCGCCGTAGGATTTACGCAAGTTGCTGACTTCCAGAACTTTATCGCCCAGACGCGCGCCTGGCGGAATGAACAGTTCGTTGGTCTCGTTACGTTTTTGGTATTCAACGTTGTTGAGCTCTTCAAAGCGCGCCAGACGGGCTTTGCCCTTGGACTGACGCCCTTTCGCGCCCTGGCGAACCCACTCGAGCTCTTTCTCGATGGATTTGCGACGCGCGGCTTCCTGAGAGGCTTCCTGCGCCAGACGCTGATCTTTCTGCTCCAGCCAGGAGGAGTAGTTGCCTTCCCACGGAATACCTTCGCCGCGGTCAAGTTCGAGGATCCAACCGGCGACGTTATCGAGGAAGTAACGGTCGTGGGTAATTGCCACCACGGTGCCTTCGAAGTCGTGCAGGAAGCGTTCCAGCCAGGCGACGGACTCGGCGTCCAGGTGGTTGGTCGGTTCGTCGAGCAGCAGCATGTCTGGTTTTTCCAGCAGCAGGCGGCACAGCGCGACGCGGCGGCGTTCACCACCGGAAAGATTGGCGATTTTCGCATCCCAGTCCGGCAGGCGCAGGGCGTCGGCCGCGCGCTCCAGCTGCACGTTCAGATTGTGGCCGTCGTGCGCCTGGATAATCTCTTCGAACTTACCTTGCTGTGCGGCAAGCTTATCGAAGTCTGCATCCGGCTCGGCGTATTTGGCATAGACTTCGTCTAGGCCCTTCAGCGCGTTAACCACTTCGGCGACCGCTTCTTCAACGGACTCGCGCACGGTGTGCTCCGGGTTGAGCTGCGGCTCCTGCGGCAGGTAGCCGATTTTAATGCCAGGCTGCGGACGCGCTTCACCTTCGATCTCGGTGTCGATACCGGCCATGATGCGCAGCAGGGTAGATTTACCGGCGCCGTTCAGACCGAGCACACCGATTTTTGCGCCAGGGAAAAAGCTGAGGGAGATATTTTTCAAAATATGACGTTTCGGCGGAACCACTTTGCCGACACGATGCATGGTATAAACGAATTGAGCCACGTTGGACTTCGCCTCTTTCTATTTTGATAGATAGTTCAAAGCCGAAGTGTAGCCTTTTTCGCGCGCTAATCCCAGCGAGGCGACAGGATTCACAGAAGCGTAAAAAAATGTTCAGGACATGGCGCGTTTAGCGTTGTCTGATTAGCATAAGTAAAGCCGCCTGCCGAACCGGCAGTGGCTTTTAAGCGGCACGATGCTGCGAAAATGCACCTGAAAGAGGAAGAGCTTGTGGAAAAAGCCAAAAAAATGGCGTGGCATCTTTTGGCTGCCAGCGTTGGTCTGTTGGCGTTGAGTCAGCTGGCGCATGCGGATTCACTGGATGAACAGCGCAGCCGCTACGCACAAATTAAGCAGGCGTGGGATAACCGGCAGATGGATGTGGTTGACCAGCTGATGCCCACGTTAAGCACCTATCCCCTGTATCCCTATTTGCAGTACCGGCAGATTACCGACGATCTGATGAACCAGCCGGCGCTGGTGGTGAAAAACTTTATTGACGCCAACCCGACGCTGCCCCCCGCGCGTTCATTACGTTCGCGCTTCGTGAATGAACTGGCCCGGCGCAGCGACTGGCGCGGCTTGCTGGCGTTTAGTCCCGATAAGCCGACCAGCACCGAGGCGCAGTGCAACTACTACTACGCCAAACTGAGCGTGGGGCAGTCGCAGGAGGCCTGGAGCGGAGCGAAAGACCTCTGGCTGACGGGCAAGAACCAGCCCGGCGCCTGTGAACCGCTGTTCAGCGCCTGGCGCGACTCCGGCCAGCAGGATCCGCTGGCTTATCTTGAACGGATCCGCCTGGCGATGAAGGCCGGCAATATCGGGCTGGTGAAATCGCTGGCCCAGCAGATGCCCGCCAACTACCAGAGCATCGCCAGCGCCGTGGTCGCCCTGGCTAACGATCCTAACAGCGTCCTGACCTTTGCCCGCACCACCGGGGCGACGGACTTTACCCGCCAGATGGCCGCCGTCGCTTTCGCCAGCGTCGCCCGTCAGGATGTGGAAAATGCCCGTTTGATGATCCCTTCGCTGGTGCAGGCCCAGCAGCTCAATGAGGATCAGACCCAGGAGCTACGCGATATTGTCGCCTGGCGCCTGATGGGGAACGATGTGACCGAAGAGCAGGCCATCTGGCGCGACGATGCGATTATGCGATCGCAGTCCACGCCTCTGGTGGAGCGGCGGGTGCGGATGGCGCTGGGGACGGGCGATCGCCATGGCCTGAATACCTGGCTGGCGCGCCTGCCGATGGAGGCGAAAGAGAAAGACGAATGGCGCTACTGGCAGGCGGATCTGTTGCTGGAGCGCGGCAGGGAAGAGGAGGCGCAGGCGATCCTCCGGTCGTTGATGCAGCAGCGCGGTTTCTACCCGATGGTCGCCGCACAGCGTCTCGGCGAGGAGTATACCTTCCGCATCGATAAAGCGACTGGCACGCTCGATCCGGCGCTGGCTTCCGGTCCGGAGATGGCCCGGGTACGCGAGCTGATGTACTGGAATATGGATAACACCGCGCGCACCGAATGGGCGAATCTGGTCACCAGCCGCACGAAATCTCAGCAGGCGCAGCTGGCGCGCTATGCCTTCGATCAGCACTGGTGGGATCTGAGCGTCCAGGCGACGATCGCCGGCAAGCTGTGGGATCAGCTGGAGGAGCGCTTCCCGCTGGCCTATAACGATCTGTTTGCCCGCTATATCAGCGGTAAAGATATTCCGCAGAGCTACGCGATGGCCATTGCCCGCCAGGAGAGCGCCTGGAACCCGAAAGTGCGCTCGCCGGTCGGCGCCAGCGGGCTGATGCAGATTATGCCGGGCACCGCGACGCATACCGTCAGCATGTTCCGCATTCCCGGCTACAGCGGCCCGTCGCAGCTATTGGATCCGGAAACCAACATCAACATCGGCACCAGCTATCTGCAGTACGTTTACCAGCAGTTCGGCAATAACCGCATCTACGCCTCGGCGGCCTATAACGCCGGGCCGGGTCGGGTACGCACCTGGCAGGGGAACAGCGCCGGACGGATCGACGCCGTGGCGTTTGTCGAGAGTATTCCGTTCTCGGAAACCCGCGGCTACGTGAAGAATGTCCTCTCCTATGACGCCTACTACCGCTACTTTATGGGACAGCAGGATAAGCTCTTCAGCGATGCGGAGTGGCGGCAGCGTTACTGATCGCCGGGAAGTATGTTATGCTTTGTACTCGTTGAAGAGTACATTCGACGGGCAGCGTAAGCTGCCCGTCTCAATATGGTGGCGCGATATGACCCAACAATCTCCCTATTCCGCGGCCGTTGCCGAACAACGTCATCAGGAGTGGCTGCGCTTTGTGACGCTGCTACAGCAGGCCTATGCGCAGGATCTGCATCTGCCGCTGCTGCAGCTAATGCTAACCCCTGATGAGCGCGAAGCGCTGGGAACCCGGGTGCGCATTATCGAAGAGCTGCTGCGCGGCGAGATGAGCCAGCGCGAGCTGAAAAATGAGCTCGGCGCCGGCATTGCGACCATTACCCGCGGGTCGAACAGCCTGAAGTCGGCGCCGGTTGAGCTGCGCCAGTGGCTGGAGCAGACGCTGCTGGCTAGCGATAAATAGCGTTGTGGAACGGGCTTAACGCCAGCACGACCGCCTGATGGTAAACGCTGCTGCGGGTTAATTTGCCGCCGGTGAAAACCCCAATCGCCCCCTCTTTACGACCGATCTGATCGATGCCGGTATACTGCGTCATGACCGGCCCGAGGGCTTCGCCAGCGCGAACCTGCTCAAGAATAACGTCAGGCAACGGCAGCGTGGCTGAGCGCGCTTCTCCGCGCTGGCTGGCGCTTTCGATGACCACCCAGCTAAAGGTACTGCCATCGTCAATTCCGGCTTCGATGGCGACCCAGAAATCGGCATGGGGCTGGGCGAGGCGCGCATTAGCGACGCGATTTCGTGCGCCAGCGCGCGTTTCCTCGCTGCCGAAGGGCTGTTCCGGCACGCCGCTCTCGACGGATACGGACTCAATGTGGCAGGATCCTTCGCCGAAAATCTCGTCAAAAGCCTGCAGAATTGCCTGAATTTTGGCGGGATTAGTGGTCGCTGAGACAACATGGTGCATAATCAAAACAACTCAGAATAAACTAACGTCATCGCAGTATACTCTAAATCACCCCCAGGGCAGGCGGTAATGCCCGAAAGCGGTCGATAACGAGTTCAGAACGGAAAAAAAGCATGTTACAGGTATACCTTGTTCGCCACGGTGAAACGCAGTGGAACGCCGAGCGACGTATTCAGGGTCAGTCCGACAGCCCGCTGACCGCACACGGTGAGCGCCAGGCCTGGCAGGTTGGCGAGCGCGCCAGAACGCTGGGGATCACCCATATCATTACCAGCGATCTGGGACGAACCCGCCGCACAGCAGAGATTATCGCCGAAGCCTGCGGCTGCAGCGTGATCGCCGATGCGCGCCTGCGCGAGCTGGATATGGGGGTGCTGGAGAAGCGCCATATCGACTCGCTCAGCGAAGAAGAAGAGGGCTGGCGCCGCCAGCTGGTCAACGGCACGCCGGATGGTCGTATTCCTCAGGGCGAATCGATGCAGGAGCTTAGCGAACGCATGCATGCGGCGCTGGCAGCCTGTCTGGAATTACCGGCTGGTAGTCGACCACTGCTGGTGAGTCATGGTATCGCGCTGGGCTGCCTGGTGAGCACGATTTTAGGGCTGCCGGCGTACGCAGAGCGTCGTCTGCGTCTGCGCAACTGCTCTATCTCGCGCGTCGATTATCAGCAGAGCCCGTGGCTGGCTTCCGGCTGGGTGGTGGAAACGGCGGGCGACGTCTCGCATCTTGACGCCCCCGCGATGGACGAGCTGCAGCGTTAACGGCGGATCGGGATCAGATATTCGCAGCGCAACTGAATCGGCGTGTCCTGATCCCGGCTTTCATCTTCAGGATAGAAGCGTTCAATATCCAGCCCCTTGCGACGCGTCAGGTTCAGCATCGGCATGCAGGTGCCGTAGACCGTCAGGATGAATTCCTGCAGGCCGGTACCCAGCCCTTCATACGTAAACATGACATACTCGCCGCCCTCCAGCGTCACCGGATGGGCGTTCTGCAGGTGGCCGTTAGCCATCTCCGGCGTCAGCGCGGTGGTATAGAACACTTCCTGTTCATCGTCTTTCTCCTGGCTCGGACGCGGTTCATGCAGCCCATAGAGCACCGGGGGGATCGACGGCGAGTTGCCGAGGAAATCGCGCCAGAACTGGACCCGCATCTGGTTGCGGAAGTCGGAGATTTCCTCCAGCTTACAGGTATAGCTCTGGGTTACCCCCAGCAGTTGAGTCGTGGGCAGGGCGACAAATTCATGTTTCGGCAGGGTAAACTCGCCAAGACGCAGCGGCGGACGCATACCGAACGAGCTCCAGTCCGGCGAGCGGCGGTAGAGCGCCGGCGTCAGCGAGAACTGCTTCTTAAACGCCCGGGTGAAGGTCTGCTGGGAGTCGAAACGGTACTGCAGCGCAATATCAAGGATTGGACGGGCGGTAAGGCGTAATGCGACAGCTGATTTCGACAACCGGCGCGCGCGAATATAGGCACCGATGGCATGGCCGGTGACATCCTTAAACATTCGCTGCAAATGCCACTTGGAATAACCCGCCTTCGCCGCCACATTGTCCAGAGAAAGCGGCTGATCCAGGTGACCTTCCAGCCAGCTAAGGAGATCGCGAATAATCCCTGCTTGATCCATAAAATGTCCCCATCCTTAAACACAGGTGCCTGATATTAAAGTAGCGGATAATAGCATTTTTTGATGTTTTAGCATTCAGTGTTTTTTTTGCTTTTAAATGCGGTAGGTCCGTGGATCTGAACGAGAATTTTGTAAAGCTGTGATCTATAAACCTTTTCCGCAAAGTGCGTGATAATCACTCAGCTATATTTTTTAAGAATGGTAACAATATGAAATACAAGAAGTTTGCGATGGGCCTGCTGCTGCTGGCCGGCTGCCAGGTCGCTCAGGCGGAGCAGATTGGTTCCGTGGATACGGTCTTCAAATGGTTAGGGCCGGATCACAAAATTGTCGTCGAAGCCTTTGACGATCCGGATGTGCAGAACGTGACCTGCTATATCAGCCGGGCGAAGACCGGCGGGATCAAAGGCGGGCTGGGTCTGGCGGAAGATACCTCCGACGCGGCCATCTCCTGCCAGCAGGTCGGGCCGATTGAGCTGACGGACAAAATCAAAAATGGCAAAAGCCAGGGCGACGTGGTGTTCCAGAAGCGCACCTCGCTGGTGTTTAAAAAGCTACAGGTCGTTCGCTTCTATGATGCGAAACGCAATGCGCTGGTCTACCTGACCTATTCGGATAAAGTGGTTGATGGCTCGCCGAAGAACGCCATCAGCGCCGTGCCGATTATGCCCTGGAATAAATAAACGGGAGCGCGCATGCAGCAGCCACGGATTTGGTTAGTTGAGGATGAACAGAGTATCGCCGATACCCTGGTTTATATGCTCCAGCAGGAGGGCTTCCAGGTCACCGTCTTTGACCGCGGGTTGCCCGCGCTGGAGGCGGCGGCGCATCAGGCGCCCGATGTGGCCATCCTCGACGTCGGCTTGCCGGATATCAGCGGCTTCGAGCTCTGTCGGCGCCTGCTGACGCGCTTTCCGGCGCTGCCGGTGCTGTTTCTGACGGCGCGGAGCGACGAGGTCGATAAGCTGCTGGGGCTGGAAATCGGCGCTGACGATTACATCGCCAAGCCGTTTTCGCCACGCGAAGTCTGCGCGCGGGTGCGCAGCGTGCTGCGGCGGCTGCAAAAATTCGCCGCGCCTTCGTCGGTAGTTCGCGTCGGCGAGTTTGTGCTTGACGAGCAGGCGGCGTCGATAAGCTGGTTCGGCCAGCCGCTGAACCTGACGCGCTATGAATTTCTGCTGTTGAAAACGCTGCTTCACGCGCCCGGTCGCGTCTTCTCCCGCCAGCAGCTGATGGAGCTGGTGTGGAGCGATGCCTGGGAAAGCCTCGACCGCACCGTCGACACCCACATCAAAACCCTGCGCGCTAAACTGCGGGTCGTTAATCCTGAGGTGGCGCCAATCATTACCCATCGCGGGATGGGCTACAGCCTGGGGCGCGGCTGATGCGCATCGGCATGCGCCTGCTGCTGGGCTATTTTCTTATCGTCGCGATCGCCGCGTGGTTTGTACTGTCGATCTTTGTCCAGGAAGTCAAGCCGGGCGTGCGCCGGGCCACGGAGGGGACCCTCAACGATACCGCCACCCTGCTGGCGGCGCTGGCGCGTGAGGACCTGCTGGCGGCAAACCCGCAGCAGGGCAGGCTGGCGCAGGCCTTTCACCAGCTCAACCAGCAGCGGCTCAACGCCAATATTGGCGGAATTAAAAAGGTGCGGAATGAGTACCGCGTCTATCTGACCGATGCCCGGGGCAAGGTGGTGTTTGACTCGAGCGGAGAGGCGACAGGGCAGGACTATTCACGCTGGAACGATGTCTGGCTCACCCTGCGCGGCCAGTACGGCGCGCGCAGTACGCGCAGCGATCCGCATGATGAAGCCAGCTCGGTGATGTATATCGCCGCGCCGGTGATGGATAAGGGGCGGATTATCGGCGTGCTGAGCGTCGGTAAACCCAACCTGGCGATGACGCCGGTCATTCAGCGCAGCGAGCGGCGGATCCTTTGGGCCGGCGGCGCTCTGCTGGGCATTGCCCTGTTGATTGGCTGCGGCGTCGTCTGGTGGATCAATTTCTCTATCGGCAAGCTGGTGCGCTATGCGGACTCGGTGACCGCTGACCGCCCGCTGCCGCTGCCGGAGGTCGGCAGCAGCGAACTACGTAAGCTGGCCCAGGCGCTGGAGAGCATGCGGGTGAAGCTCGAAGGCAAAAACGCCATCGAAAACTATGTCTATGACCTGACTCACGAGCTGAAAAGTCCGCTGGCGGCCATCCGCGGTGCGGCGGAGATCCTGCGCGAAGAGCCGCCGCCTGCGGTGGCGGCGCGGTTTACTGAGAATATCCTCGCGCAAAATACTCGCATGCAGCTGTTGGTGGAGCGGTTGCTCCAGCAGGCGCGACTGGAAAACCGGCTGGAGATAAAGCCGCAGCCGGTGTCGATAGATGCGCTATACCAACGCCTGGCGGAAGAGCGCGACATCGCCCTGGCGGCGAAAGCCATCACCCTGCGCTGGCAGGAGAGTGGGATGCTGGTCAATGGCGATGGCGAACTGCTGTCCCAGGCGCTGGGCAATCTGCTCGACAACGCGATTGATTTTACCCCCCAGGGGGGCGAGATCGCCCTGGCAGTAGAGAAACGAAATGCAGAGGTGCGACTGAGCGTAACGGATAACGGATGCGGTATTCCGGAGTATGCCCTGACGCGGATCTTTGAGCGGTTCTACTCGCTGCCGCGTGAAGACGGCCACAAGAGCAGCGGCCTTGGGCTGGCCTTCGTTCGTGAAGTCGCGCGCCTGCATCACGGCGATATCCGTCTACACAATCGGCCCGAAGGCGGCGTGGTCGCCACGCTGAGACTTCACCGTCCCTTCACATAGCTTCAAATTCCCCCCACACAACCGCCCTATTGTGAGGCCATTACGATAGGGAGAAAGCTATGTTGAAATCACCGTTATTCTGGAAAATTACCACGTTAATAGGCTGTATTGTGCTGTTATCTCTGCCTTTGATGATAGTCAGGGAGCTCATCAATGAGCGGGCTGATTATCGCAGCGAGGTTGTGGATGCCATTGAACAGAGCACCAGCGGCTCGCAAAAACTCGCCGGGCCGCTGATCGCTATTCCGGTAACCGAGACGCTGACCCGCAGGGAGAACCAAAAAGAGGTCGAATATCAGCGGAGCTGGGAGTACTACTGGCTGCCGGAGTCGCTGGCGGTCACCGGCAAACAGACCGTGGAGTCGAGAAGGGTGGGCATCTACAGCGGACAGGTCTGGCATAACGCCCTGCAGATCAAGGCCTCCTTCGATCCGCTGCGTCTGGCGTCATTGCGAAAAACGAATATCTCCCTGGGCCAGCCGCGGCTGGTGGTGAGCGTCGGCGATGCCCGCGGCATTGGCGCCATTCATGCCCCGGAGGTTAACGGCAGCCTATTAAGCGTGGAGCCTGGGCTGGGGATCAGCGGCGATGGGGCGGGCATCCATATGCCGATGCCTGCGCTGGCGGAGGACAACAAGCCGCTTGAGATCGCTTTTTCGCTCGATCTGAACGGGACGGGCGCATTTTCACTGGCGCCGCTCGGGCGCAACAGCGAGCTGCAGCTGACCAGTAACTGGCCGCATCCCGGCTTTCTCGGCAGCTTCCTGCCAACGAAACGCGAAGTGAATACTGCCGGCTATCGCGCCCACTGGCAAAGCAGCTGGTTCGCCAACGATATGGGCAGCTATTTCAAGGATGATATGGAGATCCCGTGGTCGCGCCTGCCGGCGTTCAGTGCCGATGTCATGTCGCTTGCCGACCAGTACCAGCTAACCGACCGGGCGACAAAATATGCCATCCTGTTAATCGGGCTGACGTTTATGGCCTTTTTCGCTTTCGAAAGCCTGACCCATCGCTCCCTGCATCCGATGCAATATTTGCTGGTGGGCTTATCGCTGGTGCTGTTTTACCTGGTGCTGCTGGCGCTTTCGGAGCACATTGGCTTTACCGCCGCCTGGCTGGCCGCCAGCCTGTCCGGCGCGGTGATGAACGGGATCTACCTCCAGGCGGTGCTCAGGGGATGGCGTAACAGCTTGCTGTTTGTCGCGGCGCTGCTGCTGCTGGACGGGGTGATGTGGTTTCTGCTGCATTCCGAGGACAGTGCGCTGCTCTTGGGTACCGGGGTGCTGGTGCTGGCGCTAAGCACTCTGATGTTTTTGACCCGGCGAGTGGACTGGTATGCGTTATCGTTACCGAAAGGCAGTGTGCCTCCGCCTCCGTCTGCCGATGACGACAAACTGCGCCTCTGGAAAGAGTGACGGCATAAAAAAACGGCGCCCTCGGGGCGCCGTTTTCACATCATGGCTGCGGAATAAATCGCATTATTCCTGCAGATCGCCACAGAAACGGTAACCTTCACCGTGAATGGTAGCGATGATCTCCGGGGTATCCGGAGTGGATTCGAAGTGTTTACGAATCCGACGAATGGTCACGTCAACGGTACGGTCATGCGGCTTCAGCTCGCGACCGGTCATTTTCTTCAGCAGCTCGGCACGAGACTGAATTTTGCCCGGGTTTTCGCAGAAGTGCAGCATCGCGCGGAATTCACTGCGCGGCAGCTTGTACTGTTCGCCGTTCGGGCTGACCAGGGAACGGCTGTTGATATCGAGTTCCCAGCCGTTGAACTTGTAGCTTTCCACGCTGCGACGCTCTTCGCTCACGGTACCGAGGTTCATGGTACGGGAGAGCAGGTTGCGCGCGCGGATAGTCAGTTCACGCGGGTTAAACGGTTTAGTGATATAGTCGTCAGCGCCGATTTCGAGGCCAAGGATCTTATCCACTTCGTTGTCGCGACCGGTTAAGAACATCAGCGCGACGTCAGCCTGCTCGCGCAGCTCGCGCGCCAGCAGAAGACCATTTTTACCCGGCAGGTTGATATCCATGATCACCAGGTTGATATCATTTTCAGACAGGATCTGATGCATTTCCGCGCCATCGGTCGCTTCGAATACATCGTAACCTTCTGCTTCGAAAATACTTTTTAACGTGTTGCGTGTTACCAACTCGTCTTCAACGATAAGAATGTGCGGGGTCTGCATGTTTGCTACCTAAATTGCCAACTAAATCGAAACAGGAAGTACCAAAGTCCCTGACCTGCCTGCTGCATGTCGCAAATTAACATGCGCGGCGTAACATGACTAAAGTACGTAATTGCGTTCTTGATGCACTTTCCATCAACGTCAACAACATCATTAGCTTGGTCGTGGGTACTTTCCCTCTGGACCCGACGGTGTCAAAAACGGCTGACATCCTAACCATTTTAACAGCAACATAACAGGCTAAGAGAGGCCGAACACCCAATAAAACTACGCTTCGTTGACATATATCAAGTTCAATTGTAGCACGTTAACAGTCTTGTGAAATCATTGCATCGCCATGCTCTTTATAGTCACAATCTTTACCCGGCTCAACTAGTTGCGTGGATAAATTAATAAATACAGTGAATCCAATGCCTGGAACGATGCATCAGGTGAAATTTCATTGCCCATCATATGGATAAATGGGTTCTGTTAACATACTCCTTGTCATGGCCTCCTGAGAACAGTTTAGATTTTTTTATGGGTAAGAAAACGCAATTTTAGTGATTTTTGTTGCAAATTTGTAAATTTTCACCGCGTAAAATGCGGGGCTCCGCGCCTCGACAACGCCTGAGAGAGAGAAAAAAACCGCAATGCGTTTAACGATTATTTTAGTCGGTCCTGCCCGGGCCGAGAACGTCGGCGCCGCCGCCAGGGCGATGAAAACCATGGGATTTCGCGATCTGCGGATCGTGGACAGTGAAGCCCATCTGGCGCCGGCGGCACGCTGGGTGGCGCACGGCTCAGGCGACATCCTCGATGGTATCACCACCTATTCCACCCTTGCCGAGGCGCTGCACGACGTCGATTTTACCGTCGCCACCACCGCCCGCAGTCGCGCGCGGTTTCACTATTACGCCACGCCGCAGCAGCTGTTGCCGCTGCTGGAGGAGAAGGCGAACTGGATGACCCATACCGCGCTGGTATTTGGCCGTGAAGACGCCGGATTAACCAATGAGGAGCTGTCCCTGGCCGATGTGCTGACCGGCGTGCCGATGGCCGCGGATTATCCTTCGCTAAACCTCGGTCAGTCGGTGATGGTCTACTGCTATCAATTAGCATCGCTTATGCAACAACCGGCGCCCGCCGCCGCCGCGGCAGACCATCATCAGCTGCAGGCGTTGCGCCTGCGCGCCCTGGCCTTGCTTTCGCGTCTGGGCGTGGAGGATGATGCCAAACTGGCCGACTGGCTGTCGCAACGAATGGGGCTGCTGCAGCAGCGCGACACGGCAATGTTGCATCGTTTGCTGCATGATATTGAAAAAAACCTGTCAGAATAAAGCTCTGTCATATATTTTAATTATGGTTGTATGTGCTGTTTTTGCGGGGGATGTTCCGCCGATCTGGATGTTTTTCCTTGTCGGGGTGGCGCAATACGTAAGCTTGCTGAAATGAGGTTAATTGAGAAATTCATTGACTTAAGAGGGCAGATACTTTAACCAATATAGGCAGGACACACAGACAGATAAAAATACAGAGTACACAACATCCATGAATCGCATCGGCATGATTACCACCATTATCACCACCACCATTACCACAGGTAACGGTGCGGGCTGACGCGTACAGGAAACACAGAAAAAAGCCCGCACCTGAACAGTGCGGGCTTTTTTTTTGACAAGAGATCAAGGGGTAAGAACCATGCGAGTGTTGAAGTTCGGCGGTACATCAGTGGCAAATGCGGAACGGTTTCTGCGGGTTGCCGATATTCTGGAGAGTAATGCCAGGCAGGGGCAGGTAGCGACCGTCCTGTCTGCCCCGGCGAAGATCACCAACCATCTGGTAGCGATGATTGAAAAGACCATTGGCGGCCAGGATGCCCTCCCCAATATTGCCGACGCTGAACGCATTTTTACCGAACTTCTTCAGGGCCTTGCCGACGCCCAGCCCGCTTTCCCGCTCGCCCAGCTGAAAGCCTTTGTTGAGCAGGAGTTTGCTCAGATTAAGCATGTCCTGCACGGTATCAGCCTGCTGGGTCAGTGCCCGGACAGCGTCAATGCCGCGCTGATCTGCCGAGGCGAAAAGCTCTCCATCGCCATCATGGCGGGTCTGCTGGAAGCCCGTGGTCATAAAGTCAGTGTGATTAACCCGGTGGAAAAACTGCTCGCGGTGGGCCACTATCTGGAATCCACGGTCGATATCGCCGAATCCACCCGCCGCATCGCCGCCAGCCAGATCCCGGCAGACCATATGATCCTGATGGCCGGGTTTACCGCCGGCAATGAGAAGGGCGAGCTGGTGGTGCTGGGGCGCAACGGCTCCGACTATTCGGCTGCGGTACTGGCCGCCTGCCTGCGCGCCGACTGCTGCGAAATCTGGACCGATGTCGACGGCGTGTACACTTGCGACCCGCGCCAGGTGCCGGATGCGCGTCTGCTGAAATCGATGTCTTATCAGGAGGCGATGGAGCTCTCCTACTTTGGCGCGAAAGTGCTGCACCCGCGCACCATCGCTCCTATCGCCCAGTTCCAAATCCCATGTCTGATTAAAAATACCGGCAACCCGCAGGCGCCGGGAACGCTCATCGGCGCCAGCCGCGACGAGGACGATCTGCCGGTCAAAGGCATCTCTAACCTCAACAACATGGCGATGTTCAATGTCTCCGGGCCGGGGATGAAAGGCATGGTCGGCATGGCGGCCCGCGTCTTCGCCACCATGTCCCGCGCCGGCATCTCGGTCGTGCTGATCACCCAATCCTCTTCCGAGTACAGCATCAGTTTCTGCGTGCCGCAGAGCGACTGTGCGCGTGCTAAACGGGCGATGGAAGATGAGTTTTATCTCGAGCTGAAAGAGGGGCTGCTGGAGCCGCTGGCCATTATGGAGCGTCTGGCTATTATCTCGGTGGTGGGCGACGGAATGCGCACCCTGCGCGGTATCTCGGCAAAGTTTTTTGCCGCGCTGGCCCGCGCCAATATCAATATCGTGGCGATTGCCCAGGGTTCATCCGAGCGCTCCATTTCGGTGGTGGTCAGCAATGACGACGCCACCACAGGCGTGCGCGTGACCCATCAGATGCTGTTCAACACCGACCAGGTGATCGAAGTGTTCGTCATCGGCGTCGGCGGCGTCGGCGGCGCGCTGCTGGAGCAAATCAAACGCCAGCAGAGTTGGCTGAAGAGCAAACATATCGATCTGCGCGTTTGCGGCGTGGCCAACTCTCAGGCGCTGCTGACCAGCGTGCATGGTCTGAATCTGGAAAACTGGAGTGAGGCGCTGGCGGAGGCGAAAGAACCCTTTAATCTCGGCCGCCTGATTCGCCTGGTAAAAGAGTACCACCTGCTGAATCCGGTGATCGTCGACTGTACCTCCAGCCAGGCGGTCGCCGATCAGTACGCCGACTTCCTGCGCGAAGGTTTCCATGTGGTCACGCCGAATAAAAAGGCCAATACCTCTTCGCTGGATTATTATCATCAGCTGCGCCACGCCGCGAGCAGCTCGCGCCGCAAGTTCCTCTATGATACTAACGTTGGCGCTGGCCTGCCGGTGATTGAGAACCTGCAGAACCTGCTCAACGCCGGCGATGAACTGCGCCATTTCTCCGGGATCCTCTCCGGCTCTCTGTCGTTTATCTTCGGCAAGCTGGATGAAGGCGTGAGTTTCTCGGCGGCGACGGCGATGGCCCGTGAGATGGGGTATACCGAGCCGGATCCGCGCGACGATTTATCCGGGGTGGATGTCGCGCGTAAGCTGCTGATTCTGGCCCGTGAGACTGGACGTGAACTGGAGCTGTCGGACATTATCGTCGAGTCGGCGCTGCCGGCGGACTTCGACGCCAGCGGTGATGTTGAGACCTTTATGGCCCGCCTGCCGTCGCTGGATGATGCGTTCGCCTCGCGGATCGCTAAGGCGCGCGATGAAGGTAAAGTCTTGCGCTATGTCGGTAACATCGAAGAGGATGGTACCTGCCGGGTGAAAATTGCCGCCGTTGACGGCAACGATCCGCTGTTCAAAGTCAAAAATGGCGAGAACGCGCTGGCCTTTTACAGCCACTATTATCAGCCATTGCCGCTGGTGCTGCGCGGCTATGGTGCCGGGAACGACGTCACGGCGGCCGGTGTATTCGCCGACCTGCTGCGCACCCTTTCCTGGAAGTTAGGAGTTTAAGATGGTCAAAGTATATGCCCCGGCTTCCAGTGCCAATATGAGCGTCGGGTTTGATGTGTTGGGCGCGGCGGTCACGCCGGTCGATGGCACGCTGCTTGGCGACAACGTCACTGTCGAAGCGGCGGAGCAATTCAGCCTGCAGAATCTGGGACGCTTCGCCAGTAAACTGCCGACGGCGCCGCAGGAGAACATTGTTTACCAGTGCTGGGAAAGCTTTTGCCGGGAGATCGGTAAAACGGTGCCGGTGGCGATGACCCTGGAAAAAAACATGCCGATTGGCTCCGGGCTGGGCTCCAGCGCCTGCTCGGTGGTCGCCGCGCTGGTGGCGATGAACGAGTTTTGCGGTAAGCCGCTGAACGAGACGCGCATGCTGGCGCTGATGGGGGAGATGGAAGGGCGTATCTCCGGCAGCATTCACTACGACAACGTGGCGCCGTGCTATCTTGGCGGCATGCAATTGATGATCGAAGAGAACGGGATTATCAGCCAGCAGGTGCCCGGGTTTGATGAGTGGCTGTGGGTGCTGGCCTATCCGGGGATTAAAGTATCTACCGCCGAAGCGCGGGCGATTCTGCCGGCGCAGTACCGCCGTCAGGATTGTATCGCTCATGGTCGCCACCTCGCGGGCTTTATTCACGCCTGCTACACCCGCCAGCCGCAGCTGGCGGCAAAATTGATGAAAGATGTGATTGCCGAACCGTACCGAACCAAACTGCTGCCGGGCTTTAGCGAAGCGCGTCAGGCGGCCATGGAGATGGGCGCCCAGGCTTGCGGCATCTCCGGCTCTGGCCCAACGCTGTTCGCGTTGTGCGATAAGCCGGACACCGCACAGCGCGTCGCCGACTGGCTTGGCGCGCACTATCTGCAGAATCAGGAAGGCTTTGTTCATATTTGCCGGCTGGACACGGCGGGCGCACGCGTAGTGGGATAACCAATGAAACTGTATAACTTAAAAGATCACAATGAGCAGGTCAGCTTTGCGCAGGCCGTTACCCAGGGACTTGGCAAGCATCAGGGCCTGTTCTTTCCGCACGATCTGCCGGAATTCAGCCTGACTGAAATCGACGACATGCTGGCGCAGGATTTTGTCACCCGCAGCGCCAAAATTTTATCCGCCTTTATCGGCGATGAGATCCCGCAGGATGTCCTGCAGCAGCGGGTCCGCGCGGCGTTTGCGTTTCCGGCGCCAGTGAGCAAGGTTCAGGAGGATGTCGGCTGTCTGGAGCTGTTCCATGGCCCCACGCTGGCGTTCAAGGATTTCGGCGGCCGCTTTATGGCGCAGATGCTGACCCACATCGCGGGCGATAAGCCGGTCACCATCCTCACGGCGACCTCTGGCGATACCGGGGCGGCGGTGGCGCATGCTTTCTACGGACTGCCGAACGTTAAGGTAGTGATCCTCTACCCGCGCGGCAAGATCAGCCCGCTGCAGGAGAAGCTGTTCTGTACTCTCGGCGGCAACATTGAAACCGTGGCGATTGACGGCGACTTCGACGCCTGCCAGGCGCTGGTGAAGCAGGCGTTTGACGATGAAGAACTGAAGGCGACGCTGGGGCTCAACTCGGCGAACTCCATTAACATCAGCCGCCTGCTGGCGCAGATCTGCTACTACTTCGAAGCGGCGGCGCAGCTGCCGCAGGAAGCCCGCAATCAGCTGGTGATTTCCGTGCCGAGCGGCAACTTCGGCGATCTGACCGCCGGTCTGCTGGCGAAGTCGCTGGGTCTGCCGATCAAACGCTTTATCGCCGCCACCAATGCCAACGACACCGTTCCGCGCTATCTGCAGGGCGGCGAGTGGGCGCCAAAAGCCACCCAGGCGACGCTGTCCAACGCCATGGACGTCAGCCAGCCGAACAACTGGCCGCGTGTCGAAGAGCTGTTCCGCCGTAAAATCTGGCGTCTCAGCGAGCTGGGCTATGCCGCGGTCGATGATGAGACCACCAAAGCGGCAATGCGCGAGCTGAAGGCCATCGGCTACATCTCTGAGCCGCACGCGGCGATTGCCTGGCGCACGCTGCGCGATCAGCTACAGCCGGGAGAGTACGGTCTGTTCCTCGGCACCGCCCATCCGGCGAAGTTCAAAGAGAGCGTGGAGGAGATCCTGCAGGAGACCCTGCCGCTGCCGAAAGAGCTGGCCGAGCGCGCCGACCTGCCGCTGCTGTCTCACAACCTGCCGGCGGATTTCGCCGCGCTGCGTAAGCTGATGATGGGCTAAATCCTTACCGTCCCCCTGTTGCGTCGATCGCCGTAGGGGGACCGTTTACTTACTGCTCGTGGCGTTTAAACACCAGTTCGCCTTTCTCCGACGCCTCCGCATCAAAGAAATAGCCTTCGCTATTAAAGGATTTCAGCTGTTCCGGCTGGGTTAAGCGGTTTTCAATAATGTAGCGACTCATCAGGCCACGGGCCTTCTTGGCATAGAAGCTTATCACTTTGAATTTGCCGTTCTTCTCATCGAGGAATACCGGCTTGATCAGCTGGCCCTGCAATTTTTGCGTTTTCACCGATTTAAAATATTCATCGGAAGCCAGGTTGATGACGATATCGTCGCCCTGAGCCTGCAGCGCCTGATTCAGCTTCTCGGTAATGGTCTCGCCCCAGAACTGGTACAGATCTTTGCCGCGGGGGTTTTCCAGACGGATCCCCATCTCAAGGCGGTAGGGCTGCATCAGGTCCAGCGGACGCAGCACGCCATACAGGCCGGAGAGCATGCGCAGGTGTCGCTGGGCGAAGTCAAAGTCGTCCTCCGTGAGCGTCTCTGCCTGCAGGCCGGTGTAGACATCGCCCTTAAAGGCGAGGATCGCCTGGCGGGCATTTTGCGGCGTAAAGTCAGGGTGCCAGTCGTGGAAACGGGTGGCGTTCAGATCCGCCAGCTTGTCGCTGATGCTCATCAGCTTGCCGATTTGCGGCGCGGTCAGCTGACGGGCGATGCTGATAAGCTGTTGAGAATACTCGAGGAGTTCGGGCTGGGTATAGCGAGTCGTTGCCAGCGGGCTTTGATAATCGAGCGTTTTAGCAGGTGAAATCAGAATCAGCATATCCAGTCCTTGCAGGTAATTTCGACGAATTTTAACAAAAAAAGTGCATGGTGGGATCGATAGCTGCGATTGCCGCGCTATTCGCGCGGCAGTTCATTCCACGCGCCCGGGGCCAGCTGTTGGTGAATCTCAGGATAGCGCGACGCATCGAAAGTAGGCTGAATGCCCAGTTGGCGCTGACGCAGATAATCACTGGCGATAATCCGCACCGTCGGGGAGAGCAGCAGGATGGCCGTCAGGTTGGTCATCGCCATCAGCGCCATAATGATATCCGCGCTCTGCCAGACGACCGGCAGGCTAACCAGGGTTCCCAGCAGCACCATCAGGACGGTAAGTATCCGCAGCGCCCAGATATAGCGCGGCTTATCCAGACGCAGAAAGACCAGATTATTTTCCGCGTACAGGTAGTTGGCGACGATAGAGCTAAAGGCGAACAACAGCACGATGAAAGCGATAAAACCCGCCCCCCAGCCCCCGACCAGCATGCTCATCGCGTGCTGCAGGGCCTGGATGCCGTTGAGCGTATACTCATTGTCGGGGTGGGGCGCCAGCATGACGATAATCGCGCTGGCGGTACAGATGACGATGGTATCGATAAACACGCCAATCATCTGCACGATACCCTGCGCCGCCGGGTGCGGCGGCCAGGAGGCGGCGGCTGCGGCGGCGTTAGGCGAAGAGCCCATTCCGGCTTCATTGGAGAACATGCCGCGCTGAAAGCCGCTGGTCAGCGCCTGGCTGATGGTGTAGCCCACCGCGCCGGCGGCGGCTTCCTGCCAGCCGAAGGCGCAGCGAAAGATGGTGGAGAAAATCGTCGGCAGGGCGGTGATATGCCACAGGCCGATAAGCAGGCTGGTGGCGATCCACAGCAGCGCCATGATGGGGACGATCCACTGCATCAGGCGCGCCACACCGCGTAAACCACGGAGGATGGCCAGCAGAACGACAACGGCCAGCACGCCGCCGCTGACTGCCGCCGGCAGATCGAACGCATAGCGCAGGGCATGGGCCACGGAGTTGGCCTGTACGGTATTGAAGATAAAGCCATAGGCCAGCAGCAGGAGGATCGAAAACAGAACGCCCATCCAGCGCATGCCGAGCCCGCGCGCCATATACCAGGCCGGACCGCCGCGAAACTGCCCGCGGCTATCGCGCTCTTTATACAGCTGGGCAAGGGAACATTCGGCGAAGCTGCTGGCCATGCCGAGCAGGGCGGAGACCCACATCCAGAATACGGCGCCGGGCCCGCCGGCGGCGATAGCCAGCGTGACGCCGGCAAGATTGCCGCTGCCGACTCGCGCAGCAAGGCTGGTACAGAGCGCCTGAAAGGAGGTTAAACCGCCCGGCTGCGGGTGCAGGCTTTTTTTCAGGCTGCGGCCAAATTTGCGCACGTAACGGAACTGAATACCCCGGGTTTGCCAGCTAAACCAGATACCGGCGCCCAGTAGCAGATAAATCATCACTGAGCCCCAGAGTATTTCATTGATAAATGAGAGAAAATCAGGCATTAAACATCCTCTTGTCCATGCCGGCACGCCAGTGTAAGCGTTACCAATTAAGTGACAATCCTTGCGCTTTCAGCAAATTAATCTGCATAGTTTATCACACTCTGCGCTCTTCTCTCGTCGGCGGTTGCGCTGACCCGGCAGCGTGTTATCATCTGGGCAGACCGGTTACATCCCCTTAACTGCTGTTTAAGAGAAATATATCATGACGGATAAATTAACTTCTCTGCGTCAGTACACCACTGTCGTCGCTGACACCGGAGATATTGCGGCAATGAAGCTGTATCAGCCTCAGGATGCCACCACCAACCCTTCCCTGATCCTCGGCGCGGCTCAGATCCCTGAGTACCGTAAGCTGATTGACGACGCTGTGGCCTGGGCTCGTAGCCAGAGCAGCGATCGCGCGCAGCAGATCCTCGATGCTTCCGACAAGCTGGCGGTGAACATCGGTCTCGAAATCCTGAAACTGATCCCGGGCCGTATCTCCACCGAAGTGGATGCGCGTCTCTCCTACGACACCGAAGCGTCTATCGCTAAAGCCAAGCGCATCATCAAGCTGTATAACGACGCGGGCATCAGCAACGATCGTATTCTGATCAAGCTGGCTTCCACCTGGCAGGGCATTCGCGCCGCTGAACAGCTGGAAAAAGAGGGCATCAACTGCAACCTGACGCTGCTGTTCTCCTTCGCTCAGGCTCGCGCTTGCGCCGAAGCGGGCGTCTTCCTGATTTCGCCGTTCGTTGGCCGTATCCTCGACTGGTACAAAGCCAATACCGATAAGAAAGAGTACGCGCCGGCAGAAGATCCGGGCGTGGTTTCCGTCAGCGAAATCTACGAGTACTACAAGCAGCACGGTTATGAAACCGTGGTGATGGGCGCCAGCTTCCGTAACGTTGGCGAAATTCTGGAACTGGCTGGCTGTGACCGCCTGACCATCGCCCCGGCGCTGCTGAAAGAGCTGTCCGAAAGCGAAGGCGCCGTTGAGCGTAAACTGGTGTATACCGGTGAAGTGAAAGCGCGTCCGGAGCGTATTACCGAATCTGAGTTCCTGTGGCAGCATAACCAGGATCCGATGGCGGTAGACAAACTGGCGGAAGGTATCCGTAAGTTTGCGATCGACCAGGAAAAACTGGAAAAAATGATCGGCGAACTGCTGTAATCCCGCAGGTGGCCGACGCCCGTCGGCCACATTACACTGTCTGTCCCGCCAGCAGCAGTGTATCATTTCGTTTAACGCCACAGTTTGAACGGAATAACCATGAATACCTTACGAATCGGCTTAGTTTCCATTTCCGATCGCGCCTCCAGCGGCGTCTATCAGGACAAAGGCATCCCGGCACTGGAAGAGTGGCTGGCGCGTGCCCTTACCACCCCTTTTGAACTGCAGACTCGCCTGATCCCGGATGAGCAGGTCATTATTGAGCAAACGCTGTGCGAACTGGTTGACGAGATGGGGTGCCATCTGGTGCTGACCACCGGCGGCACCGGCCCGGCGCGTCGCGATGTGACGCCCGACGCCACGCTGGCGATTGCCGATCGCGAGATGCCGGGCTTCGGCGAGCAAATGCGCCAGGTTAGCCTACACTTTGTGCCGACGGCGATCCTTTCCCGGCAGGTCGGGGTGATCCGCAAGCAGGCGCTGATCCTCAATCTTCCCGGACAACCGAAAGCGATTCAGGAGACCCTGGAAGGGGTGAAAGATGCTGACGGCAACGTGCTGGTGCACGGTATTTTCGCAAGTGTACCTTATTGTGTACAGTTGCTGGAGGGGCCTTATGTGGAAACCGATGGCCGTGTGGTAGAAGCATTTCGTCCCAAAAGTGCCCGACGCGAAACTTTATCCTGAATTTGATGCATTTGTGACATAACATGCATCGCTGATGGTGTGCCGTTTTATTTACGATATAGTGCTGTTTACTTTACACACTATAAAATACGCTGCACGCCTCAGGATGAAATCGCGTTATGTCATATGCAAACCGACCGCTCAACCGCCAGGATTATAAAACGCTGACGCTGGCCGCCCTTGGCGGCGCGCTGGAGTTTTATGACTTTATCATCTTCGTTTTCTTCGCCGCCGTCGTCGGCGAGCTCTTCTTCCCCGCGGATATTCCGGAATGGCTTCGCCAGGTACAGACCTTTGGCATTTTCGCCGCCGGTTACCTGGCGCGTCCGCTGGGGGGGATCATCATGGCTCATTTTGGCGATCTGGTTGGCCGCAAGAAAATGTTTACCCTCAGCATCCTGCTGATGGCGCTGCCGACCCTGGCGATTGGTCTGTTGCCGACCTACAGCTCGGTGGGCATCGTCGCGCCGCTGCTGTTGCTGCTGATGCGTATTCTGCAGGGGGCGGCGATCGGCGGCGAGGTGCCTGGCGCTTGGGTGTTTGTCGCCGAGCATGTTCCGGAAAAACGCATTGGTATCGCCTGCGGCACGCTGACGGCCGGCCTGACCGTAGGCATCCTGCTGGGATCCGTGGTAGCGACGCTTATCAACACCAGCCTGACGCCGCAGGGGATCCACGACGGCGGCTGGCGGATCCCCTTCCTGCTGGGAGGCGTATTTGGTCTGGTGGCGATGTATCTGCGCCGCTGGCTGCAGGAGACGCCGATTTTTCTTGAGATGCAGCAGCGCAAAGCGCTGGCGCAGGAGCTGCCGGTAAAAGCGGTCGTCCTCAAGCACCAGAAGGCGGTGGCGGTCTCTATGCTGCTGACCTGGCTGCTGTCGGCAGGCGTGGTGGTGGTGATCCTGATGTCGCCGGTCTGGCTGCAGAAACACTATGGCTTCGCCCCGGCGATAACCCTGCAGGCCAACAGCATTGCCACGATTATGTTGTGCATCGGCTGTCTGCTCGCCGGGCTGGCGGCGGACCGCTTCGGCGCCAGCCGCACCTTTATCGTCGGCAGCCTGCTGCTGGCGGTTGCCAGCTGGGCGTTTTACCACCTGTCTGGCGCCAGCCCGCAGCGGCTGTTTCTGCTCTACGGCACGGTGGGACTCTGTGTGGGCGTGGTGGGGGCGGTGCCTTATGTTATGGTGCGGGCCTTCCCGGCGGAAGTGCGCTTCACCGGCATCTCCTTTTCCTACAATCTGTCGTACGCGATTTTTGGCGGCCTGACGCCAATTGCCGTCACGATGCTGATGGGGGTGTCGCCGATGGCCCCGGCCTGGTATGTGCTGGCCTTGTCGCTGATGGGGCTGGGATTAGGTATCTGGCTGCGTCAGGGGCTGACGGCGGCGAGGTTGCCGGAAGGGGAGCTGCAGCGCTAAGCAGGTTTGCCGATGATGACCAGCCGCCGCCCTGTCACAGGGCGGCGGCGGAAGATTAACGCGGTTCGCCGATCGGCAGCACGGTGCGGCCGAACTGCTCGTTCAGCACTTCGCCCATCGCCAGGTAAATGGCGCTGGCGCCGCAAACCAGGCCGACCCAGCCGGCAACTTTCACGATGCCTTCGTTATCCACCAGATGACCAATCGCCAGCAGCGCAAACAGCACCGTCAGGCTCAGGAACACGAACTGCAGCATGCGTGCGGCTTTCAGCGTACCGAAGAACATGAACAACGTAAAAATACCCCACAGGCCGAGATACATGCCGAGGAAGTGCGCGTTCGGCGCATCAGCCAGGCCCATTTTCGGCATCAGGAGAATAGCAACCAGCGTCAGCCAGAAGCTGCCGTAGGAGGTAAAAGCGGTCAAGCCAAAGGTGTTGCCTTTTTTGTATTCCAGCAGGCCGGCAAAAATTTGCGCAATGCCGCCGTAAAAAATGCCCATCGCCAGGATAGCTACATCGAATGCGAACAGGCCGCTATTCGCCAGGTTAAGCAGAATAGTGGTCATGCCGAAGCCCATAAGGCCCAGCGGTGCCGGATTAGCCAACTTAGTGTTGCCCATAATTCCTCAAAATTATCATTAAAAGGGAAGCATTACCCCGCGACTTGGCGGCGGGGCGCGGCATAATAATGAGGCGCGGAAAGGCTGTCTATGATCTGGCGGGGTATTTTTCACCAATTTCAGTTGCGCCCGACGACGAGTGGAGCATTTGTCGTAAACAGGCAATATGCAGAACCGCGGGGATGGTGACCCGATAAGCGCTGCCGCTTACCGCTTTCACGCTGTTCAGCGCGGCGCCAAGCGGTCCCCCCAGCCCGGCGCCGCGTACCAGGCCATGGCCGATGACGCTCACGGCGGCGTGCGTGCGCAGGATGGCGGTTAACCGCTCATCCAGTAGCAGGGCAACGCCTTCACTCAGCTTGCGGCGCCTCAACAGATGGGGCGGCAGGCTTTCCAGCTCATGACTCCGGCACTCCACCGCGGCGAGAAACTGCGTTTTTTGTTCCTCATCCAGCTTATTCCAGCTGTGCTGCAGAAAATGCGTCAACAACTGTTGCTCGATCTGCGGCGTCGTCATCTGTTTATCGACCTTCGCCTTTAGCCTTTTACACACATCCAGCAGGATGACGCGATAAAATTTGCCATGGCGGCGCAGCGTATTGGCGATGCTGTCGCCGCCGAAATGCTGTAGCTCGCCGGCGATCAACTGCCAGTTGCGGCGATAGCGCTCCGGGTGGCCCTCCATAGACAGAAAGGTCTCGTTGCGCAGCAGCGTACTGGAGAGACGGGGTTTGCCATTTTCCCCGTGGGTCAGAATACGGGTAAACGCTTCCAGATGCGCCTCGCTGCACTCAGGCAGAAAGGCGAGATCGTCATCATCCAGATAGTTAATATGCATAACGTTTTCTCTCGGGCAGGGGACGACGTTAGTCGTCGCCGATAATTTTCAGTGAGGCCATATCTGAGGAGTTGACCGTGTGGCCGGAGAAGGCGATTTTTTTCACACAGCGCTTGTTGTCGTTATCGCTGTTGAGGGAGATCCAGCCGGTGGTGTGGCCCTCTTTGATCCCGGCGGGCACGTTCAGGGTGTGGCTGGCGCCGTGGCTGGCCTTAAAGTAGACCGTTGCTCCGGAGAGCTGAATATCGCCGCGTTCGGCGCTGAGCTGAATACGTTTGACCACCCGGCAGACGGGAAGATTCAGCGTCAAATCGTTGGTCTCATTGCGCGGCATGGCTATCACGCCGAGGATCTTATGGTCGTTGGCGGCCGCAGAGGTGATAACTGACACGCTAAGGATAAGCCCCGCTGAAAGCCGGAATAGTGATTTCATTAATCTGTCCCCTGAATAAGTAAAGTGCGAGGGCGGGGATCTTATCACTGCGAAAACGGGGCTTTTAGCGCACAAGTATTGCGTTTTATGTCAATGATATTATGAATATATTCGGTTTTTTTATTCGTTACTTGTATGGGTGTTTCGCCATCTTTTTTGCCGCCCGGCAACATCGTTTGCTAAGCCATCGACGGCAGCGTGCGAGGGCGTCGGCTGGCCTCCGACAAAAAATTTTTCTGCTTGCCCCTTGATGCCGGGGTGGGCGACCCCATCTTGTAGTCAACCGCAGTGAAGAACCTGAAAAAAAATGATGTCTGGGCAGTTGAAACCGCACGTTTCGCCCTTATTACAGGTTCACAACCACATGTTGATCGAATTTTTAGTGGAGACGTTTAGATGGGTAAAATTATTGGTATCGACCTGGGTACTACCAACTCTTGTGTAGCGATTATGGATGGCACTACTGCACGCGTGCTGGAGAACGCCGAAGGCGATCGCACCACGCCTTCTATCATTGCCTATACCCAGGATGGTGAAACTCTGGTTGGTCAGCCGGCTAAACGTCAGGCAGTGACAAACCCGCAAAACACCCTGTTTGCGATTAAACGCCTGATTGGCCGCCGCTTCCAGGACGAAGAAGTTCAGCGTGACGTTTCTATCATGCCATACAAAATTGTTGCCGCAGACAATGGCGACGCATGGCTGGATGTGAAGGGCACCAAAACTGCACCGCCGCAGATCTCTGCTGAAGTGCTGAAAAAAATGAAGAAAACGGCTGAAGATTACCTGGGTGAACCGGTAACTGAAGCGGTTATCACCGTACCGGCTTACTTCAACGATGCGCAGCGTCAGGCAACCAAAGATGCTGGCCGTATCGCCGGTCTGGAAGTCAAACGTATCATCAACGAACCGACCGCGGCCGCGCTGGCGTACGGTCTGGATAAAGAAGTGGGCAACCGCACGATCGCGGTTTACGACCTCGGTGGTGGTACTTTCGATATCTCTATTATCGAAATCGACGAAGTTGATGGCGAAAAAACCTTCGAAGTACTGGCGACCAACGGTGATACCCACCTGGGCGGCGAAGACTTCGATACCCGTCTGATCAACTACCTCGTTGATGAATTTAAGAAAGATCAGGGCATTGACCTGCGCAACGACCCGCTGGCGATGCAGCGCCTGAAAGAAGCCGCTGAGAAAGCGAAGATTGAACTGTCTTCTGCTCAGCAGACCGACGTTAACCTGCCGTACATCACGGCAGACGCGACCGGTCCGAAACACATGAACATCAAAGTGACGCGTGCGAAACTGGAAAGCCTGGTAGAAGACCTGGTTAACCGTTCCATCGAGCCGCTGAAAGTAGCCCTGCAGGATGCCGGTCTGTCCGTTTCCGATATCAACGACGTCATCCTCGTTGGTGGTCAGACTCGTATGCCGATGGTGCAGAAGAAAGTGGCCGAGTTCTTTGGTAAAGAACCGCGTAAAGACGTTAACCCGGACGAAGCCGTGGCGATCGGCGCAGCCGTTCAGGGCGGTGTACTGACCGGTGATGTGAAAGACGTTCTGCTGCTCGACGTGACCCCGCTGTCGCTGGGTATCGAAACCATGGGCGGCGTGATGACTGCGCTGATCAGCAAAAACACCACTATCCCGACCAAGCACAGCCAGGTGTTCTCTACCGCTGAAGACAACCAGTCCGCGGTTACCATCCATGTGCTGCAGGGTGAGCGTAAACGCGCGTCTGATAACAAATCTCTGGGTCAGTTCAACCTGGATGGCATTAACCCGGCGCCGCGCGGCATGCCGCAGATCGAAGTGACCTTTGACATCGATGCTGACGGTATCCTGCACGTCTCCGCGAAAGACAAAAACAGCGGTAAAGAGCAGAAGATCACCATCAAAGCGTCTTCCGGTCTGAATGAAGAAGAAATTCAGAAAATGGTTCGCGAAGCGGAAGCTAACGCCGAATCTGACCGTAAGTTCGAAGAGCTGGTACAGACCCGTAACCAGGGCGACCATCTGCTGCACAGCACTCGCAAGCAGGTTGAAGAAGCAGGCGATAAACTGCCGGCTGACGACAAAACTGCCATCGAGTCTGCGCTGACCGCGCTGGAAACTTCGCTGAAAGGTGAAGACAAAGCGGACATCGAAGCGAAAATGCAGGCGCTGGCGCAGGTTTCCCAGAAGCTGATGGAAATCGCCCAGCAGCAGCATGCTCAGCAGCAGGCGGGTTCCGCTGACGCTCAGGCGAGCAACGCGAAAGACGACGATGTTGTCGACGCTGAGTTCGAAGAAGTGAAAGATAAAAAATAATCGCCCTTTGAACGGGTAAAACACTGGCACGGGCGAAGAGGTTTCCTCTCCGCCCGTGCACGCATGTTAAGGGGCTGAAAAACACCGATGGCAAAGCAAGATTACTACGAGATTTTAGGCGTCTCCAAAACAGCGGAAGAGCGTGAAATCAAAAAGGCTTATAAGCGCCTGGCCATGAAGTATCACCCGGACCGCAACCAGGGTGATAAAGAGGCCGAAGCCAAATTTAAAGAAATCAAAGAAGCGTATGAAATCCTGACTGATGCCCAGAAGCGTGCGGCCTACGATCAGTACGGCCATGCGGCCTTTGAGCAGGGCGGCATGGGCGGCGGCGGCGGTTTTGGCGGCGGTGCGGACTTCAGCGATATCTTTGGCGATGTTTTCGGCGATATCTTTGGCGGCGGACGTGGCCGGCAGCGCGCGGCGCGTGGCGCCGATCTCCGTTACAACATGGAGCTGACGCTGGAAGAAGCGGTTCGTGGCGTCACCAAAGAGATCCGTATTCCGACGCTGGAAGAGTGCGACGTCTGCCACGGCAGCGGCGCCAAAGCAGGCAGCAAACCGCAGACCTGTCCAACCTGTCATGGCGCGGGCCAGGTACAGATGCGTCAGGGCTTCTTTGCGGTACAGCAGACCTGTCCGCACTGTCAGGGACGCGGTACGCTGATTAAAGATCCGTGCAATAAATGTCATGGTCACGGCCGCGTTGAGAAGACCAAAACCCTGTCGGTTAAAATCCCGGCGGGCGTGGATACCGGCGACCGGATCCGTCTGGCGGGCGAAGGCGAAGCCGGCGAGCATGGCGCACCGGCAGGGGATCTGTACGTTCAGGTTCAGGTGAAGCAGCACGCTATCTTTGAGCGTGAAGGTAATAATCTGTACTGCGAAGTGCCGATCAACTTCACCATGGCTGCGCTGGGCGGTGAGATTGAGGTCCCGACGCTCGACGGTCGCGTCAACCTGAAAATTCCGGGTGAAACCCAGACCGGCAAGCTGTTCCGCATGCGTGGGAAAGGCGTGAAATCCGTTCGCGGCGGCGCGCAGGGCGATCTGCTGTGCCGGGTGGTGGTGGAGACGCCGGTGGGGCTGAACGAGAAGCAGAAGCAGCTGCTGAAAGAGCTGCAGGAAAGCTTCGGCGGCCCGACCGGGGAAAACAATAGCCCGCGTTCGAAAAGCTTCTTTGACGGTGTGAAGAAGTTTTTTGATGATTTGACTCGTTAATCATTTCCGTCATTGCTGATAAAAAGCCTGAGATTGAGAAATCCCAGGCTTTTTTATTTCTTCTTGATGCATCCATTAATTTAACTCTTTGATTCAGAATCTTTATTTTATTGAATCAGGAGTATTAACAGCGTTCTTCCCATTGATTTATTTTTCCCTCATGGCATAACCTACATGCATTTAATATATGTGCAGTTAATCTCAATAGGGCTTTATTATTTATAATATGAATAATTGATGGTCTGGTCATTTCGATGTTGCTGGGGCATTATGTCTTAATCATCCAGGATAAGGCCCGAACGTTTCATCTGTGGTTGCCCAAATGGGTATTGTCGGACGTCGCTTAAATCAATAACGTCCTTACGCGCCAGTTATGACAAAAATAGGTAACAGACAAGTGCGTTATGATCGTGCCGGATATTTATAAATAATAACTTACCCTCACTAAAACAACATATTTTGACACATGCCTGATAATACCCATCGTCCCTTTTGATATGAGATTTTCATCACTATTTTGACGGTGTGTTTCGCTAACAATAAGCGCCGCAGAAAAGTAGTGTATGGCTATGGACGAATTATAACTTTGGGAAATACTTTCAATGCCTCGGATAAAAAATACGCTATTGGCTTGTACGATACTTGCAGCATCCTCGGGCTTTAGTCACTCCGTACAAGCATCTTTGGACTACCAATATTCTTTTGGATCGATTAATGCAGGTTATGCTGACTGGAACAGCGGCTTTGTCGATGTAGGTCGTGGTGAAGTCTGGAAAGCCACAGCTGATTTTGGCGTCAATTTTAAAGAAGCTGAATTCTATTCTTTTTTTGAAAGTAATGTACTCAACCATTCTGTCGCGGGGCGTAACCATACGGTTTCAGCGATGACGCATGTTCGCCTTTTTGGCTCTGACTATACGCTCTTTGGCAAGATTTATGGCCAGTGGGAAAATACGTGGGGGGATGATCTGGACATGTTTTATGGTCTTGGTTATCTGGGATGGTCCGGGAAATGGGGATTCTTTAAACCTTACCTCGGACTCCACAATGAGTCGGGTGATTATGTTTCGCCAAAATATGGACAAACAAGCGGCTGGAACGGGTATGTGCTGGGCTGGACGGCAGCTTATAACTTCACACTGTTTGACGAGAAATTTGTTCTGTCAGACTGGAATGAAATTGAATTTGAGCGAAATGACGCCTACGCGGAACAGCAACACGGTGATTATGGCATTAATGGCGGTTTAACGCTGGCCTGGAAGTTTTATCCTCGCTGGAAGGCAACGGTAACCTGGCGTTATTTTAAAAACAAATTAGGTTATGACGGCTTTGGCGATCAAATGATTTATATGGTTGGGTATGAATTTTAAAAAATGTCAAAGGAGTTAAAATGAAAAGAACAGTTGTTGCCAGTATGATTGGGCTGGCGCTATGTGCCGGGAGCGCGCTGTCAACAGCACATGCCGCAACAGAAAAGCGTCCTAATTTGGTTATTATTCTGGCTGATGATTTAGGGTATGGCGATCTTGCAACTTATGGACATCCCATTGTCAAAACCCCGAATATCGACAAACTGGCGCAGGAAGGGGTGAAATTCACCGATTATTATGCGCCTGCGCCGCTGTGCTCTCCCTCCCGTGCGGGTCTGTTAACCGGTCGTATGCCATTTCGTACCGGTATTCGCTCATGGATCCCGGAAGGCAAAGATGTTGCATTAGGGCGTAATGAACTGACCATCGCCAATCTGTTGAAACAGCAGGGCTATGACACGGCGATGATGGGCAAACTGCACCTGAATGCAGGTGGAGATCGTACCGATCAACCCCAGGCAAAAGATATGGGGTTTGATTACAGTCTGGTGAATCCGGCGGGATTTGTCACGGATTCCACGCTGGATAATGCCAAAGAGCGTCCTCGCTACGGGGTGGTGCATCCGACAGGATGGCTACGCAATGGGCAACGAATTGGTCGCGCAGATAAAATGAGCGGTGAATTTGTCAGCTCTGAAGTGGTGAACTGGCTGGATAATAAGAAAGATGATAAGCCGTTCTTCTTATATGTCGCGTTTACTGAGGTGCACAGCCCGCTGGCTTCGCCGAAGAAATATCTCGATATGTACTCGCAATATATGAGCGCGTACCAAAAACAGCACCCGGATCTGTTTTATGGCGACTGGGCTGATAAACCGTGGCGTGGCACGGGGGAGTACTACGCGAACATCAGTTACATGGATGCTCAGGTCGGTAAAGTGCTGGATAAAATTAAGGCAATGGGCGAAGAAGACAACACCATCGTGATTTTCACCAGTGACAATGGCCCGGTAACGCGTGAGGCGCGTAAGGTGTATGAGCTGAACCTGGCGGGTGAGACCGATGGTTTGCGTGGCCGTAAAGATAATCTGTGGGAAGGCGGCATCCGCGTTCCGGCGATTATTAAATATGGCAAACATCTGCCGCAGGGGATGGTGACGGATACGCCGGTTTCCGGTCTTGACTGGATGCCGACGCTGGCGAAGATGATGGATTTTACACTCCCGAACGATCGCACGTACGATGGCCAGTCTTTGGTTCCGCTGCTGGAACAGAAGCCGCTGGAGCGTAATAAGCCGTTGATCTTCGGCGTTGATATGCCATTCCAGGACGATCCAACCGATGAGTGGGCGATCAGGGATGGCGACTGGAAAATGATCATCGATCGTGAAAATAAACCGAAGTATCTCTACAACCTGAAGACCGACCGTTACGAAACGCTCAATCAGATTGGCAAACGGCCGGATATTGAGAAACAACTGTACGATAAGTTCCTGAAGTATAAAGCAGACATCGATAACGATTCGTTAATGAAAGCCCGTGGCGATAAGCCGACGCCGGTCACCTGGGGCTAACCGAATAACCATAAAACCGTAGTATGCCACTTAGGGCGATGCCCGCCTGATTCGGTGTTTAAACTGAATCAGGTTCTTTTTATTGGGATGGATATAGCGATCATGCGAAGAAAGAGCTGTCAGGTCATGATTAAACCGACAGGTTCAGTATGCAATCTTGATTGTAAGTACTGCTTCTATCTGGAAAAGGAAAAGCTCTACCCGGAGCGAAAGCGCAACTACAGAATGTCAGACGAGATGCTGGAACGCTTCATTAAACAACATATTGCCGCGCAAGAGGTTGATGAGGTGATTTTTGCCTGGCAGGGCGGAGAACCGACGTTGATGGGGCTGCCTTTTTATCGCCGGGCGATCGAACTCCAGCAGCGTTATGCTGCGGGAAAAACGATTGTGAATACCTTCCAGACGAACGGCATTTTGATCGACGACCAATGGGCTGAGTTTTTTCGGGCCAATCAATTCCTGGTCGGTATTTCCATTGACGGCGATGCAGCCTTGCATGACGAATGGCGCGTTACGCGCTCGGGAAAAGCGACGCATGCGAAAGTTGAACAGGCCATACAATGTCTGCACCGCCACGGCGTTGAATTTAATACGCTGACGGTTGTTAATCAGAGCAATATGCGCCATCCGCTTCAGGTATATCGCTATCTGAAGAGCATCGGCAGCCGTTATATGCAATTTATCCCTTTGGTGGAAAGAAGCAGCGAAAAGAGCGGCCTTGGGCTGGCGCACCCTGAGGACAGGCAAACAAAAATGATGCCGTGGTCGGTTGATCCGCTACAGTTTGGCCATTTTCTTAACGCTATTTTTGATGTATGGGTCCGCGAAGACATTGGCGACATAGGCATACAGATGTTTGAACAGACGCTTGCCGCCTGGTGTGGGTTGCCTCCCCAGGTATGCGTATTCGCGCCAACCTGCGGCAGCGCGTTTGCGATGGAGATGAACGGCGACGTTTATAACTGCGATCATTTTGTTTATCCGCAGTACAGGCTGGGAAATATTCAGGATACAACGCTACATGCGATGAATAATAGCGCGCAAAACCAGCAGTTTGGTGATGATAAAAGCCACTCAATAGCGCAGGAGTGTCGCTCTTGTCAGTGGCAATTTGCCTGCTACGGCGGCTGCCCCAAGCACCGCTTCTTGCAATCCGCGACGGGCGAGAGAAACCACAACTATTTGTGCGCAGGCTATAAAGCGTTTTTCTCTCATAGCGCGGTGACTATGAGCGCGATGAAGACACTCCATCAGAATGGTTTTTCACCGGCAGAGATAAAATCAATATTTGTTTGAAAATCATACCGTCACAGGGAGTTAATCATGTTTTCTCAGGTTAATGTCGATAGCTGCAAAACGCCAGGCTGCAAAAATCTGGGCGTGTTGAACAGCCCGGATTACCAGAACCAGGGGAAAAATGTGTTATGCAGGGCATGTGGTTTTCATTTTCCTGTGATTTCGGCAAGATCGCTGAATCTTTTTCGCCAGTCGGTAAATCGGGTATGGAAAGGGTTGATAAAATCCTGCCCCGGATGCGGCGGCGTCTCACTAAAAAAGTATGGCTTTTCCGCGCAGGGAGAGCCACGCGTCTGCTGCCAGCAGTGCCATAAAACATTTCTTTATCCCGTCAGATATAAAACCGATCCGCGCCAGGATTATCTTGCCGCACTCATCCAGGATGGGGCTTCGCTGGCGGATATCCGATCCGCCCTTGCGTTAGACAGTACCGGACTAAGCCGTGAATTACAGAAGTTATCCCGCAGGGCAAATCAGGCGGAACGCGAGTTTGCCTTTCCCGCTTTCGACATTACCCTCAGCACCCGCGCTTTTCGGGTTAAATTTAACGGCGGTGACAATTTTCTGTATGTGCTGGTCACCGCCGAGGAGACTACCGGTCGGATTATATCCATAACAACCAATTATTCACTCCAGCCCGTTGAAACGGAGTATCAATACCACTCTTATTACGAAGAGCGCCTGCCGCCCGGTACGCTGGTACATCTTGTGCAACGGAAAGAAGCGATAACGATGCGGCGCGCAACGCTTTTTGATGTGGATTACGGACCGGCTGCGTTATACAAAAACGATCCGGGAATGCTGGTCAAACCCGTATTGCCGGCTTATCGCCATTTTGAATTAGTCAAAACACTGACAGATGCACGTTCCCTCAATATTCAACACTACATCGATCAGGAATGTTTTATATTAGGTGGCTGCCTGATGGCGAATTTGCAGCAGGTTCAACAGGGGCGATGCCATATCTCATTTGTCAGAGAGCGAGGCATGACGCCGCCGCTGCATGATATCCCGCCGCGCCTGTTTATGGGCGGAGGGAACCGCAACAATGTCTGGCGGACCTTCTCTACACGGGACTATGCGATGGCGGTTTGTAACCTAACCGGCAATAAAAAAACGGCGAATCTGCGGCACGCCACGTTAAATGGCGCGACGAAATTTATTCAATACCTGCACGCGCATCCTTTTTTGCCGCAGCTAAATCGCCTGTCTCCGGCGAACGTGACCGTGACGCTGGATTGTCTGAAATATGAATATAATAAAAGACAGAAAATATGGGACGATCTGCGCGGTTAATTCTGCTTTCGTCAACGCCTGGCCTTTTGCTGCCCAGTCTATCCTTGTCTTATCCCTCCTCTTTAACTCGTAAAAATCGAGCATTAGCGCAACTTAAATCTGATTTTTTCGAGTTATCAGTCTGTGTATTATACTTTTATCGAGTTATTCACCAACAGGATGAAAGTAAAAGTGAAACATCTGCAACGATTCTTCAGTAGCGATGCTTCCGGCGGCATTGTCTTAATCATCGCCGCGGCGCTGGCGATGGTCATGGCCAATACCAGCGTGACCAGCGGTCTGTATCACTCCTTCCTTGATACGCCTGTACAGCTGCGGGTGGGGGCGCTGGAGATCAACAAGAATATGCTGCTATGGATCAATGATGCCCTGATGGCGGTGTTCTTCTTGCTGATTGGCCTGGAGGTCAAACGCGAGCTGATTCAGGGCTCGCTGGCGAGTCGCCGTCAGGCGGTCTTTCCGGTGATTGCCGCGCTCGGCGGGATGATCGTCCCGGCGCTGGTCTATCTGGCCTTTAACGCTCAGGATCCTGTCGCCAGAGAGGGATGGGCGATCCCGGCGGCGACGGATATTGCCTTTGCCCTCGGCGTGCTGGCGCTGTTAGGCAGCCGCGTCCCGACGGCGCTGAAGATTTTCCTGATGGCGCTGGCGATTATTGATGACCTTGGGGCTATCGTGATTATCGCGCTGTTTTATACCCACGACCTGTCAATGCTCTCGCTGGGCGTGGCGGCGGCGGCGATTGCGGTGCTGGTGGTTCTGAATCTGAGCGGCGTGCGACGCACCGGGATCTATATTCTGGTCGGTGCGGTGCTGTGGACCGCGGTGCTGAAGTCCGGCGTTCACGCGACGCTTGCCGGGGTCATCGTCGGCTTTATGATCCCGCTCCAGGAGAAGCAGGGTCAGTCACCGGCTAAAGTGCTTGAGCATGTCCTGCATCCGTGGGTGGCGTTTATGATCCTGCCGCTGTTTGCCTTCGCCAACGCGGGCGTCTCGCTGCGGGGGGTTACGCTTGATGGACTGACGTCGCTGCTGCCCCTGGGTATCATGGCCGGCCTGTTTATCGGTAAGCCGCTGGGGATCAGCCTGTTCTGCTGGCTGGCCCTGAAGCTGAAGTGGGCCTCGCTACCGGAGGGGACCACCTGCCGGCAGATTATGGCGGTGGGCATTCTGTGCGGGATTGGCTTTACGATGTCGATTTTTATCGCCACGCTGGCCTTCGGCAATGTCGATCCCGCGTTAATCAACTGGGCCAAGCTTGGCATCTTAATTGGATCGGTGGTATCAGCTGTTACCGGCTACCTCATACTGCGTCAGCGCGTAACGGATACTCGCCTCGCGGTATAACCTTTCTGCAGGAGGGCCTGCCAGGCTCTCCTGGACATTATCAGGGAGAGAAGCATGTCACATATCAACTACAACCATCTGTACTACTTCTGGCACGTCTATAAAGAAGGGTCTGTCGTGGGCGCGGCGGAGGCGCTGTTTCTGACGCCGCAAACCATTACCGGGCAGATCAAAGCGCTGGAGGAGCGTCTGCAGGGTAAGTTATTTAAGCGCAAGGGAAGAGGGCTGGAGCCGAGCGAGCTCGGGGAGCTGGTCTTTCGCTATGCCGACCGGATGTTTACCCTGAGCCAGGAGATGCTCGACATCGTCAACTACCGCAAAGAGTCGAATCTGCTGTTTGACGTCGGCGTGGCCGATGCGCTATCGAAACGGCTGGTCAGCGGCGTACTGGATGCCGCCGTTGTCGAAAGCGAGCAGATCCATCTGCGCTGTTTTGAATCCACCCATGAGCTGCTGCTGGAGCAGCTGAGCCAGCATAAGCTCGATATGATTATCTCTGACTGCCCGATCGACTCGACGCAGCAGGAAGGGCTGTTTTCGGTGAAGATTGGCGAGTGCAGCGTCAGCTTCTGGTGCATGAACCCGGCGCCAATGAAGCCGTTCCCGGCCTGTCTTGAAGAGCGACGGTTGCTGATCCCTGGTCGACGCTCAATGCTGGGACGTAAGCTGCTGAACTGGATTAACGTGCAGGGGCTGAAGGTGGAGATCCTCGGCGAGTTTGACGACGCGGCGCTCATGAAAGCCTTCGGCGCCGCGCATAATGCGATTTTTGTCGCGCCGACGCTCTACGCGCATGATTTCTACCATGATGAATCGATTGTCGAAATTGGCCGCATGGATAGCGTGATGGAGGAGTATCACGCCATTTTCGCCGAACGGATGATTCAGCATCCGGCGGTACAGCGCATCTGCAATCGCGATTATTCGTCGCTGTTTACTGAACCCCGATAGCCGGAAAGCGTGGGCTGGCGTGGCTCAGGTCGCGCCAGGACGGGAAAGATGACAGGCATAAAAAAACCCGCTTTCGCGGGTTTTTTCACAAAGCGACAACAAGCAGCGATTAAGCCAGTTTGTTGATCTGAGCGGTCAGGTTAGCCTTATGACGCGCAGCTTTGTTTTTGTGGATCAGACCTTTAGCAGCCTGACGGTCCACGATCGGTTGCATTTCGTTAAATGCTTTTTGTGCAGCAGCTTTGTCGCCAGCTTCGATAGCTGCGTATACTTTCTTGATGAAAGTACGCATCATAGAGCGACGGCTAGCGTTGTGCTTGCGAGCCTTTTCAGACTGAACGGCGCGCTTCTTAGCTGATTTGATATTAGCCAAGGTCCAACTCCCAAATGTGTTCTATATGGACAATTCAAAGGCCGAGGAATATGCCCGTTTAGCCTTCTTTTGTCAATGGATTTGTGCAAATAAGCGCCGTTTAACACCACAGCGCTTCATTACGTAGTGATGGCGCAAGATTCTACCAGCTTGTCGCAGGCGAATACAGCTTTTCCACCATAAAAATCGCCGGGGGCGGGCGGTTTTCCCGCTGACTCGCGCTGAGTGAATGAATTCCTGAGAACTTTCGTTGCCGAGGAGCAATCGCTGGTTAACGTTGACAGTTGTACAAGGTATACTCGGACGATTTTCACTGTTTTGAGCCAGACATGAAGCTGATACGCGGCATACATAATCTCAGTCAGGCCCCGCACGGGTGCGTGCTGACCATTGGCAATTTTGACGGCGTGCATCGTGGGCATCAGGCGCTGCTGCAGCGCTTGCGCGAAGAGGGCCGCCAGCGCGGTTTACCGGTGGTGGTGATGATTTTCGAACCCCAGCCGCTCGAGCTCTTTGCCGCCGATAAAGCCCCGGCGCGGTTGACCCGCCTGCGTGAAAAGCTGAGCTATCTGGCTGAAAGCGGGGTCGACTATGTGCTGTGCGTTCGCTTCGACCGCCGGTTCGCCGCGCTGACGGCGCAGGATTTTATCAGTGAACTGCTGGTGCGCCGCCTGGGCGTGCAGTTCCTTGCCGTCGGTGACGATTTCCGCTTTGGCGCTGGTCGCCAGGGGGATTTCTTGTTATTACAAAAGGCGGGGGCGGAATACGGCTTCGACGTCACCAGCACCCAAACCTTCTGCGAAGGCGGGGTGCGGATCAGCAGCACGGCGGTGCGTCAGGCGCTGGCCGATGACGATCTCCTGCTGGCGGAGACGCTGCTCGGCCATCCGTTTAGCATTTCCGGGCGCGTCGTGCATGGCGACGAACTGGGCCGTACCATAGGTTTTCCGACGGCGAACTTACCGCTGCGTCGTCAGGTTTCCCCGGTTAAAGGGGTCTATGCGGTAGAAGTGACAGGGCTGGGCGACAAGCCGATCGCCGGCGTCGCCAATATTGGCACCCGTCCAACGGTAGCGGGCGTGCGTCAGCAGCTCGAAGTGCATCTGTTGGACGTTGTAATGGACCTCTACGGTCGCCATATCAATGTAGTACTGCGTAAAAAGATACGTAATGAGCAGCGGTTTGCGTCGCTCGACGAGCTGAAGGCGCAAATCGCACGTGATGAGTTAACGGCCCGCGAATTATTTGGGCTGACCAGCCAGGCCTGAGCCACTGGTGTTTATCAAACCGAAATACGGAACCGAGAATCTGATGAGTGACTATAAATCGACCCTGAATTTGCCGGAAACAGGGTTCCCTATGCGTGGCGACCTCGCCAAACGCGAACCGGGAATGCTGGCGCGTTGGACCGATGATGACCTGTACGGCATCATTCGTGCAGCCAAAAAAGGCAAAAAAACCTTCATTCTGCATGATGGCCCTCCTTATGCGAATGGCAGTATTCATATTGGTCACTCGGTTAACAAGATTCTGAAAGACATTATCGTTAAGTCCAAAGGACTGACGGGCTATGACTCGCCTTACGTTCCGGGCTGGGACTGCCACGGTCTGCCGATCGAGCTGAAAGTAGAGCAGGAATACGGCAAGCCGGGCGAGAAGTTCACCGCCGCAGAATTCCGCGCCAAGTGCCGCGAATATGCCGCTCTGCAGATCGAGGGTCAGCGTAAAGATTTCATCCGTCTCGGCGTGCTGGGCGACTGGTCGCATCCGTATCTGACCATGGACTTCAAAACCGAAGCCAACATCATTCGCGCGCTGGGTAAAATCATCGGCAACGGTCACCTGCATAAAGGCGCCAAGCCGGTGCACTGGTGCGTAGACTGCCGTTCCGCGCTGGCGGAAGCGGAAGTGGAGTATTACGACAAGACTTCTCCATCCATCGACGTGGCATTCCACGCGGTAGATAAAGCCGCGGTGCTGGCGAAATTCGGCGTCGCCGACGTCAACGGCCCGGTGTCGCTGGTTATCTGGACCACCACCCCGTGGACCCTGCCGGCTAACCGCGCCATCTCCCTGTCGCCAGAGTTCGACTATGCGCTGGTGCAGGTGGACGGCCAGGCGCTGATCCTGGCGAAAGACCTCGTTGAGAGCGTGATGAAGCGCGTTGGCGCGGCCGATTACACCATCCTGGCGGCGGTGAACGGCGCCGAGCTTGAACTGATGCGTTTCCAGCACCCGTTCCTCGATTTCGACGTGCCGGCGATCCTTGGCGACCACGTGACGCTGGATGCCGGTACCGGTGCGGTGCATACCGCCGGCGGCCACGGTCCGGACGATTACACGATCAGCCAGAAATACGGTCTGGAAATCGCTAACCCGGTTGGCCCGGACGGGGCTTATCTGCCAGGCACCTATCCGTCTCTGGACGGTATCAACGTCTTCAAAGCCAACGATATCATCGTTGAGATGCTGCGAGAGCGCGGCGCGCTGCTGCATGTGGAAAAAATGCAGCACAGCTATCCGTGCTGCTGGCGCCACAAGTCGCCAATCATCTTCCGCGCCACCCCGCAGTGGTTCGTGAGCATGGATCAGAAAGGTCTGCGTGCGCAGTCGCTGAAAGAGATCAAAGGCGTGCAGTGGATCCCGGACTGGGGCCAGGCGCGTATCGAATCGATGGTCGCCAACCGTCCTGACTGGTGCATCTCCCGTCAGCGTACCTGGGGCGTGCCGATGTCGCTGTTCGTGCATAAAGAAACTCACGAACTGCACCCGCGTACCCTTGAGCTGATGGAAGAAGTCGCGAAGCGTGTTGAAGTCGACGGCATCCAGGCATGGTGGGATCTCGATTCCCGCGACATCCTTGGCGATGACGCTGACAGCTACGAGAAAGTGCCGGATACCCTCGACGTCTGGTTTGACTCCGGGTCGACCCACTCTTCCGTGGTTGACGTGCGTCCGGAATTCGCCGGTCACGCCGCCGATATGTATCTGGAAGGCTCCGACCAGCATCGCGGCTGGTTCATGTCCTCTCTGATGATTTCCACGGCGATGAAAGGCAAAGCGCCATATCGTCAGGTACTGACCCACGGCTTCACCGTCGATGGTCAGGGCCGCAAAATGTCCAAGTCTATCGGCAACACCGTTAGCCCGCAGGACGTGATGAACAAGCTGGGCGCCGATATCCTGCGCCTGTGGGTGGCTTCCACCGACTACACTGGCGAAATGGCGGTCTCTGACGAGATCCTCAAACGCGCCGCGGACAGCTATCGTCGTATCCGTAACACCGCGCGCTTCCTGCTGGCCAACCTGAACGGTTTCGATCCGGCAAAAGACATGGTCAAACCGGAAGAGATGGTGGTGCTGGATCGCTGGGCGGTCGGCTGCGCGCAGGCGGCACAGGAAGATATCCTGAAAGCCTACGAATCCTACGACTTCCACGAAGTGGTGCAGCGCCTGATGCGCTTCTGCTCCATTGAGATGGGCTCGTTCTACCTCGACATCATCAAAGACCGTCAGTACACCGCCAGGGCGGACAGCGTGGCACGTCGCAGTTGCCAGACCGCGCTGTTCCACATCGTGGAAGCGCTGGTGCGCTGGATGGCGCCGATCATGTCCTTCACCGCGGACGAAATCTGGGGTTACCTGCCGGGCGAGCGTGAGAAATACGTCTTTACCGGCGAATGGTATCAAGGTCTCTTCGGTCTGGCCGACAACGAAGCGATGAATGACGGCTTCTGGGATGAGCTGCTGAAAGTCCGTGGCGAAGTCAACAAAGTGATTGAACAGGCGCGTGCGGATAAGAAAGTCGGCGGCTCGCTGGAAGCCTCGGTGACGCTGTATGCTGATGCCGATCTGGCCGCTAAGCTCAACGCGCTGGGCGATGAATTGCGATTTGTCCTGTTGACCTCCGGGGCGAACGTCGCAGACTATGCGAGCGCGCCTGCTGATGCCCAGCAGAGCGAACTGCTCAAAGGACTGAAAGTCGCATTGAGCAAAGCTGAAGGTGAGAAATGCCCGCGCTGCTGGCATTACACCACCGATATCGGCAAGGTGGCGGAACACGCGGAAATCTGCGGACGCTGTGTGAGCAACGTCGCCGGTGACGGCGAGCAACGTAAATTCGCCTGATGAGTAAATCGATTTGTTCAACGGGGCTACGCTGGCTGTGGGTGGTCGTAGCCGTGCTGATTATCGATCTGGGCAGCAAATTCCTGATCCTCCAGAACTTCGCTCTGGGGGAGACGGTTCCGCTGTTCCCGTCGCTTAATCTGCATTATGCCCGCAACTATGGCGCGGCCTTTAGCTTCCTCGCCGACAGCGGCGGCTGGCAGCGCTGGTTCTTTTCCGGGATCGCCATCGGCATTTGCGTGGTGCTGACGGTGCTGATGTACCGTTCGAAGGCGACGCAAAAGCTGAACAATATAGCCTACGCCCTGATTATCGGCGGCGCGCTGGGCAACTTGTTCGATCGCCTGTGGCACGGCTTTGTGGTCGATATGATCGACTTCTACGTCGGCGACTGGCACTTCGCCACTTTCAACCTCGCCGATAGCGCTATCTGCATCGGCGCGGCGATGATTGTGCTGGAAGGCTTCCTGCCGAAACCGACCGCAAAAGAGCAGGCGTAAATGTTAATGCCGGGTGGCGCCACGCCTGCCCGGCCTACAGAATGTGTGGTCTCCCGTCGCCCGGTAAGCGTAGCGCCTCCAGGCAACAGGTGACCGAAAACAAGCGAGCAATTTGCATGTCTAAATCCGTACAGAGCAACAGCGCGGTTCTCGTTCACTTCACGCTGAAGCTGGACGATGGATCCACCGCCGAGTCCACCCGTAACAATGGCAAACCGGCGCTGTTTCGCCTCGGCGACACCTCCCTGTCTGAGGGGCTGGAGCAACAGCTTCTTGGTCTGAAAGAGGGCGAGAAAAAGGCCTTTTCGCTGGAGCCTGACGCCGCATTTGGCGTCCCGAGCCCGGACCTGATTCAGTATTTCTCTCGCCGCGAGTTTATCGACGCCGGCGAGCCGGAGATCGGCGCGATTATGCTCTTTACCGCAATGGATGGCAGCGAAATGCCTGGCGTGATCCGTGAAGTGAACGGCGATTCCATCACCGTCGACTTCAACCATCCGCTGGCCGGGCGCACCGTTCATTTTGATATTGAAGTGCTGGAGATCGATCCGGCGCTGGAGGATTAACATGCAGATCCTGTTGGCTAACCCGCGCGGCTTTTGCGCTGGCGTTGACCGCGCTATCAGCATTGTAGAAAACGCGCTGACGCTGTACGGCGCGCCGATCTATGTTCGTCATGAAGTGGTGCATAACCGCTATGTGGTGGATAGCCTGCGCAAGCGCGGCGCCATTTTTATCGAACAGATCAGCGAAGTACCGGATGGCGCGATCCTGATCTTCTCCGCTCACGGCGTATCGCAGGCGGTACGGAATGAAGCGAAGAGCCGCGATCTGACGGTGTTCGACGCCACCTGTCCGCTGGTGACGAAAGTGCATATGGAAGTCGCCCGCGCCAGCCGCCGTGGCGAAGAGTCGATTTTGATCGGCCATGCCGGGCACCCGGAAGTCGAAGGCACGATGGGGCAGTACAATAACCCGCAAGGGGGCATGTACCTGGTCGAGTCGCCGGAAGACGTTCTCAAGCTGGAAGTCAAAAACGACGCCCGGCTGTCGTTTATGACCCAGACCACCCTCTCGGTGGATGATACCTCGGATGTGATTGACGCGCTGCGCGCGCGTTTCCCGAAAATCGTCGGCCCGCGCAAAGACGACATTTGCTATGCCACCACTAACCGTCAGGAAGCGGTGCGCGCGCTGGCGGAGCAGGCTGACGTGGTGCTGGTGGTTGGTTCGAAAAACTCCTCCAATTCAAACCGCCTCGCCGAACTGGCGCAGCGGATGGGTAAGGCGGCTTACCTGATTGACGATGCCTCCGATATTCAGGAAGCGTGGGTCAAGGATGCGGGCTGCGTCGGCGTGACGGCGGGCGCGTCGGCGCCGGATATTCTGGTGCAGAACGTCATTACCCGCCTGCAGGAGCTGGGCGGCGGCGAAGCCGTACCGCTGGAAGGCCGGGAAGAGAATATCGTCTTTGAAGTGCCGAAAGAGCTGCGTGTGGATGTCCGTGAAGTAGAGTAAGTTCTTTCCGTCAGCAGTATGAGAAGATGCCAGACTTAACGTCTGGCATTTTTTTTAGGGAGAAACCATGCGCTTACCGATCATTCTTGATACAGACCCGGGCATCGACGATGCTGCTGCTATTGCCGCGGCGCTGTTCGCCCCTGAGCTGGATCTGCAGCTGATGACCACCGTGGCGGGCAATGTCTCGGTAGAGAAGACGACCCGTAACGCGCTGCAGCTGCTGCACTTCTGGCATGCCGATGTGCCGCTGGCGCAGGGCGCCTCGATGCCGCTGGTGCGTCCCCTGCGCGATGCCGCCTCGGTGCATGGCGAATCCGGTATGGAAGGGTATGACTTTGTTGAGCATCACCGGCAGCCGCTGGCGAAGCCGGCCTTCCAGGCGATCCGCGATGCGCTGATGCATGCTGCCGAGCCGATCACTCTGGTGGCGATTGGCCCATTGACCAATATTGCGCTGCTGCTGACCCAGTATCCCGAATGCGTGTTCAACATTCGCCGGCTGGTGATCATGGGCGGCTCGGCGGGCCGGGGCAACTTTACGCCGAATGCCGAATTCAATATTGCCATCGACCCGGAAGCCGCCGCGAAAGTCTTCCACAGCGGGCTGGAGATTGTCATGTGCGGACTGGACGTCACCAATCGGGCGCTGCTGACGGCGGATTATCTGGCGACCCTGCCGACGCTGAATCAGACCGGTAAAATGCTCCATGCGCTGTTTAGCCACTATCGCAGCGGCAGTATGAGCAGTGGTCTGAGAATGCACGATCTCTGCGCTATCGCCTGGCTGGTCCGCCCGGAACTGTTCACCCTACAGCCGTGTTTTGTGGCGGTGGAGACGCAGGGAACCTGGACCGCCGGCGCCACGGTGGTGGATATCGAAGGGCGACTGGGCCAGCCGGCCAATGCCCAGGTGGCGCTGGATATCGATGTCGAAGGGTTTCAGCGCTGGGCGGCGGAGGTGATCGCCCTGGCGCCGTAATACTCACCCAATCTTCAAGGAAAGAAGTGATGACCTATGGACAGGCGTATTTAAGCGGCTGGAAAGAGACCTTTAATTTTAGCGGCCGGGCCAGCCGACAGCAGTTCTGGACGTTTTTTCTTATCAATCTACTGATCGCCAGCGCGCCGCTGGCCGTCTGGTGGCTGGCAACCAGCATTAACCCTCAATACGGCATCCTCAGTTTTGTTGTTATTCCCTTTGCTGCGCTGTGGTTGCTGCTGATGACTCTCCCTCTGCTGGCGATCGGCTGCCGGCGGATGCATGATATCGGCCGCTCCGGGCTCTGGTTCGTGCTGGGGATTATCATTCCGTGGTTTGCGGTTATTTCGCTGGCGCTATGCTGCCTGCGTTCAGCGTCGGCACCGTCTCGCTGAGATAATCAATCATCGCCCGCATTCTGGCGGGCATATGCTTATCTCCCGTCCAGAGCAGCCACAGATCGCCAGAGTAGCTGCTGATAAATTCCCATTCGGGCAGCACCTGCACGATGTCGCCATTCGCCAGCGCCTCGCGGGCGGTGAACAGCGGCAGGCTGCCGATCCCTAAATGCTGTCTGACCGCGTCGAGGCGCACGGCGGTATGGTTGGCGGCGTACCGCCCGTATGTTTGCACCGTTTCGGTTCTCCCTTCCCGACGGAACTTCCAGCGCGCGTCGGCGGGCGTTTCGCCAAGGCTGATGCAGCTGTGCGCGCGCAGTTCCTGCGGCGTGCGCGGCATACCGTGGCGCTGTAAATAGGCCTCAGTGGCGCAGATAACGTGCGTGACTGGCATCAACGGTTTGCCATGCAGACCGGGCGAGGGGGTATCGGTGATGCGTAACGCCAGATCGATACCGTCATCGATAAAATCCAGAGGGCGATCTTCCAGCCGCAGGCAGACGTCAACCTGCGGGTAACGCTGAAAAAACGCCATCATCAGCGGATGGATCACGAAGCGGCCGACGGCTTTCGGCACGCTGAGCGTCAGCTTTCCCTGGGCGACCGTTTGGCGACTGCCGGCGGAATCCATCGCCTGTCGCGCCGCTTCCAGCATCTGCTGGGCATGCTGATACACCGTTTCCCCGGCATCGCTCAGACGCAGCTTGCGGGTGGTACGCTGCAGCAGTTTGCAGCCCATCTCTCGCTCCAGCCGCGACACGCTGCGGCTAACGGCGGAAGGGGTAATGCCGCTCTGGCGGGCGACGGCGGAGAAGCTGCCCTGGTCGACGATCTGGACGAAAAGGGCAAGGTCGGGCAGGAGGCTGAGATTCATTTGTGCTCCCGGGGCAAGAGTGCATTGGCTGGTGATAGGATTATCGCTGTCGGTATTAATAATATACTGGGCGGACAGAGAGGAGAATCACTATGACTGAACGGGTTTATTACACCAGCGACGCTACCGATGGGCGCGCCCAGATCATCGCCTGCACTGCGGAAGCGGATGGCCGCTACGCCATCGAACTGGATCGGACGCTGTTTCACCCGCAAGGGGGCGGTCAACCGGCGGATCGCGGCTGGATAGCTGGTCAGGCCGTTGAGACGGTTATTGTGCGTGGCGACAGCGTGCTGCATATTCTGTCGCAACCGCTTCCCCTCGGTGAAGTGGAGATGAGAATAGATGCCTCCGCGAGACAACTGCATGCCCGCCTGCATTCCGCCGGCCACCTGCTTGGCCTGGCGGGCGAACAGCTTGGCTGGCAACCGGTGAAAGCGCACCACTGGCCTGGCGAGGGGCGGATCGCTTTCACCGGCGGGAACCACGCCGTGATACCCGACGCCAGCGCGCTGCTGAGCCAGGTGAAGGCATGGCAGGCGCAGGACCTCCCGCGTCAGGTGATCTTCGCTGAGGGTTCGCGCATGGTGGGGTTTGGCGAACTGCCCGCCTATCCCTGCGGTGGCACACATGTCGCCCGCCTGGCGGAGCTGGGCGACATTCTTATCAGTCAGATTAAGATGAAGAAGGGGCAGCTGGTGGTCAGCTATTCCCTGGCGTAAACGTTTCAGACCTGCTCAGGGGAGGTCTGTTTGCCGCGATAAATACGCTCCGGTCGACCAACCTTGCCGTAGCTGATTTCCGCTTCCAGAAAGTCGTTCTTCACCCCTTGTTCCAGATAACGGCGGGCGGTGGTTTTGCTGCTGCCAAGGATACGCGCCAGCGAGTCGGCGGTATGCACCACCCCCGTGTCGGCAAACAGCTGGAGTACGCGCTGAAAGGTGCTTTCATCAATCCCGCGTAGCGGTGCGCTGGCCGGTTCCGTCTGTTCCCGAGCCTGAATATTAAACAGCGCATCGACGTGGATCTGGCTGGCTTGTTCGCTGGAACGCAGCGAGCTGCGATAGCGAGCGAAGCGCTCCAGGGTGTGCTGCAGGCGCTGATAGTGCACCGGCTTAATCAGATAGTCGAACACCCCCAGGCGCAGTGCTTCGCTGATGGTATCCATATGATTATCAGCGGTAATAAAGATAATCCGCCCCTTGTAATGGGTACTGACCGCATGGCGGATCAGGTCGATACCTTTGCCGTCAGGTAAGAAATTATCCAGCAGGATCAACTGCGGTTGATACAGTCTGAGTTGTTTCCTGGCGCTCTCGAGTTTATCCGCAATGCCAATGACGTCGAACTGGGGAAACTGTTTGATGTTATCCACCAGGATCTCCGCCAGCATAGGTTCGTCTTCAACGATAAGAGTGGTGATGCTATCCATGATGTTCATCTCGGGTCAGGGGAATATAAAGAGTAAAGATGGTGCCAAAAGGAATGTTATTTTCGACGACGATGCTGCCGCCTGCCTGTTCCACGTAGCTGCGAACCAGCCAGAGTCCGATGCCATGATCTTTGCTGACGCTGCTGGTGACGCCGCGCTCGAAGATCCGATCGCGCAGCGTCTCGTCAATGCCGCATCCCTGATCGGCGACCTCGATAATCACCTCGTGGCCGTCACTGTTGATCAGGCACTCTATCTGCCTTGAGCCCTGCGGCTGTTGCAGGCTGGCATTGTAGGCGTTATCAAGCAGATTCCCCACGATCGAGATCCATTCGTTGTGAGAAAGGGCGGTGGGTAATCTGTCGACGAAGCAGGCTGGATCGAAAATCAGCTCAAGTCCAAGCTCTTTGGCCCGGTAATATTTGCCGATCAACAGCCCGGCCAGGTGGTTGTCCTGGAAATTACGCGCGATAAAATCGATGACCTTCTGGTGACTTTCCGACTGCTGTTGGATCAGATCCAGCGCATGATCGTAGCGTTTAAGAAACAGCAGGCCGGCGATGGTGGAGATCAGATTGCGATGCTCATGCTGCACGGCGCGCAGGTTATCGGCATATTGTTGTACCTGGCTAAGCTGCAGGCTGAGGGTGTTGATATCGTCTTTACTACGAAAGCTGATCACCCAGCCCTGTGGCTCATTATTTAAGATCACCGCCATCCGGCTGGCGATCACTTTGATCTGATTGAAGGTGACGATCTCGTCTTTTTTATTGGTCTGCGGCGCATCGTAGAAGAAAGCCTCCTGCGAAATCACGCTGCTGATCCCTTTACCGATAAGCGTCGTTTCCGGTTGGCTCAGGTTGAGCAACCGGCGGGCAGTCTGATTAATCGCGGTGATCTTGTAACGGGAGTCGATGGCGATAAGCCCTTCGAACACGGATTCAAACAATACGCTTTGCTGGATCAACAGCTGCGACAGCTGTTGGGGTTCCATATTCAGCATCTGCTTTTTGATATGCAACGAGAAGCGGCGGGCGCAGTAGAGCAGGAGCAGTAACATGATCGCCATCGGGATCAGCAGCGAGCTTATCTGCAGGCTGAGCCAGTTTTCTAACTGTTCAATGGTATAGCCTACCGACACAATGCCGATCACCTTGCCGGTCTCGTCCTGAATCGGTGATTTACCGCGCAGCGACGAACCCAGCGAGCCTTTGCGCACTGACACGTAGCTTTTCGCGTTTAATAGTGCTTCATCGCTGTCGCCGCCCTCCATCGATTTGCCGATTTCATCAGGGTTGACGTGATAGAGGCGCTGGCCGCTAGCATCACCGACGGTGATATAGGTGGCGTCGGAGAACGAACGCATGGGGTCGATAAGCGCTTTGATTCTGGCGAGGTCGCGTTTCTGAACCGCCTCGACCAGCTCCGGCATCGCCGAAATCTGCATTGCCTGAATCAGCGCCCGCTGCCCGACCTGGTAATGCAGACGCTCTTCGGTAATGTCGGTCAGATACCATGACATCGCCAGCATAACGATCGTCGAGGTGAATAAGATCAGCAGGAAGATGCGATTCTGAAACGATCGCCTGGCAAACCAGTGGGTGATTTTTCGGGTATACATAGCGCCAATAGACATTAAATGATTAGTTTCCCCGTTTCGCGGCCCGAGAACCCGCAGATGGCGCACAGAACCGCTAATTTCAGAAAAGTGATCGATGGCAAAGGGGCGTTGTTAATCCTGACCCGGAGGCGGGGCAACGGCCACGCCTCCGGGGAGGACGCCGGCCTACATCGCCAGCACGTACTTGAGCATCACCCCGGCGGCGATCGCCGAGCCGATCACCCCCGCCACGTTCGGGCCCATCGCGTGCATCAGCAGGAAGTTCTGCCCGTCCGCTTCCAGACCCACCTTGTTCGACACCCTGGCCGCCATCGGCACCGCCGACACCCCGGCTGAACCGATCAGCGGGTTGATCGGGTTCTTACTGAACCTGTTCAGCAGCTTCGCCATCAGCACCCCGGCGGCGGTCCCCACGCAGAAGGCGATCACCCCCAGCAGCAGGATCCCCAGGGTCTGCGGCTGCAGGAACTTGTCCGCCACCAGCTTGGCCCCCACCGACAGCCCGAGGAAGATGGTCACGATGTTGATCAGCGCGTTCTGCACCGTATCGCTCAGCCGCTCCACCACCCCGCTCTCGCGCATCAGGTTGCCGAAGCAGAACATTCCCAGCAGCGGCGCGGCGTCCGGCAGCAGGAGCGCCACCAGCAGCAACAGCACCGCCGGGAAGAGGATCTTCTCCCGCTTACTCACCGTACGCAGCTGCACCATGCGGATCTTCCGCTCCTTATCCGTGGTCAGCGCCTTCATGATCGGCGGCTGGATCAGCGGCACCAGCGCCATGTAGGAGTAGGCGGCCACCGCGATGGCCCCCAGCAGCTCCGGCGCCAGCTTGCCCGACAGGTAAATCGCCGTCGGGCCGTCGGCGCCGCCGATGATGCCGATGGCCGCCGCCTGCGGCAGGGTGAACGAAATCAGGCCGAAGTAGTTCAGCGTCAGCGCCCCGAGGACGGTGGCGAAGATACCGAACTGCGCCGCCGCCCCCAGCAGCAGGGTGCGCGGGTTGGCCAGCAGCGGGCCGAAGTCGGTCATCGCCCCGACGCCCATAAAAATCACCAGCGGCGCGATGCCCGAGCCAATCGCCACCTTATAGAAGATGGCCAGCACCCCGGCGGAGTAGCCCATGTCTACCGCCAGGCTCTCCATCTGCCCCTGCACCGACGGCAGGGCCAGGGCCAGCGCCTCCTTAATGGCGTGGACGTCCGGCGCGCAGTGGAGCTTCGCGGCAATCACCGCCAGCTGCGCCGGGTCGTGGTGGGCCAGCAGGCTCTCCAGGGCGCTCAGCGCCAGGCCGGCCTCCGGGATGTTCGACAGCAGGCCGCCGAAGCCAATCGGCAGCAGCAGCAGCGGCTCGAACTTCTTCGCAATCGCCAGCCAGAGCAGCAGCAGGCTGACCAGCAGCATCACCGCCTGGCCGAACCCCAGGTGCATCAGCCCCATCCCCTGAATCAGGGCGTTCAGACTTTCCATTTCCGCTCCTCGTCGTTACGCCAGCTGCAGCAGGGTGTCGCCGACCGCCACCGCATCGCCGGCTTTCACCGCGATACCGCGGACGGTCCCGGCCCGGGCGGCGCGGATTTCGGTTTCCATCTTCATGGCTTCCAGAATCAGCAGCACGTCGCCTTCGGCCACGCTCTGACCCTCGCCGGCAATCACTTTCCAGATAGTGCCCGCCAGCGGCGCGGTGACCGGGGTGCCGGCGCCGGCCGGGGCGGCGGCAGGCGCAGCGGCCTGCACGGGAGCCGCTGCCGTCAGCTGGCTGACGTCGCCGCCGTCGCTGACCTTCACCACAAAGGCTTTGCCTTCCACTTCCACGGTGTAGACGCCGGAGGCCGCCGGTTTATCGGCTTTTGCCGCCGGTTTGACCTCTTCAGCCTGCGGCACCGGCTCGAACGCCGCCGGGTTATTGCGATTCTCCAGGAACTTCAGGCCGATTTGCGGGAACAGGGCCACGGTCAGCACGTCGTCGATGGCGTTCTCCGCCAGCTGAATATGCTTCTCCTGCGCCTGGCGCTTCACGTCGGCTTCCAGCTGCGCCAGCTCCGGCTTCAGCAGGTCCGCCGGGCGGCAGGTGATGGCTTCAGCGCCGTCCAGTACGCGGGCCTGCAGGGCGGCGTTCACCGGCGCCGGCGTGTGGCCGTACTCACCTTTCAGAATGCCCGCCGTTTCTTTAGCGATGGTTTTATAGCGCTCGCCGGTCAGCACGTTGAGCACCGCCTGGGTGCCGACAATCTGCGAGGTCGGGGTGACCAGCGGGATGAAGCCGAGGTCCTCGCGCACGCGGGGGATTTCCGCCAGTACCTGGTCGAGTTTGTCCGCGGCGTTCTGCTGCTTCAGCTGGCTTTCGAGGTTGGTGAGCATCCCGCCCGGCACCTGGGCGACCAGAATGCGGCTGTCGGTGCCTTTCAGCTGGCCCTCGAAGGCGTGGTACTTCTTACGCACCTCGCGGAAGTACGCCGCGATGCTCTCCAGCTTGTGGATATCCAGCCCGGTGTCGTGCTCAGTACCCGCGAGGGTGGCCACCAGCGCTTCGGTGGCCGGGTGGCCGTAGGTGGCGCTCATCGAGGAGATGGCGGTATCGACGCCGTCGACGCCGGCTTCAATGGCCTTCAGCAGGGCCATCTCCGCCATGCCGGTGGTGGCGTGGCAGTGCAGGTGCAGGGTGACTGCAAAGCGTTTTTTGATTTCGCTGACCAGCTCAAAGGCGGCGCCGGGGGTAAGAATGCCGGACATGTCTTTAATCGCGATGGAGTCGACGCCGGTCTCCAGCAGCTGTTCGGTGAGGTCGAGCCAGGTCTGCAGGGTGTGGGCCGGGCTGGTGGTGTAGCTCAGGGTGCCCTGGGCGTGGGCGCCGTGGCTGCGGACCGCCTGCAGGGCGGCCTGCATGTTGCGCGGGTCGTTCATGGCGTCGAAGACGCGGAAGACGTCCATGCCGTTTTTGACGGCGCGCTCCACGAAGCGTTCGACCACGTCGTCGGCGTAGTGACGGTAGCCGAGCAGGTTCTGGCCGCGGAGCAGCATCTGCAGCGGGGTTTTCGGCATCGCCTTTTTCAGCTCGCGCAGGCGGACCCACGGGTCCTCGCCGAGGAAGCGGATGCAGGCGTCGAAGGTGGCGCCGCCCCAGCACTCCAGCGAGCGGTAGCCGACGTCGTCAAGCTGAGCGGCGACGGGGAGCATATCGTCGAGACGCAGACGGGTGGCGAACAGGGACTGGTGGGCGTCGCGCAGGACGACATCGGTAATGGCAACGGTCATGAATTCCTCCGTGAATTAAGGGTGAAGACGGCGGTGGTGGTGAATGGCGGCGACAATCGCCGGCGTTAAGCGGGCGAAGTCGCCGGCGGGCGCAACGGCGGGCAGTGGCGTCGCTTTTGGCGCCGCAGCCGGTTCGGGGAAGAAGCGGTTGACGGCGGCGGACATCCCCTGGATGGCGAAAATCAGCAGAAACAGAAACGCCAGCACGAACCCCATGCCGAGGCACATCAGGGTGAAGCCTTCACCCAGCAGTACAGCTTCAGTCATTGAAAGACCCTAAAGTAAGGGCACGACGGCGTGTTTGAAGGTTAACCAAACGATACTTCCGGCTAAGGAGTAGGGGGGATTTCCCGAAGCCGCCCCCGGCTCTGGCCCCTGACTGGCATCGCTGTGGTTGACGCTCAAACATCGCCATCGTGCGTGTTGGTTACATCATCATGCCGAACACAATGCTGGCGATGACCAGCACAATACCGCCGCCCAGACGGGAGGAGATTTGCGCATAAGAGATAAGATTCATACGGTTACAGGCAGAGAGCACTTCCAGGTCGCCTGAGCCGCCGCGGTTAGCCATGCACAGGCCTGCGGTGATGGCGGATTCGATCGGGAAGAAGCCAATCATCCAGCCGCCGATGGCCGCCCCGACGACAGCACCTACGACGATTACCGCAGCGATGATGACGTTCGCGAAGGTAATCGCGTCGATAATTTCCTGCAGGTCGGTGTAGCACACGCCGACGCCGACCATCAGTACCCACAGCAGCTGCTTAGAGAAGAAGTCAGACAGGCGTTTGGCCCCGGCTTTGATCTCCGGCGAGCAGAGGCCGGAAGCATTCAGCGCCGCGACGATCAGCACCATCCAGGCGAAATAGTGGATTGAGACACCGCCAATGCTTGGCAAAATTTTCTTGGCAATGACGTAGGCCAGCAGGAAACAGGTGGTGGCGAGCACCAGGCCGACTGCCGTTTCGCGATGGGTAATCTGGCCTGCTTTTTCATCATCATCGACTTTAAAGGAGGCTTTACGTACCAGTTCGCCTTCCCCGCTCAGCCAGGTGTGTTTTTTACCGATAATATCGAGCAGTGCGGCAAAAACGATGGCGAAGATATTGGCGATGGTCAGAATGGCAATCGCGGTGGAGTAGTACTCTTCACGGGAGCGGCCGGTGACGGAGTGATAAATTTCAGACAGCGGAACCGCGCCTGCGCCGTTGCCGCCGCCCATAATCGGCAGGACGTACAGCATCATGATGCGGTCTACGGAAATACCGAAGCACAGGCCGATGATAATCCCGAAGATAGATGCGCCGAGGATCCCCATAAGGATCGTCGGAATATAACCCAGCAGCGATTTCAACAGCAGTTTACGGTTAACCGAGAGAATGGCGCCAGTTATCAAAACTGCGATGAATAAGTTCAGGAAGTTGCTTTTATCCATCACATTAGTGATTGCATCAATTTCTTTTTGGGTAAAAATGCCTGCGTAAACGAAATAAGCGGCGACGAGGAAGATCATCACCGGCGCGCCGCCAATATATTTATTAAATATCGGCAGCCGTTTGCCAATCTCGCCAAAGATGGCGCCGATAATAAACATAATGGCAAAGCCGCCAACCAGGTCGGTGGGTAACGCATTAAAGAAGTGGGAAAGTAATAGCGTAATTAACGCAAACGCATAAAGGGGTAACGGCATGCCGAAGATTTTAAATCCCAGCAGGTCGCTTACGCCCTTTTTCTCCGTCGTCGGAGCCTGGCTCATGTTAGTCATAAACGTTATCCTGTTTATCAATGAAGTAATAAGACCGGCGCATAGTAATAAATAGACTCAGTGTTAAGGTGTGATAACCTTCACTGAATACTCGTGTTTTTAATTAATTTAATTATTTTTATTATGCTGAATGAATTAACAACATAAAAACCATAAAGCCAATTAAGCGACGGGGAAAATTGTGATTTAAATACAAGAATCGATAGCCGAACGCTGGCGAAATACAGGTCGTTTTGGAATAACGAAGTGCTAAAAAATGACTCTGATATTAAAACGCGTTCTGCTACGGAAGGATAAATCGCGGCGAGAGGCGATTGACCTCTTTCTCCGTCAGCATCAGCTCTCATTAGAGGCTGATTGCGAAATGGCCATTGTCGCCGAGTATCAGCAGCGGCTGGTCGGCTGCGGCGCCATCGCCGGCAACGTCCTGAAGTGCATCGCTATCGACCCCTCGCTGCAGGGGGAGGGGCTGAGCCTTAAGCTACTGACAGAATTACTCACCCTGGCCTACGAGCTGGGGCGCAGTGAACTGTTTTTATTCACTAAGCCCTGTAACGTCGCGCTCTTTGCCGGCGCCGGATTCTGGCCAATCGCGCAGGCCGGCGATCTCGCCGTGTTACTGGAAAATAGCCGCGAACGGCTGACCCGCTACTGCCGCCAGCTGGCGATGTACCGTCAGCCGGGACGCAAAATAGGCGCTATCGTGATGAACGCCAACCCGTTCACGCTCGGCCACCGCTGGCTGGTGGAGCAGGCGGCCCGTCAGTGCGACTGGCTACACCTGTTTGTGGTGAAAGAGGATGCCTCCCGTTTCACGTATCAGGATCGCTACACGCTCATCGAAAAAGGGATTGCCGGCATCGACAAGGTAACGCTGCATCCCGGTTCGGCATACCTCATCTCGCGGGCCACCTTCCCTGGCTACTTCCTCAAAGAACAGGGGGGGGTGGATGACTGCCACAACCAGATCGATCTCCAGCTGTTCCGCGAACATTTAGCCCCGGCGCTGAAGATAACCCATCGTTTTGTCGGCACTGAGCCGCTGTGTTCGCTGACCCGCCATTACAACCAGCGTATGAAAGCGTTGCTGGCAGCGCCAGGCGACGCGCCGCCTGTTGAGGTGGTTGAGCTGGCGCGAATCGAAAAAAACGGCGGGCCGATATCGGCTTCCAGGGTGCGCGAACTGTACCGGCAGCGCAACTGGCAGGCGGTGGCGGCGCTGGTGCCGCCGGGAACCCTCTCTTTTCTGATGCAACTGGCGGAAAGCGAACATCAAACCGCCTGATTTTTACGCCATAACAAAGGATTTGCCTCTATGGAAATGAAGATTGACGCCCTGGCCGGCACGCTGGAGTCCAGCGATGTGATGGTCAGGATTGGGCCGGCGACGCAGCCGGGCATTCAACTGGAGATCGACAGCATTGTGAAGCAGCAGTTTGGCGATGCGATTGAGCAGGTGGTCAGAGAAACCCTGACGCAGCTCGGCGTTAGCCAGGCCAACGTGGTGGTGGATGATAAAGGGGCGCTGGAGTGCGTTCTGCGCGCCCGGGTTCAGGCTGCGGCCCTGCGCGCGGCGCAACAGTCTCAATTGCAATGGAGCCAGCTATGAAACCACGTCGCAGTATGCTGTTTATCCCCGGCGCCAATGCCGCCATGTTAAGTACTTCATTCGTTTACGGCGCCGATGCGGTGATGTTCGACCTTGAAGATGCCGTTTCGCTGCGCGAGAAAGATACCGCTCGCCTGCTGGTGTATCAGGCGTTGCAGCATCCGCTGTATCAGGATATCGAAACCGTGGTGCGCATTAACCCGCTAAATACGCCGTTTGGTCTGGCCGACCTGGAAGCGGTGGTACGCGCGGGTGTGGACATGGTACGTCTGCCGAAAACCGACAGCAAAGAAGATATTCATGAACTGGAAGCCCACGTTGAGCGGATTGAACGCGAGTGCGGCCGGGAAGTGGGTAGCACCAGGCTTATGGCGGCCATCGAGTCGGCGCTGGGGGTGGTAAACGCGGTCGAGATCGCCCGCGCCAGCCCGCGTCTGTCGGCCATCGCGCTGGCGGCCTTCGACTACGTTATGGATATGGGCACCTCCCGCGGCGACGGCACTGAGCTGTTCTATGCCCGCTGCGCCGTGCTACATGCTGCGCGGGTCGCCGGCATCGCCGCCTATGACGTCGTGTGGTCGGATATTAATAATGAAGAGGGCTTCCTCGCGGAAGCGAATCTGGCGAAGAACCTCGGCTTCAACGGGAAATCACTGGTCAACCCGCGCCAGATCGAACTGTTGCACCAGGTCTATGCCCCGACGCGAAAAGAGGTCGACCATGCGCTGGAGGTGATTGCCGCGGCGGAAGAGGCAGAGTCGCGCGGTCTGGGCGTGGTGTCGCTGAACGGCAAGATGATCGATGGACCGATTATCGACCACGCGCGCAAAGTGGTGGCGCTTTCAGCTTCCGGTATTCGTGATTAAGGGGAATAAGATGAAAGAGACAGTAGCAATGCTTAATCAGCAGTATGTGATGCCGGAAGGATTGACCCCTTACAGCGGCGTGACGGCGAAAAGCCCATGGCTGGCCAGTGAGACGGAAAAGCGGCGGCGTAAAATCTGCGACTCGCTGGAAACGGCAATCCGTCGTTCCGGCCTGCGAAACGGCATGACCATCTCGTTCCACCACGCGTTTCGCGGCGGTGACAAAGTGGTCAATATGGTGGTGGCGAAGCTGGCGGAGATGGGCTTTCGCGATCTGACCCTGGCGTCCAGTTCGCTTATCGACGCTCACTGGCCGCTGATCGAGCATATTAAAAACGGCGTGATCCGCCAGATCTACACCTCCGGCCTGCGCGGGAAGCTCGGCGAGGAGATCTCCGCCGGGCTGATGGAAAATCCGGTGCAGATCCACTCTCATGGTGGTCGCGTACAGCTGATCCAAAGCGGTGAGTTGTCCATTGACGTGGCGTTCCTCGGCGTTCCCTGCTGCGATGAGTTTGGCAATGCCAACGGCTTTAGCGGTAAGTCGCGCTGCGGCTCGCTGGGCTACGCGCGCGTTGATGCGGAACATGCCAAATGCGTCGTGCTGTTGACCGAAGAGTGGGTGGACTACCCTAACTACCCGGCCAGTATCGCCCAGGATCAGGTGGATCTGATCGTTCAGGTGGACGAAGTAGGCGATCCGGAAAAAATCACCGCTGGCGCCATTCGTCTGACCAGCAACCCGCGCGAGCTGCTGATCGCCCGCCAGGCGGCGAAGGTGGTTGAACACTCCGGTTACTTTAAAGAGGGTTTCTCACTGCAGACCGGTACCGGCGGCGCCTCGCTGGCGGTGAGCCGCTTCCTGGAAGACAAAATGCGCCGCAACGGTATCACCGCCAGCTTCGGCCTTGGCGGCATCACCGGGACGATGGTCGATCTGCATGAGAAAGGGCTGATTAAAACGCTGCTCGACACCCAGTCGTTCGATGGCGATGCGGCGCGCTCGCTGGCGCAGAACCCGAACCACGTCGAAATCTCTACCAATCAGTATGCCAGCCCGGGTTCCAAAGGGGCCTCCTGCGAGCGCTTAAACGTGGTAATGCTCAGCGCGCTGGAAATTGACACCGACTTTAACGTCAACGTGATGACCGGCTCCAATGGCGTGCTGCGCGGCGCGTCAGGCGGCCATAGCGATACCGCCGCCGGCGCGGATTTGACCATCATTACCGCGCCGTTAGTTCGCGGCCGCATTCCCTGCGTCGTGGAAAAGGTGCTTACCCGCGTGACGCCGGGAGCCAGTGTGGATGTGCTGGTCACCGACCATGGCATTGCGGTAAACCCGGCGCGCCAGGACCTGATCGACAATTTACGCAACGCCGGTATTGCGCTGATGACCATTGAGGAACTGCAGCAGTGCGCGGAGTTGCTGACGGGCAAACCGAAAGCGATCGAATTTACCGATCGGGTGGTGGCGGTAGTCCGCTATCGCGACGGTTCGGTCATCGATGTGATCCATCAGGTGAAAAACAGCGACTAAGCGCAGAGGGGAAAGGCTATGAGCGACGTGTTAATTCAACCTCCGCGTGTGCTACGCGGAAAACCACTGAGCGCCGAAGAGGTGGTCAGCGCGGTAGAGCGCGCGCTGTTGACCGAAGTTCGCCTGACCCCTAAGCCCGGGCTGGTGGATATTCGTAACGCTGGCGCGCACCGGGATATGGATCTGGCCTCGTTTGAGGCCAGTACCGCGGTGGTGGCGCCGTGGATGGAGAAGTTTTTTATCATGGGCCACGATACCGCGGCGGTCGCGCCGGAGCAGGTGTTGATGATGCTGCGTCCGGTGGGAATGGCCTGCGAGAACGATATGCTGGAGGTCACCGGCGGGGTGAATACCCATCGTGGGGCGATCTTCGCTTTTGGCCTGCTCAGCGCGGCAGCGGGCAGGCTGGTCTCGAAAGGCGAGCCGATAGAGCAGCACCGGCTTTGCGACCAGGTGGCGCGCTTCTGTCGCGGCATGGTTATGCAGGAATTGTCCTCCGCCAGTGGGGAACGGCTGAGCAAAGGCGAGATGCATTTTCTGCGTTACGGCTTCTCCGGCGCCCGCGGCGAGGCGGAGAGCGGATTCCTGACTGTGCGCACCCAGGCATTACCGGTCTTTAACCGCATGATGGAGGAGACCGGCGACAGCAATCTGGCGCTACTGCAAACCCTGCTGCATCTGATGGCATGGAATGATGACACCAACCTGGTGTCACGCGGCGGGCTGGCCGGATTGAACTATGTCCAGCAGGAGGCGCAGCGGCTGCTGTGGCAGGGCGGCGTGCTGGCTGACGGTGGGCTGGAGGCGTTGCGCCAGTTTGATGACGATCTGATTGCCCGCCATCTTAGCCCCGGCGGTAGCGCCGATCTGCTGGCGGTGACCTGGTTTTTATCCGCGTTTCCCGCCGGCGCGCTTTTCCCGCTGTAACCCTCTGCAACATGGTCCTCGCCCGCACCGTGCGGGCGGGGCATCATCATTCGCATCCTGGTTCTCACTGCGTAAACGAGGAATTGCGGCACAATCATATAGTTTTTACTGATATCGTCCGCCGTTTGTCATAAATTTCTAATTATCGGCGTTTTTGAGTAGCGGCCCGCTGACGGGCTGGTTACTCTGAAAACAATTTACGTAATGTTAACAAAAGAGAATAGCTATGCATGATGCACAAATCCGCGTGGCCATCGCCGGCGCGGGCGGCCGGATGGGACGCCAGTTAATTCAGGCTGCGCTGCAGATGGATGGAGTGGCGCTGGGCGCGGCGCTGGAGCGTGAAGGATCCAGCCTGGTGGGCAGCGACGCCGGCGAGCTGGCGGGCGCCGGCAAAGCGGGCGTCACGGTGCAGAGTAGCCTGACGGCGGTAAAAGATGATTTCGACGTGTTGATCGATTTTACCCGCCCGGAAGGCACGCTGAACCATCTGGCGTTTTGCCGCGACCACGGCAAAGGGATGGTCATCGGCACCACCGGTTTTGACGACGCTGGCAAGCAGGCGATTAGCGATGCCGCGCAGGAGATTGCCATTGTCTTTGCCGCTAACTTTAGCGTCGGCGTCAATGTTCTGTTAAAGCTGCTGGAGAAGGCGGCGAAGGTGATGGGCGACTACACCGACATCGAAATTATCGAAGCGCACCATCGGCATAAAGTGGATGCGCCGTCAGGCACCGCGCTGGCGATGGGCGAAGCGATCGCCGGGGCATTGAACAAAGATCTCAAGGACTGCGCGGTCTACAGTCGTGAAGGCCACACTGGCGAACGCGTCCCGGGCACTATTGGCTTCGCGACCGTCCGCGCGGGGGATATCGTCGGTGAACATACAGCGATGTTTGCTGATATTGGCGAACGTATTGAGATCACCCATAAAGCCTCCAGTCGGATGACATTTGCTAATGGTGCGGTTCGCTCTGCATTGTGGCTGAAAGGCAAGAAAAATGGCCTCTTTGATATGCGTGACGTGCTGGAACTGAATGGTTTATAACGATTATTACCCATCGTGATGTGGTTATTGCTATCAATAAGTTATTGATGCAAGGGGCAATATTTTGTTGCCCTTTTTTATTTTTGGCTGTTTTTGGTTGTTGTTCATCTGAGAAGGCTATAAGTTTGGATGTTGTTCGGTTTTTTAGTGAACGAAATGTAAATTTTGACCATTTGGTCCACTTTTTTGCCGCTCAGCGCCAGGTTTTACACTCTTCGCCGTCCGCAAGCGTTTTCTCAGCCAGGTTTGTTGATCTTTTTGGCGTAAAAATCACGTGTTATGCGCCAGTGGCGTAAAATGACATTAAAAATCTCCGCTTTAAGTTGACTTTTATCCGACATCTCTCCAGAATGCCGCCGTTTGCCAAAAATCTGCGGGCAACAGATTTGCATTGATTCAGATCGTGTTTATGAATTAATATGCAAATAAAGTGAGTGGATATTCTCTGGAGGATGTTTTGATTAAGTCAGCGCTATTGGTTCTGGAAGACGGAACCCAGTTTCACGGTCGGGCCATCGGGGCAACCGGCACGGCGGTTGGGGAAGTCGTTTTCAATACTTCAATGACCGGTTATCAAGAAATCCTCACTGATCCTTCCTATTCCCGCCAAATCGTCACTCTTACTTATCCTCATATTGGTAATGTCGGCACCAACGCCGCCGATGAAGAATCTTCTCAGGTACATGCTCAGGGTCTGGTTATTCGCGACCTGCCGCTGATTGCCAGCAACTTCCGCAGTACCGAAGACCTCTCTTCCTATCTGAAGCGCCATAACATCGTGGCGATTGCCGATATCGATACCCGCAAGCTGACGCGTCTGCTGCGTGAGAAAGGGGCGCAGAACGGCTGCATCATCGCGGGCGACAGTCCGGATGCCCAGCTGGCGCTGGAAAAAGCGAAAGCGTTCCCTGGCCTGAACGGCATGGACCTGGCGAAGGAAGTGACCACCGCAGAAACCTACAGCTGGACGCAAGGCAGCTGGACCCTGGCGGGCGACCTGCCGGAAGCGAAAGCGGAAAGCGAGCTGCCGTTCCACGTCGTCGCGTATGACTTCGGCGCGAAACGCAACATCCTGCGCATGCTGGTTGATCGCGGCTGCCGCCTGACGGTGGTGCCGGCGAAAACTTCGGCGGCGGATGTGCTGGCGCTCAATCCGGACGGCATTTTCCTCTCCAACGGTCCTGGCGACCCGGCGCCGTGTGATTACGCTATCGACGCGATTGAAAAATTCCTGGAGACCGATATTCCGGTGTTCGGCATCTGCCTCGGCCATCAGCTGCTGGCGCTGGCGAGCGGCGCCAAGACCATTAAGATGAAGTTCGGCCACCACGGCGGCAACCACCCGGTGAAAGATATTGATAATAACGTGGTGATGATCACCGCCCAGAACCACGGTTTCGCCGTGGATGAGGCGACGCTGCCGGCCAACCTGCGCGTGACCCACAAGTCGCTGTTCGACGGCACCCTGCAGGGGATCCATCGCACCGACAAGCCGGCGTTCAGCTTCCAGGGCCACCCTGAGGCGAGCCCGGGGCCGCACGATGCCGCGCCGCTGTTCGACCACTTTATCGAGTTAATTGAGCAATACCGTCAGTCCGCGAAATAATCAGGAGTAAAAGAGCCATGCCAAAACGTACAGACATAAAAAGTATCCTGATTCTGGGCGCGGGCCCGATTGTTATCGGTCAGGCGTGCGAGTTTGACTACTCCGGCGCCCAGGCCTGTAAAGCCCTGCGCGAAGAGGGCTACCGCGTTATCCTGGTGAACTCTAACCCGGCGACCATCATGACCGACCCGGAAATGGCCGATGCCACCTACATCGAGCCGATTCACTGGGAAGTGGTGCGCAAAATCATCGAAAAAGAGCGCCCGGACGCGGTGCTGCCGACCATGGGCGGCCAGACGGCGCTGAACTGCGCGCTGGAGCTGGAGCGTCAGGGGGTGCTGGCTGAATTCGGCGTGACCATGATTGGCGCCACCGCCGATGCGATTGACAAGGCCGAAGACCGTCGCCGTTTCGATATCGCGATGAAAAAAATCGGTCTCGACACCGCGCGTTCCGGTATCGCCCACACGATGGAAGAGGCGCTGGCGGTAGCGGCTGACGTCGGCTATCCGTGCATCATCCGTCCGTCGTTCACCATGGGCGGCACCGGCGGCGGCATCGCCTATAACCGCGAAGAGTTCGAAGAGATTTGTACCCGCGGCCTGGATCTCTCTCCCACCAACGAGCTGCTGATTGATGAATCGCTGATCGGCTGGAAAGAGTATGAGATGGAAGTGGTGCGCGATAAGAACGACAACTGCATCATCGTCTGCTCTATCGAAAACTTCGACGCCATGGGGATCCATACCGGTGACTCCATCACCGTTGCGCCGGCGCAGACCCTGACCGACAAAGAGTACCAAATCATGCGTAACGCCTCGATGGCGGTGCTGCGTGAAATCGGCGTCGAAACCGGCGGCTCTAACGTTCAGTTCGCGGTCAACCCGAAAAACGGTCGCCTGATCGTTATCGAAATGAACCCGCGCGTTTCCCGCTCCTCGGCGCTGGCCTCCAAAGCCACCGGCTTCCCGATTGCTAAAGTGGCCGCCAAGCTGGCGGTAGGTTACACCCTCGACGAGCTGATGAACGACATCACCGGCGGCCGTACCCCGGCTTCCTTCGAGCCGTCCATCGACTACGTGGTCACGAAAATCCCACGCTTTAACTTCGAAAAATTCGCCGGCGCCAACGACCGTCTGACCACCCAGATGAAGTCCGTCGGCGAAGTGATGGCGATTGGCCGTACCCAGCAGGAGTCCTTGCAGAAAGCGCTGCGCGGTCTGGAAGTGGGCGCCACTGGCTTCGACCCGAAAGTGAGCCTCGACGATCCGGAAGCGCTGACTAAAATCCGCCGCGAACTGAAAGACGCCGGCGCTGAGCGTATCTGGTACATCGCCGACGCGTTCCGCGCGGGCCTCTCGGTTGACGGCGTTTTCAACCTGACCAACATCGACCGCTGGTTCCTGGTGCAGATTGAAGAGCTGGTCCGTCTGGAAGAGAAAGTGGCGGAAGTGGGCATCAACGGCCTCGACGCTGACTTCCTGTGCACCCTGAAGCGTAAAGGCTTTGCCGATGCGCGTCTGGCGAAGCTGGCGGGCGTGCGGGAAGCGGAAATCCGCAAACTGCGCGACCAGTATGATCTGCACCCGGTCTACAAGCGTGTGGACACTTGCGCCGCGGAATTCGCCACCGATACCGCCTATATGTACTCCACTTATGAAGAAGAGTGCGAGTCCAACCCGTCCGTTGACCGCGATAAAATCATGGTCCTCGGCGGCGGCCCGAACCGTATCGGTCAGGGTATCGAATTCGACTACTGCTGCGTACACGCCTCGCTGGCGCTGCGCGAAGACGGTTACGAGACCATCATGGTCAACTGTAACCCGGAAACCGTCTCTACTGACTACGACACTTCCGACCGTCTGTACTTCGAGCCGGTCACCCTGGAAGACGTGCTGGAAATCGTGCGTATCGAGAAGCCAAAAGGCGTTATCGTGCAGTACGGCGGCCAGACGCCGCTGAAGCTGGCGCGCGCTCTGGAAGCCGCAGGCGTACCGGTTATCGGTACCAGCCCGGACGCTATCGACCGTGCGGAAGACCGTGAGCGCTTCCAGCACGCGGTTGACCGTCTGAAGCTGAAGCAGCCGGCGAACGCCACCGTCACCGCCATTGAACAGGCGGTAGAGAAAGCGAAAGAGATTGGCTACCCGCTGGTGGTGCGTCCGTCTTACGTGCTGGGCGGTCGGGCGATGGAGATCGTCTATGACGAGCAGGATCTGCGCCGCTACTTCCAGACTGCGGTCAGCGTCTCCAACGACGCGCCGGTGCTGCTGGACCGCTTCCTCGACGACGCGATTGAAGTGGATGTCGATGCTATCTGCGATGGTGAAATGGTGCTGATTGGCGGCATCATGGAGCATATCGAGCAGGCAGGCGTTCACTCTGGCGACTCCGCCTGTTCCCTGCCAGCCTACACCCTGAGCAAAGAGATTCAGGATGTGATGCGCGAGCAGGTGCAGAAGCTGGCCTTCGAGCTGCAGGTTCGCGGTCTGATGAACGTCCAGTTCGCGGTGAAAGATAACGAAGTCTATCTGATTGAAGTCAACCCGCGTGCGGCGCGTACCGTGCCGTTCGTCTCCAAAGCCACCGGCGTACCGCTGGCGAAAGTGGCGGCGCGCGTGATGGCCGGTAAGACGCTGGCGCAGCAGGGCGTGACCAAAGAGATCATCCCGCCGTACTACTCGGTGAAAGAGGTGGTTCTGCCGTTCAACAAATTCCCGGGCGTTGACCCGCTGTTAGGGCCAGAAATGCGCTCCACCGGGGAAGTTATGGGCGTCGGCCGCACCTTTGCCGAAGCGTTCGCCAAGGCGCAGCTGGGCAGCAACTCGACCATGAAGAAACAGGGGCGCGCGCTGCTCTCCGTCCGCGAAGGCGACAAAGAGCGCGTGGTCGACCTGGCGGCGAAGCTGCTGAAGTTTGGTTTCGAGCTGGATGCAACCCACGGTACCGCGATTGTGCTGGGCGAAGCGGGCATCAACCCGCGTCTGGTGAACAAGGTGCATGAAGGTCGTCCGCACATTCAGGACCGTATCAAGAATGGCGAATACACCTACATCATCAACACCACCGCAGGTCGTCAGGCGATTGAAGACTCCAAGCTGATTCGCCGCAGCGCCCTGCAGTACAAAGTGCACTATGACACCACCCTGAACGGCGGCTTTGCCACCGCGATGGCGCTGAACGCTGACGCCACCGACAAGGTGATTTCGGTTCAGGAAATGCACGCGCAAATCACCAAATAAGCGCTCCGGCCTGGCCGGATAGCAACAAACCTGGGCTGACGACATCGTCAGCCCATTTTTTTGGGCTGCGGCCATCTTCAGAGAGTTCTGCTTTTAACCCCCTGTCGGGTCAGGCTAACTATAGTTAGCACCATAACGATACCTATTGATGAAAAGACAGGAGGATACAATGCGGAACAATATTCTGGTGGCATCCGCGCTGGCAGCGACGGCAATCATGTTCGTGGCCGGTTGCTCATCGAATCAGTCGATCAAAACCACCGACGGCAAGACCATTGTCACCAGCGGTAAACCGCAGGTGGATGATGATACCGGTCTGGTCTCCTACAAAAATGCCGAAACCGGACGCGTGGAGCAGATTAACCGCGATCAGGTGAAATCCATGGATGAGCTGGATAATTAAGGCCTGACGTTTTCCATTCAGGCGCGCGTTACGTACACCACCGCGACATAAATCACAGTTATCATTGTAAGCGGTTCGCTTAACTGTCTACACTCTTGCTGATTACGACAAGAGCTAACGCAGGCCAATCAATGATTCTGATAATTTATGCGCATCCTTATCCGCAGCATTCTCATGCGAATAAGCGAATGCTTGAACAAGCAGGGACGCTTGAAGGCGTAGAGATACGCTCCCTTTATCAACTCTATCCCGACTTTAATATCGATGTCGCCGCCGAGCAGGCGGCGCTCGCCCGTGCCGATCTGGTTATCTGGCAGCACCCGATGCAGTGGTATAGCGTGCCGCCGCTGCTGAAGCTGTGGATGGACAAAGTGCTGTCGCACGGCTGGGCCTATGGCCATAACGGTATTGCGCTGCGCGGTAAATCGCTGATGTGGGCGGTGACCACCGGCGGCGGTGAAAGCCACTTTGATATCGGTTCGTTTCCCGGTTTTCCGGTGCTGGCGCAGCCGCTGCAGGCCACCGCGCTTTACTGCGGGATGAAATGGCTGCCGCCGTTCGCCATGCACTGCACCTTTATCTGCGATGACGAAACGCTGCAGGCGCAGGCCCGCCACTATCGTCAACGCTTAATCGACTGGCAGGAGGCACATCAGAATGGATAGCCATACGCTGATACAGGCGCTGATTTACCTTGGCGCCGCGGCGCTGATTGTGCCCATCGCCGTCCGCCTTGGGCTTGGGTCGGTGCTGGGCTATCTCATCGCCGGCTGTATTATCGGGCCGTGGGGGCTGCGGCTGGTGACCGACGCCGAGGCGATTCTGCACTTTGCCGAGATTGGCGTGGTGCTGATGCTGTTCGTCATTGGTCTGGAGCTGGATCCGCAGCGTCTGTGGAAGCTGCGCGCTTCGGTGTTTGGCGGCGGCGCGCTGCAGATGGTGGCCTGTGGGGTATTGATCGGCCTCTTTTGCATGCTGCTGGGCCTGCGCTGGCAGGTGGCCGAGCTGATCGGTATGACCCTGGCGCTCTCCTCAACCGCTATCGCCATGCAGGCGATGAATGAGCGCAATTTGACGATGTCGCAGATGGGGCGCAGCGCCTTCGCGGTGCTGCTGTTCCAGGATATCGCGGCGATCCCGCTGGTGGCGATGATCCCGCTGCTGGCGGCCAGCGGCGGCGCCACTTCGCTGATGGCTTTTGCCCTCTCCGCGCTGAAGGTGGCCGCGGCGCTGGCGCTGGTGGTGGTTCTGGGGCGCTATCTGACCCGCCCGCTGCTGCGCTTTGTCGCCCGTTCCGGTCTGCGCGAAGTGTTCAGCGCCGTGGCCCTGTTCCTGGTCTTCGGCTTTGGGCTGTTGCTGGAAGAGGTGGGGCTGTCGATGGCGATGGGGGCGTTTCTCGCCGGGGTGCTGCTGGCCAGCTCCGAGTATCGCCATGCGCTGGAGAGCGATATTGAGCCGTTTAAGGGCCTGCTGCTGGGGCTGTTCTTTATCGGCGTCGGGATGTCGATTGATTTCGGCACCCTGGTTACCCATCCGCTGCGTATTGTGATTTTGCTGGTGGGTTTCCTGGCGATAAAAATGCTGATGCTGTGGCTTATCGCCAGACCGCTTGGCGTGCCTCGCGCCCAGCGCCGCTGGTTTGCGGTGCTGCTGGGGCAGGGGAGTGAGTTCGCGTTTGTGGTCTTTGGCGCCGCGCGGATGGCGGAGGTGCTGGACGGCGAATGGGCAAAGGCGCTGACCCTGGCGGTGGCGCTGTCGATGGCGGCAACCCCCATCCTGCTGGTGCTGCTGACCCGTCTGGAGAAATCGTCCAGCGGCCAGGCGCGGGATGCGGACGAGATTGATGAAGAGCAGCCGCGGGTGATTGTCGCCGGCTTTGGCCGCTTCGGGCAGATCGCCGGGCGACTGCTGCTCTCCAGCGGGGTGAAGATGGTGATCCTCGATCACGACCCGGACCATGTCGATACCCTGCGCAAATTTGATATGAAGGTCTTCTACGGCGATGCCACCCGGGTCGATCTGCTGGAGTCGGCTGGCGCCGAAAAGGCGGAGGTGTTGATCAATGCCATTGACGATCCGCACGTCAGCCTGGAGCTGGTGGCGAGGGTAAAAGAGCATTTTCCGCATCTGCAGATTATCTCCCGCGCCCGCGATGTCGATCACTATATCCAGCTGCGTCAGGCTGGCGTCGAAGCCCCGGAGCGTGAAACCTTCGAGGCGGCGCTGAAATCCGGCCGGATGACGCTGGAGGCGCTGGGGCTCGGCGCGTATGAAGCGCGCGAGCGGGCCGATCTGTTCCGTCGCTTCAACCTGCAGATGGTCGAAGAGATGGTGGCGATGGCGGAAAACGATGCGGCGTCGCGGGTGGCGGTCTTCAAGCGGACCAGCGATATGCTGACCGGCATCATCAACGAAGATCGTCATCATCTGTCGCTGGTGCAGCGTCACGGCTGGCAGGGGACGGAAGAGGGCAGGCACACCGGCGATATCGCCGATGAGCCGGAAAATAAGCCCTCCGCCTGACGTTAATCAGTAACATTTTGTTTTCGTTTGGATCCTTTTCTGGCGGCCCACGGCACGAACGTGGGCTTGCCAGCAAATCAGAAAATTTTCTTATTCTTTACCCTCCGGCCAGTCGACGAAGTTGTACGCTTTCCGTATAGTGGCGACAATTTTTTGTACTCAGGAATGAATGAATGATCAGTCTGATTGCGGCGTTAGCGGTAGATCGCGTCATTGGTATGGAAAACGCCATGCCATGGAACCTGCCTGCCGATCTCGCCTGGTTCAAACGCAACACATTAAATAAGCCAGTAGTGATGGGGCGTCTGACCTGGGAATCCATTGGGCGCCCGTTGCCGGGGCGTAAAAATATCGTGATCAGCAGCAAGCCAGGCAGCGACGATCGCGTGCAGTGGGTCTCCTCCGTTGACGAAGCGATTGCCGCCTGCGGCGATGTGGAAGAGATCATGGTGATCGGCGGCGGTCGGGTTTATGAGCAGTTCCTGCCGAAGGCGCAGAAGCTCTATCTGACCCATATCGATGCGGAAGTGGAAGGCGATACCCATTTCCCGGATTACGATCCGGACCAGTGGGAATCGGTGTTCAGCGAGTTTCATGACGCCGACGCGCAGAACTCCCACAGCTACTGCTTTGAGATCCTCGAACGCCGTTAAGCGGGAAGGATAGCAATGAAAAAACCCCGGTCGCGTCTGGCGTGACCGGGGTTTTCTTTGGCGTGAATTCAGCGCGGATGCCGCTGCCACTATTTTTTCTACGCCAGGTTTCCCGTCGCGGGGTGCGTTTTTCCGGAGCGCTGCCCGGGGTGACAAATGGCACGTAAACGTAGGTCGGGTAAGGCGTTAGCCGCCACCCGACACAAACGAGGCTCCGCGCCCGCAGTTCTTGCCCGGCGGCGCTGCGCTTGCGCGGGCCTGGGGGACGGCGCCTGTTTCTTCAGGACGCGACGGCTTCGCCTTCGTCGAGGCTTTTCTGCCGGTTCGACGGCTGGGTAAAGTACTGCTTATCCTCCCAGCGCAGGCAGGTGAGTTCCCCCCCCCAGCAGCAGCCGGTATCCAGCGCGTAAATGCCCTCCGGCGTACCGCGTCCCTCCAGCGATGCCCAGTGACCAAAGGCAATGCTGTAGGCACTGCTGACCGGTCCCGGAATGGCAAACCACGGCTTCAGCGGCGCCGGGGCGTCCTCGGGCGCTTCTTTCGAGTACATATCCAGCTGGCCGTTCGGGAAGCAGTAGCGCATGCGGGTGAAGGCGTTAGAGATAAAGCGCAGGCGCGCCAGGCCGCTCAGCTCGTTGCTCCAGTGATTCGGCATGTCGCCGTACATGGCATCGAGGAAGAAAGGATAGGAGTCGCTGGAGAGCACCGCTTCTACATCGCGCGCGCACTGCTGGGCAGTCTCCAGATCCCACTGCGGGGTGATGCCGGCGTGGGCCATCACCAGCTTTTTCTCTTCGTCCACCTGGAGCAGCGGCTGACGACGCAGCCAGTTGAGGAGCTCATCGGCATCCGGCGCTTCCAGCAGTGATTTCAGACGATCCTTCGGCTTGTTGCGGCTGATGCCGGCGAAGACCGCCAGCAGGTGTAAATCATGATTGCCCAGCACCAGTCGCACGCTGTCGCCCAGAGATTTGACATAGCGCAGAACCTCCAGCGACCCCGGGCCACGGGCCACCAGATCGCCGGTCAGCCACAGCGTATCGATCGCCGGGTCGAATTCAACCTGCGCTAATAATGCGATCAGTTCATCGTAGCAACCATGAACGTCGCCAATAAGGTATGTTGACATTGTTTTAATGAATGAGCGTTGGAACTGCGAGACGGAAAACAGGGATCTCGATACGGAACGGCGCGCCGTCGATATCGATCATCTCATAATGACCCTGCATGGTTCCCAGCGGCGTTTCAATGACCGCGCCGCTGGTATATTGATATTCACCGCCGGCGGGAATATGCGGTTGCTCGCCGACCACCCCTTCACCCTGAACTTCAGTCTCACGACCGTGGCCGTTAGTGATGAGCCAGTAGCGGCCAAGCAGCTGAACCTGACTCCGCCCCAGATTGCGAATGGTGACGGTATAAGCGAAGACGTAGCGCTCTTCTTCCGGAGAAGACTGCGATTCGATATAGACGCTTTGCACCTGAACGCAAACACGAGGCGAATTGATCATGGTTAGCTCTCCTTCGATGGCAGATTGTCAGACAGCCAGTTGGCCATCTGGCAGTACTGCGCCACGGAAATATTTTCTGCACGCATGGCCGGGTCGATGCCCAGCTCGGTCAGCACGTCCACGCTGAACAGATTGCCGAGACTGTTGCGGATGGTCTTGCGGCGCTGGTTGAACGCTTCGGTGGTGATGCGGCTCAGCACCCGGATCTCTTTGACCGGATATGGCATCGTGCTGTGCGGCACCAGGCGGACCACCGCGGAATCGACCTTAGGCGGCGGGGTAAACGCGCTCGGCGGCACTTCGAGTACCGGGATCACCTGGCAATAATATTGCGCCATCACGCTTAACCGACCATACGCCTTGCTGTTCGGTCCGGCAACCAGACGATTCACCACTTCCTTCTGCAGCATAAAGTGCATATCGGCAATGGCATCAGTATAGCTGAACAGATGGAACATCAGCGGGGTCGAAATATTGTACGGCAGGTTGCCGAAGACGCGCAGCGGCTGACCCATTTTCTCCGCCAGTTCGCCGAAGTTCATGGTCATCGCATCCTGCTGATAGATGGTCAGCTTCGGCCCGAGGAACGGATGCGTCTGCAGGCGGGCCGCCAGATCGCGGTCCAGCTCGATAACGGTCAGCTGGTCAAGGCGTTCACCGACCGGCTCGGTCAGCGCGGCGAGACCGGGGCCGATTTCAACCATCGCCTGGCCTTTCTGCGGATTAATCGCCGAGACGATGCTGTCGATCACAAACTGATCGTTGAGGAAGTTCTGCCCGAAGCGTTTACGGGCTAAATGGCCCTGATGGACTCGATTATTCATTGGGTATTAACAATCATTTTGATGGCGAGATTAAGCGCCGTGATAAAACTGCCGACGTCCGCTGTTCCCTGGCCCGCTAATTCCAGCGCGGTGCCGTGGTCGACGGAGGTACGAATAAAAGGTAAACCGAGCGTAATATTCACGCCGCGGCCAAAGCCCTGGTATTTTAGCACGGGCAGGCCCTGATCGTGGTACATCGCGAGTACCGCATCGGCATGGTCAAGGTATTTGGGCTGAAAAAGGGTGTCAGCTGGCAGCGGACCGCTGAGGTGCATCCCCTTCGCGCGCATCTCTTCCAGCACCGGAATGATGGTGTCTATCTCTTCCGTTCCCATATGACCGCCTTCGCCAGCGTGCGGGTTAAGCCCGCAAACCAGCACATGCGGCTGGGCAATGCCAAATTTCGTGCGCAGGTCGTGATCGAGAATCGTGATGATCTCGCGCAGCAGGTCGGGCGTTATCGCCTCGCTGATGGCTTTCAACGGCAGATGGGTCGTCACCAGCGCCACCCGCAGCTCCTCGGTCGCCAGCATCATCACCACTTTGCTGGCCTGCGCGCGCTCTTCGAAGAACTCGGTATGACCGGTGAAGGCGATGCCGGCGTCGTTGATGTTGCCTTTGTGCACCGGGCCGGTCACTAACGCCGCAAATTCGCCGCTCAGGCAGCCGTCGCAGGCGCGCGCCAGCGTCTCGACTACGTAGGCGCCGTTTTGTACGTTCAGCACGCCGGGCTCCGCCGGGACGCTCAGCGGTACGTTAAGCAGCGTCAGCGTACCGGCACGCTGCGGAACGGGCGGTTGCGCAGCATCGTATGGCAGGAGAGATAAAGGAAGACCGAGCCTCTGGGCTCGGTCAGTTAACAGGGCGCCATCGGCGCAGATCACCAGCTCAACTGGCCAGTCGCGCTGGGCAAGCTGCACGACCAGGTCAGGGCCAATCCCGGCGGGTTCGCCGGGCGTGATAACAACTTTACGGGTTTCAGGCATCGATATTAGTTGCTCAGAATTTTAACATACGCACTGGCGCGCTGTTCCTGCATCCAGGTTGCCGCTTCTTCAGAGAATTTGCGGTTCATCAGCATACGGTAAGCTCGATCTTTCTGCGCGGCGTCGGTTCTGTCGACCTGACGGCTATCCAGCAGTTCGATCAGATGCCAGCCGAAGGAGGAGTGCACCGGTCCGCTGGTCTGCCCTTTGTTCAGACGCATCAGCGCATCGCGGAACGCCGGGTCGAAGATATCCGGCGTGGCCCAGCCTAAATCACCGCCCTGGTTCGCCGAGCCTGGATCTTCAGAATACGCTTTCGCCGCTTTAGCGAAGGTGGTTTTCCCGCTCTTAATGTCGGCGGCAATCTGCTCCAGCTTAGCCTGAGCCTGCGCATCGTTCATGATTGGCGATGGCTTCAGCAGAATATGACGGGCATGCACTTCGGTGACGGAGATGTTCTGGGTCCCGCCGCGCAGGTCATTCACTTTCAGAATGTGGAAGCCGACGCCGGAACGGATCGGACCGACGATATCCCCTTTCTTCGCGGTGCTTAACGCCTGGGCGAAAATGCCCGGCAGCTCCTGGATACGACCCCAACCCATCTGGCCGCCCTTCAGCGCCTGTTGGTCGGCGGAGTAGGTGATCGCCAGTTTACCGAAGTTGGCGCCGTTGCGCGCTTGCTCAACGATGGCATTCGCTTGCTCCTGAGCCGCGGCGACTTCATCAGAGGTCGGGTTCTCCGGCAGCGGGAGCAGGATGTGGCTCAGGTTAAGCTCGGTGCTGGCGTCGTTCTGGTCGCCGATCTGTTTGGCCAGCGCTTCCACTTCCTGCGGCAGCACGGTGATGCGACGACGCACTTCATTGTTACGCACTTCCGAAATCAGCATCTCTTTACGGATCTGGTTACGGTAGGTGTTGTAGTTGATGCCTTCATAGGCCAGACGGCTGCGCATCTGATCCATGGTCATATTGTTTTGTTTGGCGATGTTGGCGATGGCCTGATCGAGCTGGTCGTCAGAGACCTTCACGCCCATCTTCTGCCCCATCTGTAACACGATCTGGTCCATGATCAGTCTTTCGAGGATCTGATGGCGCAGGGTCGCGTCATCCGGTAGCTGTTGGCCAGCCTGACCAGCATTGAGCTTAACCGATTGCATCAAACCATCGACGTCGCTTTCCAGTACGACGCCATTATTGACGACGGCCGCTACTTTATCGACCACCTGGGGGGCAGCGAAACTGGTATTCGCGATCATGGCGATACCGAGAAGCAGCGTTTTCCAGTTCTTCATACTTTTTCCATTTCGATTAACCGCAAATGCGGATGATGTTGTAAACCAGCCGCATCACAGGGAGCTCTGGTACGGTAAAATGTTCGAACGCAGCATCTGCTGGGTGCCGAGGCCGTAATTAGAGCTCAGACCGCGCAATTCGATATTGATTCCGAAGGTGTTGTCGTATTTGCTCTCGCCGCCATTGTTGTTGCTATCCCAACCGTTGACTTTACGTTCGTAGCCAAGACGGATGGCGTAGCAGCAGGAGTTATACTGGACACCCAACATCTGGTTTGCTGCTTTCCGGGTATTGGTATCGTAGTAGTAGGCCCCGACCACGGACCAGCGATCGACGATCGGCCAGCTGGCGGTCATCCCCACCTGCGAGATACCCTCTTTATATTGCGCCGCAGTGGAATATGACGGCAGCGTGGCCTGAATATATTCCGGGCTGGCGTAACGATAGTTAAGCTGGACTAAGCGGTTTTCATCGCGACGGTATTCAATGGTGCCGTTGCCGGTTGCGACGTTATCCAGACGCGTATCGTACTGGATCCCGCCGCGCAGACCCCAGTTATCGGCAATGCGCCAGTAGGTGTCGCCGGCCCATACCAGTGAACCCGTGGTGTCGTTGTTCTCCCAGTTGATGTTGTCATCACCGGTGCGTGACTCGGTGAAATAGTAGATTTGACCAACGGAAATGTTAAAACGTTCCACCGCGGCGGCGTCATACACGCGCGAGGTGATACCGGTAGTGACCTGATTGGCCGACGCGATGCGGTCCAGACCGCTATAGGTACGGTCGCGGAACAGGCCGGTGTAGTCCGACTGCAACAGCGTGGAGTCGTAGCTGCCGATTTCACTCTGATCGCGGTACGGTACGTACAGATACTGCATGCGCGGTTCCAGCGTTTGGGTGAATCCCTCCTGCAGGTCGCGCTCAAAGACCATTTTGCCGTCGATTTTAAACTGCGGCATCACGCGGCTAACGGACTCTTTGTAGTCCGTACCGTTGGCGGCGTTGTACTTATCAAGATTGCTCTGCTGGTAGTGGGTCGCCAGCAGCTTGGCTTCGGTATTCAGACTCCCCCAGCCGTTGGACAGCGGCAGGTTGATCGTCGGTTCGAAGTGAACGCGGGTCGCTTCCGGCATGTTGTTATTCGAGTTAACAAAATGGGCGACCTGGCCGTACAGATGGGTATCGAACGGACCGACATCGTTCTGGTAGTAGTTGATGTCGAGCTGCGGCTCAGCCGAGTAGGAGTTGCTCGACTCCCGATCGAAGACCTGGAACTGCTTGGTTGAGACCGTGGCGTCAAAGTTCTGATTGACATACCCGGCGCTGAATTTCTGCGTCGCATAGCCGTCGGTACTGGAACCATACTTCGAGCTGAAATCGTTGAAGTAGTCAGGATCGCTGACCTTGGTGTAGTCAGCGTTCAGACGCCACACCTGATCGATAACCCCGGAGTGGTTCCAGTAGAACAGCCAGCGGCGGCTGTTGCTGTCGCTGGAGTGGTCGTCTTCGTAGACTTTATCCGACGGCAGGTAGTCAAACTCCGTTAAGCCGCTGCCGAGCTGGGTCAGATAGCGGAATTCGTTTTCCCACATCACGCCGCCGCGCTTGTTCATATAGTGCGGGGTGATAGTGGCATCGAAGTTTGGCGCGATGTTCCAGTAGTACGGCAGGGAGAATTCCACGCCGTTTTTGGTGCTGTATTTCGCGTTCGGGATCAGGAAGCCTGAACGACGCTTATCGCCCACCGGCAGCTGCAGGTAGGGGCTATAGAAAATCGGCACGGAGCCAAGCTTGAAGCGGGCGTTCCAGATCTCGGCAACTTGCTCTTCGCGATCGTGGATAACTTCGCTGCCCACGACGCTCCAGGTGTCGGAGCCCGGCAGACAGGAAGTAAAGCTGCCGTTTTCCAGAATGGTATAGCGGTTTTCGCCGCGCTGTTTCATCAGGTCAGCGGTGCCGCGTCCCTGGCGTCCGACCATTTGATAATCGCCCTGCCAGACGTTGGTATCTTTGGTATTCAGATTCGACCAGGCTTTTGGCCCTTTGAGGATCACCTGGTTATCGTCGTAGTGCACGTTGCCCAGCGCGTCCACCGTGCGCACCGGCTGCGCCTGGCCCGCGGCCTGCTGCTGATGCAGCTGAACTTCGTCGGCGCGGAGGCGGCTATTCCCCTGGTTAATATCGACGTTGCCGGTAAAGACGGCGTTGTCCGGGTAGTTGCCCTTCGCATGATCGGCGTTAATCGTCACCGGCAGATCGCCAGGCCGACCTTCCACGAGCGGACGATCATAGCTTGGCACGCCAAGCATACATTGCGTTGCGAGATCGGCAGCGAGGCCTTGTTGGCTATACAAGGCGCTGGCAATCATCGTAGCCAGGAGGCTGGGAATACGTTTTTTCATACGTTGTATTTATTGTTCCATCATCTTGTGGCAGCGGCTTGCAAACGGTCAGAGCCTAACTTACTCAACTTTATCACGCTAGTGTTAATCCTGCCCGTTTCGAGCCCGAGCGTTAGGCACCCTGTTGAATGACGAGTATGATAAAGCAAATTATAGGCTATGTCCCACAATTGACCGAGGCGCGAGTGCCGGGTAACGTGCGGTCATATTCGTGCTTAACGGCGACAAACAGTTGGGGAGTCTATGCAGTATTTGGGTAAAGTGATTGGCGTGGCAGTGGCTTTGCTGATGGGCGGTGGGTTCTGGGGCGTGGTGCTCGGCTTCCTGGTCGGCCATATGTTTGACCGGGCGCGCAGCCGCCGGTTGAATCTCTTCGCCAATCAGCAGGAGCGTCAGTCGCTCTTCTTTTCCACCACCTTTGAAGTGATGGGGCATCTGACCAAGTCCAAGGGCCGCGTTACCGAAGCGGATATTCACGTCGCCAATGTGCTGATGGATCGCATGAATCTGCACGGCGCTTCGCGCACCGCGGCGCAGCAGGCGTTTCGCGACGGCAAGGCCGACAATTATCCGCTGCGCGAGAAGATGCGCCAGCTGCGCAGCGTCTGCTTTGGCCGCTTCGATCTGATTCGGATGTTTCTGGAAATTCAGCTGCAGGCGGCGTTCGCTGACGGCGAACTGCACCCTAACGAACGTGAAGTGCTGTTCGTCATCGCCGATGAGCTTGGCATCTCCCGCGCCCAGTTCGATCAATTCCTGCGAATGATGCAGGGCGGCGCCCAGTTCGGCGGCGGTTCGCAGCAGCAATCTTATGGTCAGCACGGCGGCAACGCCGGCTGGCAGCAGGCGCAGCGCGGTCCAACGCTGGAGGACGCCTGCAACGTGCTGGGGGTGAAACCGACTGACGACGCGGCGACGGTGAAGCGCGCCTATCGTAAGCTGATGAACGAGCACCATCCGGACAAGCTGGTGGCGAAAGGGCTGCCGCCGGAGATGATGGAGATGGCCAAACAGAAAGCCCAGGAGATCCAGAAGGCCTGGGAGCTGATTAAAGAGCAGCGCGGCTTCTGAGTCTTCCAGCCCCTCCCGCCCGGCGAGGGGGTTAGCGTTTGGCCTGTGCGCGGCGATACAGCCGCCGCGGATGGCCGATTTTTCCGTACAGCATCTCCACCTCCAGAAAACCGGTCTCAACGCCGTGTTCAAGATAGCGGCGGGCGGTGGTTTTGCTGAGCCCGGCGGCGCTGACCACCTCATCAACGGAAAAGCAGTGCGCTTCCCGGCCGCTAAACAGACCCTGCACCAGCGCCAGCGTTTTCTCTTCAATCCCTTTGCTGCCACTATCCATACGATAGTTCTTCGCCTGCAGTTGATAGAGGGAATCGACGTTCTGCTGATCGACGATTTTCCACTCCCGCTGCTGATCGTAGAACTGGATAAAACGCTCCAGCGACTGGCTCAGCCGCTTCCATGATACCGGCTTAAGAATATAGTCGAAGGCGCCGTTGCGGATGGCCTGGCTGCAGGTTTCCATATCGCTGGCGGCGGTGATAAAGATCACCGAGCATTGGCTGGTCGCCAGCGCCGGGTCGGTCATCAGCGTCACCCCTTTGCCGTCCGGCAAATAGTTATCCAGCAGCACCAGCTGCGGCGGCGTGGCGTGGAGCAACTGACGGGCCTGAGCGAGGGAGGCCGCCATGCCCGCCAGCCGCAGGCGCGGGTGTTTCTGCACAAGCTCGGCGTGCAGGCGCGCCAGCTCGCTCTCATCTTCAATGATTAGCACATCGACCAGGCCATGATGCATCGTGGGCCTCCGGTTGCGGACAGGCGGGCGCGTCGGCCGGGATAAACAGGGTGAAGATCGTTCCCCGCGGCGCGTTATCGGCGACTTCGATGGTGCCGCCCGCCTGAGTGACATAATGTTCAATAAGATACAGACCAATGCCGTGATCGCCACGGGTTTTGGTGGTGATGCCGCGTTCAAAAATGCGCTCGCGGATATCGGGGCGGATGCCGACGCCGCGGTCGGCCACTTCGATAATCAGCTCCCGGGCGTTGAGCTGGATCAGGACTTCCACCGGCTCATGCGGAAGCTCGGCGCGCTGCGTGGCTTCGATGGCGTTATCCAGCAGGTTGCCGATGATGGAGATCAGTTCGGATTCCATCAGCGACGGCAGCGGACGGTCAATGCGGCAGGCCGGGTCGAAGCTCAGCGCCACGCCTTTTTCGCGGGCGCGAGTGGCTTTGCCGAGCAGCAGACCGCACAGCGTCGGCGAGTGGAAGTGCGAGGAGATAAAGTCCAGTAACTCCTGAGCATGCTCCGACTGGGCCTGAATATAGCGGATCGCTTCGTCATAATGGCCCATATGCAGCAGGCCGGAGAGGGTGGTCATCCGGTTGAGCTGCTCGTGGCGCATGATGCGAAGATTGTCGACATAGCGCTTCACCTGGCTCAGCTGGGCGGTGAGGGCATTGATTTCATTGCGGTCACGGAAGGTAATCACCCAGCCCTGCAGGGTGTTCTCCAGCATAATGCGCACCCGACTGGCGAGCACGGTCAACTGGTTGAAGCGGCACAGCTCATCATGGGTGTCGCGCTCAAGCATGTCGCCGCTGGCGAAAAAGGGCTGCGGGGAAATCACGCTGTCGATGGACTGGCCGCGCAGCTGACGGGCGGGCTGGCTGAGTCCCAGCAGGCTGCGGGCGGCATGGTTAATCACCTCAATGCGCCGCTGGCGATCGATGACGATCACCCCCTCAAAGATCGACTCCATCATCGCCTTTTGCTGGCGCACCAGCAGGCCTATCTCCCGCGGCTCGAGCGAAAAAATCTGTTTCTTGATGCTGCGGGTAAAGTACCAGGAGAAGATAAACAGGGCGGTGAGCAGCAGGACGGCGGCGATAAAAATATTGATCACTTTGCTCAGGGTAATGCTATCGAGATAGCTGGTGAGGTAGCCGACGGAGACAATGCCGATCACCCGCCCCGCGTCATCGACGATGGGCGTTTTACTGCGCAGCGAGACGCCCAGGCCGCCTTTGCGAATGGTGGTAATGGACTTTCCCTCCAGTACCGCCTGGTTGTCGCCGCCGACCAGCCGCGTGCCGACCCACTCCGGATGGACGGAATGAAACAGATGCATCCCCTGGCGGTCACCGATGACGATAAAGCTGGCGTCGCTATGGGCGGCGATTTGCTGCATAAACGCCTGAATCGCCTGCGGGTCATGCCGGCTGACCTGCTGACGTAAATTTGGCATCAGGGCTATCTCTTCGGCCTGAATTTTGGCCCGGGCGCTCATTTCCTGATAAAGCTGGCGGCTGGCGTCAAAGTAATAATAAATACCCAGCGCGATAAACAGGACTGAGAAAAAAGCGACCAGCGAAATAAACAGCTTATATTGAAAAGATAATTTCATAGGTCCCGGACGACGTATTCACCATACCGGCACTCTATCATTTTTCTGTCACGTGACGTAAATGTTAAGGGAAAGTTGTGATCAGCGGCGCAGGCGCCGGCTGTCGCCAGTGGTCGCGGCGAAAATAACGCGTGGCGGGAAATAAAAACCATAAAAACCACGATAATAAATCAGAGATATATCACCCCTGCGCGGATCAGCGAATAGAAACCATAAAAACCATAATGACCATTAAAACTTCTTTTTTAATTCGGGGAGCTTCACATTAACGACGCCGCTGTCCCTTTACGCTGAAAATGAATAATAACGACAGGGCTGAATTTATGAGCACCACAGACAACGCATTCTCTGCAACCCTTGAACCGATCAATACGCCGAAAACCACGCTCAGGCAGCGCTGGTGGCACATCATGGATAACTGGAAGGTAGGGATCGTCCCGCTGCCGCTGTTTCTGCTGGCCGGGGGGCTGATCGCTCTCGACTGCCTTGGCGGTAAACTGCCGAGCGATATCGTGGTGATGGTGGCTACGCTGGCTTTCTTTGGCTTCGCCTGCGGCGAGTTTGGCAAACGTCTGCCGGTGCTGGGAAAACTCGGCGCGGCGGCGATCTGCGCCACTTTTATTCCTTCCGCGCTGGTCCATTACGGTCTGCTGCCGGACGTGGTCGTTGAATCCACCACCAAATTCTATAAATCCACCAACATCCTCTATCTCTATATCTGCTGCATTATCGTCGGCAGCATCATGAGTATGAACCGCACCACCCTGATTCAGGGCTTCCTGAAGATCTTCTTCCCAATGCTGTGCGGCGAGGTGGTCGGCATGCTGGTGGGCATCGGCGTCGGCACGCTCTTGGGCATGGAGCCGTTCCAGGTGTTCTTCTTTATCGTGCTGCCGATCATGGCCGGCGGCGTAGGCGAAGGGGCGATCCCCCTATCGATGGGTTACGCCGCGCTAATGCATATGGAGCAGGGAGTGGCCCTGGGCCGGGTGTTGCCGATGGTGATGCTCGGCAGCCTGACGGCGATCGTCATCTCCGGCTGCCTCAACCAGCTCGGCAAGCGCTTCCCGCATCTGACCGGCGAAGGGCAACTGATGCCGAACCGCAGCCATGAAACCCGCAGCCTCGGCGAGAGCGAAGGCGTGAGCGGTAAAACCGACGTCGGGACGCTGGCCTCCGGCGCGCTGCTGGCGGTGCTGCTGTATATGATGGGGATGCTCGGCCACAAACTGATTGGTCTGCCGGCGCCGGTGGGCATGCTGTTTCTCGCGGTGCTGTTAAAGCTGGCTAATGTGGTTTCTCCGCGCCTGCAGGAGGGATCGCAGATGGTGTATAAATTCTTCCGCACCGCGGTCACCTACCCGATCCTCTTTGCCGTCGGCGTGGCGATCACCCCGTGGCAGGAGCTGGTGAACGCCTTCACCTTCACCAACCTGCTGGTGATCGTCAGCACCGTCTCCGCGCTGGTGGCGACCGGTTTCCTGGTCGGTAAAAAGATAGGGATGCACCCGATCGATGTGGCGATTGTCTCCTGTTGCCAGAGCGGGCAGGGCGGCACCGGCGATGTGGCGATCCTGACCGCTGGCAACCGCATGAGCCTGATGCCGTTCGCGCAGATCGCTACCCGGATTGGCGGGGCGATAAATGTCTCGCTGGGGTTGCTGTTCCTCAGCCACTATCTGGCGTGATATAACGCTACGCTCAGCGATAAACCTGCTATTTTCCGCTACAGAACGCCGAAAATATCTGCGTTCTGTATCCTAAATGCTCCGCATTTAGCGTTACAATCAGCGCGCGATCGGCTATCGCAACCATCATCATGACAGTCCAGGCGCTGTCGCATTTATCATATGTAGGAGAGGAATTAATGTCAGTGGATACTCCCGCCCAGGCGGGCGTCAGCATCGACGCATTGCTGGCGGCGAAAGAGCAGCGTGCAGCCCGCCAGGCCGACTGGTTGGCCCATTATCAGCAGCCTGTTATTTCCCTGACCCTGGTGACCCCCGGGGCGGTGAAGGACAGCATTCGCTATCGCAACATGATGGGCGTAGCCCTCCAGGCCTGCGATCAACTGCTGTGGAAGCACCGCTGGCAAACGCTGGATCGTCAGGTGCTGTGGCTGCCGACCGGGCCTGAAGCGCTGTGGTGCGTGGCGCACCCGGCCAGCGAAATCAAAGCGATGTGCAGTACGCTGGAGCAGAGCCATCCGCTGGGACGCTTGTGGGATATCGATGTGATCTGTCCGCAGAGCGGGCAGGTGGGACGCCAGTCGCTGGGCGAGTCGCAGCGCCGCTGCCTGCTGTGCGATGAGCCGGCGCACGCCTGCGCGCGCAGCCGTCGTCACGACACCGATCTCGTCGTTGCCCGCGTTGAGCAGATGATTGACGCGTGGTTTGCCCGCGATTAGCGGGTCAGTATTCCCCGGCGGCAAAGCGCTGCCGGGTAGGTCCTAAAAGTCGATCGGCGCGCGGAAGGTCATCGCGTTGCCGTAGGCGGGGTGGGTAATGGTGAGCGTCTCGGCGTGCAGCAGCAGGCGCGGGGCCATCGCCAGCGCCTCAGGCGTGGCGTAAAAGCGGTCGCCAAGGATCGGATGCCCCAGCGCCAGCATATGCACGCGCAGCTGGTGCGACCGTCCGGTAATCGGCTTCAGGCGCACGCGGGCGGTGTTATCTTCCGCGTACTCCAGCACCTCATACTCGGTCTGCGCCGCTTTGCCGGTTTCATAACACACCTTCTGCTTTGGCCGGTTCGGCCAGTCGCAAATCAGCGGTAAATCCACCAGGCCCTCCGCCGGCTGCGGATGGCCCCAGACGCGGGCGATGTACTGCTTCTTCGGCTCGCGCTCGCGGAACTGACGCTTCAGTTCGCGTTCCGCCGCCTTATTCAGCGCCACCACAATCACGCCGCTGGTGGCCATATCAAGGCGATGCACCGATTCGGCCTGCGGGAAGTCGCGCTGAATGCGCGTCATCACGCTGTCTTTATGTTCATCAAGACGACCCGGCACGGACAACAAGCCGCTCGGCTTGTTGACCACCATGATGTGCTCATCCTGATACAGGATCACCAGCCAGGGATCCTGCGGCGGATTGTAGTTTTCCATCGCCATTTTGCGTTCCGTTACTGGTGAGTGACGACGATCAGACGCAGCGCGTCCAGACGCCATCCGGCCTGTCCCAGCGCCTCCAGCACCTGCTGGCGGTTACTTTCAATCGCCGCCAGTTCGTCGTCACGGATGTTCGGGTTGACCGCCTTCAGCGCTTCCAGACGGGAGAGTTCCGCCGTCAGCTTATCGTCGGCTTCGCTACGCGCCGCGTCGATCAGCCCCTGCGCCGCCTTGGCGATCTGCGCTTCGCCCTGCTGCAGAATGGCGTGAACGTCCTGTTGAACCGCGTTGACCAGCTTGCTGCCGGTGTGGCGATTGACCGCGCTCAGCTGGCGGTTGAAGCTTTCAAACTCCACCTGGCCGGCGAGGTTGTTGCCGTTTTTATCCAGCAGCATGCGAACCGGGGTCGCCGGCAGGAAGCGGTTGAGCTGCAGCTGCTTCGGCGCCTGCGCTTCGACCACGTAGATCAGCTCCAGCAGCAGAGTGCCGACCGGCAGCGCCTTGTTCTTCAGCAGGGAAATGGTGCTGCTGCCGGTATCGCCGGAGAGGATCAGGTCGAGGCCGTTGCGGATCAGCGGGTGCTCCCAGGTGATGAACTGCGCGTCTTCACGCGACAGCGCCACGTCACGCTCAAAGGTGATAGTGCAGCCGTCCTCCGGCAGACCCGGGAAGTCCGGGACCAGCATATGGTCGGAAGGGGTGAGGACGATCAGGTTTTCGCCGCGGTCGTCCTGGTTGATGCCGACGATATCGAACAGGTTCATCGAGAAGGCGATCAGGCTGGTGTCGTCATCCTGCTCTTCGATGCTCTCCGCCAGGGCCTGGGCTTTCTCGCCGCCGTTGGAGTGGATCTCCAGCAGACGGTCGCGGCCCTGCTCCAGCTGCGCTTTCAGGGCGTCATGCTGCTGGCGGCAGGACTTGATCAGATCGTCAAAGCCGTCGGTGGATTCCGGCGCCGCAAGGTAGTTGATCAGCTCGTCATGGACGCTGTCGTAGACGGTCCGTCCGGTCGGGCAGGTATGTTCGAAGGCGTCGAGACCTTCGTGGTACCAGCGCACCAGCACCGACTGCGCGGTCTTTTCCAGGTACGGGACGTGGATCTGGATATCGTGCGCCTGGCCGATACGGTCGAGACGGCCGATACGCTGCTCCAGCAGATCCGGGTTAAACGGCAGATCGAACATCACCAGATTGCTGGCGAACTGGAAGTTACGTCCTTCGGAACCGATCTCAGAGCACAGCAGCACCTGGGCGCCGGTGTCTTCTTCGGCAAACCACGCCGCGGCGCGGTCGCGTTCGATAATCGACATTCCTTCATGAAACACGGCGGCGCGGATACCTTCGCGCTCGCGCAGCACCTGCTCCAGCTGCAGCGCGGTGGCGGCCTTGGCGCAGATCACCAGCACCTTCTGCGAACGGTGGCTGGTCAGGTAGCCCATCAGCCACTCAACGCGCGGGTCGAAGTTCCACCAGGTGCCGGTATCGCCTTCAAATTCCTGATAGATCTGCTCCGGATAGAGCATGTCGCGCGCGCGCTCTTCCGCGGTTTTGCGGGCGCCCATGATGCCGGACACTTTGATGGCCGTCTGGTACTGGGTCGGCAGCGGCAGGCGAATGGTGTGCAGCTCGCGTTTCGGGAAACCTTTGACGCCGTTACGGGTGTTACGGAACAGCACGCGGCTGGTGCCGTGGCGGTCCATCAGCATCGAGACCAGCTCCTGGCGCGCGGCCTGGGCGTCTTCGCGATCGCTGTTGGCGGCCTGCAGCAGCGGCTCGATATCCTGCTCGCCGATCAGATCGCCGAGGGTATTGAGTTCGCTATCGCTCAGCTTGTTGCCCGCCAGCAGCAGGGCGACGGCGTCGGCCACCGGACGGTAGTTCTGCTGTTCTTCGACAAACTGCGCGAAATCGTGGAAGCGGTTCGGATCCAGCAGGCGCAGGCGCGCAAAGTGGCTCTCCATCCCCAGCTGTTCCGGCGTCGCGGTCAGCAGCAGAATGCCCGGCACGCGCTCGGCCAGCTGTTCAATGGCTTGATATTCGCGGCTCGGCGCCTCTTCGCTCCACACCAGGTGGTGCGCTTCATCGACCACCATCAGATCCCACTCGGCGTCGCACAGGTGCTCCAGACGCTGCTTGCTGCGGCGCACGAAGTCTAAAGAGCAGATCACCAGCTGTTCGGTTTCAAACGGGTTATAGGCGTCATGCTGCGCTTCGGCGTAGCGCTCGTCGTCAAACAGCGAGAAGCGCAGGTTGAAGCGGCGCAGCATCTCCACCAGCCACTGGTGCTGAAGGGTTTCCGGGACCACAATCAGTACGCGCTCGGCGGCGCCGGAGAGCAGCTGCTGGTGCAGGATCATCCCGGCTTCGATGGTTTTACCTAAGCCCACTTCATCGGCCAGCAGGACGCGCGGAGCGTGACGACGACCCACGTCGTGGGCGATGTTCAGCTGATGCGGGATCAGGCTGGTGCGCTGGCCGCGCAGGCCGCTCCATGGCATGCGGTACTGCTCGCTCTGGAACTTGCGCGCGCGGTAGCGCAGGGCAAAGCGGTCCATGCGGTCGATTTGGCCGGCGAACAGGCGGTCCTGCGGCTTGCTGAACACCAGTTTGCTGTCGAGCAGCACTTCACGCAGGGTGACGTTCGCTTCCTGGGTATCGAGGCGGGTGCCGGTGTAGGACAGCAGCCCGTTCTCTTCATGCACTTTGTCAACGTGGAGCTGCCAGCCTTCGTGGCTGGTAATGGTGTCGCCCGGGTTAAACATCACGCGAGTGATCGGGGAATCGTTGCGTGAGTACAGACGGTTTTCGCCGATGGCGGGGAAGAGGAGAGTGACCATGCGCGCATCCAGCGCTACCACCGTCCCTAATCCTAGTTCGCTCTCTGTGTCGCTAATCCAGCGTTGACCAAGTGTAAAAGGCATATATGTTCGGCTCTTTAGTTCTTTAATTGCAGGCAATAGTTGATCATCCCCATGTACAACCGGAGATGCGTCAAAATAGGGGCCAGGAATGGAAAGGGCGCTATATTACTGGATGGCAGAACGTTCGTCACGTCCTCCTCACGGTTCATTTTCAGGCTTCTGCGCCCGCAGAATGGGTGTGAAAAAATCAAAATAGCCCCAGCTGTCCTGTCACTATTGTAGCAAAGTCGTCGTTGACGAAGGGCAGGATCCCTTCCGCTACCGGCTGCAGCTGCTTTGACAAATAGTGGTCGTAATCGAGCGGCGATTGTTGATAATCCACCGGTTCCGGGCCGCCGGTGGTCCAGACGTATTTGATGGTGCCGCGCTGCTGATACTGCTGCGCCCGACCCCGCTTCAGGTTGTGCTCATCGGCAAGCCTCGCGGCGCGCACGTGAGGCGGCACGTTGCGCTGATACTCCGCCAGCGGCCGGCGCAGGCGTTTGCGATAAACCAGCTGCTCATCGAGCTCGCCGTTCATCAGCCTGGCGATAGTCTCCCGCACATAATCCTGATACGGCTGGTTGCGGAAGATGCGCAGGTACAGCTCCTGCTGAAACTGCTGGGCCAGCGGCGTCCAGTCGGTGCGCACCGTTTCCAGCCCTTTGAAAACCATGCGCTGGCCGTCGCCCTCCTGAATCATGCCGGCGTAACGCTTCTTGCTGCCGGTATCGGCGCCGCGGATCGTCGGCATCAGAAAACGGCAGAAGTGGGTTTCGTATTCCAGCTCCAGGGCGCTGGTAAGCTGGCTTTTGCCAAGCTCCTGCGCCCACCAGGCGTTGACATCGTTCACCAGCGTCCGGCCAATCTCCGCCGCCTGCGCTTCGCTGTGCGGGCGCTTAAGCCAGACGAAAGTGGAGTCGGTATCGCCGTAGATAACGTCATAGCCTTTGGCTTCAATTAACGCTTTGGTCTGACGCATGATCGCGTGGCCGCGCATGGTGATCGACGAGGCGAGACGCGGGTCGAAGAAGCGGCAGGCGCTGGTGCCCAGTACGCCGTAAAAGGCGTTCATGATGATCTTCAGCGCCTGGGAGAGCGGCTTATTGTGCCGGCGCTTGGCTTCATCGCGGCCATGCCAGATCTGGCTGACAATCCCCGGCAGGCAGTGCTTGTCTCGCGAGAAGCGGGCGCCGAGGAAGCCCTCAATGCTGTGCTGGTCATCGGGCTGCGCCAGGCCCTCCACCAGGCCGACCGGATCGATTAAAAAGGTGCGAATGATCGACGGATACAGGCTCTTGTAGTCCAGGACCAGCACCGAGTCATACAGGCCGGGGCGGGAGTCCATCACATAGCCGCCGGGGCTCGCCTGCGGCGGCACGTCGCCGAGGTTCGGCGCCACGTAGCCCAGGCGGTGCATGCGCGGAAAATAGAGGTGGCTGAAGGCGGCGACCGAGCCGCCGTGGCGATCGGCGGGCAGGCCGTTGACCGTCGCTCGTTCGAGCAGAAACGGCATGATCTCCGTTTTGTGGAAGATCCGCGTCACCAGCTCGCAGTCCTGCAGGTTATAGATGGCCAGCGCCGGTTTATCGTCATGGAAGCGGCGATCGATCTCGTCCATCCGATCCCACGGGTTGTCGATGGCTTTGCCTTCGCCCAACAGCTCGCGCGCCACCGCCTCCAGCGAAAAGGAGGAGAAATTCCAGAACGCCGATTTCAGCGCCTCGATACCGTCGATAATCAGCCGGCCGTTGGCCTGGGCGAAGAAGACGCCGTTCTTAAAGCCGTGCTCGCGCCACTCCAGCTCGCTGTTGCCGCGGCCGAGCCGCAGCGGGATACGATAGCGTTCGGCATGCTTTTGCAGGACGCGCAGATCGAACTGCACCACGTTCCAGCCGATCAGCACGTCGGGGTCGTGATCGGCAAACCAGGCGTTGAGCTTTTCCAGCAGCAGAGGGCGACTGGCGACGTAGACCAGATCGAAATCGACGTCTGGCGGCGTTTCCGGTTCGGGGCCCAGCATGTAGACCACCCGCTGACCGCAGCCTTCCAGGCCGATGCAGTACAGCTCGCCGTGACGGCTGGTTTCGATATCCAGCGACACCCATTTCAGCGGCGGGCGATAGTCAGGATGGGGTTTCATGCGCGCGTTGACCAGATGCGGGCCACGCGTTTCGCCTTCCACCCACACCGGGGCGGTAATAAAGCGCTCCATCAGGTAGCGCTCCGGCGGACGGATATCGCCCTCATAGAGGGTGACGCCGCTGTCGCGAAGCATCTTCTCCAGACGCATCAATTGACGATGGGCGCGGCAGTAGAGGCCGACCACCGGCTGGCGGTGGAAATCTTTCAGGGCCAGCGGGGCGAAGCGGAAGCCTTTCTCACCCTGCAGCAGTCGCTCAGCCTGCGCCCGCTGCGCGGCGGGGATAAAGGCGACGGACTCCTGCGGCGGCAGCGTGACCTGCAGCGGGCCGTCGTCGGTGGCCAGCCAGAAGGACAGCTCGGTGCCTTGCGGAGTGTCCCGCCAGTGACGGGTGAGTAAAAAACCTGCTCGTGGCTGGGTCACGGGTGCTCTCAACGATAAAAAACCAGGCCTGATTATAGCCTGGTTTCTCAGGAGGTGCTGGGGTTTTATACAGGTACTCGGCGCTAAGGTGGCGCTGGATTTCGGCTTGCGCGCTTATCCGGGCTACCCGACGCGGCAGAGCCGTAGCCCTGCCAGGCGCAGCGCGAGCAGGGTGATTATTGGCCGTAGTAGGCTTTAGCCCCGTGCTTACGCAGATAGTGCTTATCCAGCAGGGTCTGCTGCATATCCGGCAGCTGCGGCGCCAGCTGGCGGCAGAAGATGCCCATATACGCGATCTCTTCCAGCACGATGGCGTTATGCACCGCGTCTTCGGCGTTTTTACCCCATGCGAACGGGCCGTGGGAATGAACCAGCACGCCGGGCATCTGCGCCGGGTCGATCTCGCGCTGGCGGAAGGTTTCAACAATTACCTTGCCGGTTTCCCATTCGTATTCGCCATTGATCTCCGCATCGGTCATCAGCCGGGTGCAGGGCACCGGACCATAGAAATAGTCGGCGTGGGTGGTGCCGGTCGCCGGAATAGCTTGCCCGGCCTGCGCCCAGATGGTGGCGTGGCGCGAATGGGTATGCACAATGCCGCCCAGCGTCGGGAAAGCCTGATACAGCAGGCGATGGGTCGGGGTATCCGACGAGGGCTTCTTCTTACCCTCCACCACTTCGCCGCTCTCCAGACTGACCACCACCATATCGTCGGCGGTCATTACGCGATAATCCACGCCGGAGGGTTTGATAACCAGAACGCCCTGGTCGCGGTCGACGGCGCTGACGTTGCCCCAGGTTAAGGTCACCAGATTATGCTGCGGCAGCGCTAAGTTGGCTTCCAGAACCTGGCGTTTAAGATCTTCTAACATAGTGTGCTCCGAATAGCAGGCGAGTCGGGTATCCCTCACCCCGGCCCTCTCCCGGCGGGAGAGGGAGGAAGGCGGCATCGCGCCCGGCCGGTACCCTCTCCCCGGCGGGGAAAGGGGTAGGGTGAGGGGACGACCTTTTAGCGTTTTGAACCGTAATAGACTTCATTCCAGCGCAGCGCGTCTTTGAAGGCCGGCAGACGGGTATCGTTGTCGATGACGGTCAGCTCGATATCATTCAGCTCGGCGAACTGGCGCATATCGTCGAGGTTCAGCGCATGGCTGAAGACGGTATGGTGCGCGCCGCCGGCGATGATCCAGGCTTCCGAAGCGGTACGCAGATCCGGCTGCGCTTTCCACAGGGCGTTGGCCACCGGCAGCTTCGGCAGATCGTGCGGCGTCGGGACGGTTTCAATGGTGTTGACCAGCAGACGGAAGCGGTCTCCCAGGTCGATCAGGCTGGCGACAATCGCCGGGCCGGTCTGGGTATTGAAGATCAGGCGCGCCGGATCCGCTTTGCCGCCGATGCCCAGCGGCTGGACGTCGAGGATCGGTTTCTCAGCGGTGGCGATCGTCGGGCACACTTCCAGCATGTGCGAGCCGAGCACCAGATCGTTGCCATTGTCGAAGTGGTAGGTGTAATCCTCCATAAAGGAGGTGCCGCCCTGCAGACCAGTTGACATCACCTTCATGATGCGAAGCAGAGCGGCGGTTTTCCAGTCGCCCTCGCCGGCAAAGCCGTAGCCCTGCTGCATCAGGCGCTGTACGGCGAGACCCGGGAGCTGTTTCAGGCCGTGGAGATCTTCAAAGGTGGTGGTAAAGGCATGGAAACCGCCCTGTTCGAGGAAGCGTTTCATCCCCAGCTCAATGCGCGCGGCGTCCAGCACGTTCTGGCGCTTGTCGCCGTGAACCTGCGCCGCCGGGGTCAGACGGTAGCTGCTCTCGTATTCATCGACCAGCGCGCTGATATCGCCGTCGCTGACGCTGTTGACCACCTGCACCAGATCGCCGACCGCCCAGGTGTTCACTGAGAAGCCAAACTTGATCTGCGCCGCGACTTTATCGCCGTCGGTCACCGCCACTTCACGCATGTTATCGCCGAAACGGCACACTTTCAGATGACGGGTATCCTGTCTGGAGACCGCCTGGCGCATCCAGCCGCCGATGCGCTGGTGGGCCTCTTTATCCTGCCAGTGGCCGGTCACCACGCTGTGCTGCTGGCGCATACGGGCGCCGATGAAGCCGAACTCGCGGCCGCCGTGCGCGGTCTGGTTCAGGTTCATAAAGTCCATATCGATGCTGTCCCACGGCAGCGCGGCATTGTACTGCGTATGGAACTGCAGCAGCGGCTTGTTGAGGATGGTCAGGCCGTTGATCCACATTTTTGCCGGCGAGAAGGTATGCAGCCAGACCACTAACCCGGCGCATTTGTCATCGTAGTTGGCGTCGCGGCAGATATGGGTGATCTCGTCCGGGGTAGTGCCCAGCGGCTTGAGGACCAGTTTACACGGCAGTTTGGCTTCCGCATTCAGGCTGTTCACCACATGTTCGGCATGCTTCGTCACCTGGCGCAGGGCTTCCGGGCCGTAGAGATGTTGGCTGCCAATAACGAACCATACTTCATAGTTATCAAAAATCGTCATTTTCGTATCCTTAATGGGTGAGCGCTGCCTGAGATTGCGGGGCTTTTTCCGCCTTTGCAGCCGAAGGGAGATAGTGTTGTTCGGCGCTGACCGACCACTGCTGGTAGCGCTGATAGAGTTGTTCGAAACGCTGTGCCTGCGCCGGGCGCGGCTGCAGGGTGGTTTCCACCTGGCTTGCCATCCGCTGCTGGGCGGCTGGAATATCCTCATAGACGCCGGCGGCGACGGCGGCGAAGATAGCCGCCCCCAGCGCGCAGCACTGATCGGAGGCGACAATCTGCAGCGGACGGTTCAGCACGTCGCAGCAGGCCTGCATGATGACCTGGTTTTTCCGCGCGATACCGCCGAGCGCCATGACGTTGTTAACCGGGATCCCCTGCTCGGTGAAGCACTCCATAATGGCGCGGGCGCCGAAGGCGGTGGCGGCGATCAGTCCGCCGAATAGCGCCGGCGCGTCGGTGGCCAGGTTAAGGTCGGTGATCACCCCTTTCAGGCGCTGGTTGGCATTCGGCGTGCGGCGGCCGTTGAACCAGTCCAGCACTACCGGCAGATGATCGAGCGATGGGTTACTGGCCCAGGCTTCGGTGAGCGCCGGCAGTAACTGTTTTTGGCTGGCTTTGATTTGTTCGCGCAATTCCGGATGCTGCTGGGCCAGCTGTTCCAGCGGCCAGCCGAGGATGCGCCCAAACCAGGCGTAAATATCGCCGAAGGCGGACTGGCCAGCCTCCATACCGATAAAGTGCGGGACCACGCTGCCGTCGACCTGGCCGCAGATGCCTTTGACCGTGCGGTCGCCGACGCTCTCTTTATCGGCAATCAGAATGTCGCAGGTGGAGGTGCCGATGACTTTCACCAGCGCGTTAGGCTGCGCGCCGGCGCCAACGGCGCCCATATGGCAGTCGAAGGCGCCGCCGGAGATGGCCACGGTCTGCGACAGGCCCAGGCGCTGGGCCCACTCTGCGCTTAGCGTGCCGACCGGCACATCGGCCGTCCAGGTATCGGTGAACAGCGGCCAGGCCAGATGCTGGTTAATGATGGGATCAAGCTCATCGAAGAAGCTGGCCGGCGGCAGACCGCCCCAGCTCTCATGCCACAGCGATTTATGCCCGGCGCTGCAGCGGCCGCGGCGCAGATCCTGCGGACGCGTAGTGCCGGAGAGCAGGGCGGGCACCCAGTCGCAAAGCTCCACCCACGAGGCGGCTGCCTGGGCGACGGCGCTATCTTCCCGGGTGACATGGAGGATTTTGGCCCAGAACCATTCGCTGGAGTAGATCCCGCCGATATAGCGCGAGTAATCCTCTTTGCCCGGCTGGTGGCACAGGCGGGTGATCGCCTCGGCTTCCTCGACCGCGGTATGATCCTTCCACAGGACAAACATGGCGTTAGGGTTGTCAGCGAATTCTTCGCGCAGCGCCAGCACGTTGCCTTCGGCATCAACGGGAGCCGGGGTTGAGCCGGTGCTGTCGACGCCAATGCCCACGACGTCGGCGCGCTGTTCGGCGCTCAGGGAGGCAAGTACGCTTTTCAGCGCCGCTTCCATGGACTCGATGTAATCTCGCGGGTGGTGGCGGAAGCGGTTGTTCGCGCCATCGCAATACTGTCCTTCCCGCCAGCGCGGATACCACTCCACGCTTGCCGCCAGTTCTGCGCCGGACGCGCATTCCACCGCCAGGGCGCGGACTGAGTCACTACCAAAGTCGAGGCCAATCGCAATTGCCATCTTGTTACTCCATGCAGAAATCATTCATGCAGCAACAGTAGATATCCCCGGCAAAATCCGTCAGGCCGGATTCGCTAATCTTATGGATTATTTTGCTGTCACCTCGCAAAGTGTGACGCCGTGCAAATATTCGATGTGGACTTTTCTGCCGTATTTATAGACACTTTTGTTACCCGGCATATCCCGGTGGAATGCACGCCGCTGGCGCTTTTTTCGCTTGCTGTGCGGCTTTTTAGCGAAATTTCCACCGCCGTCGCAGTCGTGACAGGGCCGAGAGCGATAAAATGATGAATATGGACAATTGGTGTCACTAATACCTTCGGGAGAACCACGCGTATGGCCGAAACGCAAAACGATCCGCTGCTGCCGGGCTACTCTTTTAACGCTCATCTGGTCACCGGCCTGACGCCGATTGAGGCGCAGGGATACCTGGATTTCTTTATCGACCGCCCGCTGGGTATGAAAGGCTATATCCTCAACCTGACGATCCGCGGCGAGGGGGTAATCAACAACCACGGCGAGCAGTTTGTCTGCCGGCCGGGCGATATGCTGCTGTTCCCGCCGGGGGAGATCCATCATTACGGCCGCCATCCCGACGCCAGCGAGTGGTATCACCAGTGGGTCTACTTCCGCCCGCGCGCCTACTGGCACGAGTGGCTCAACTGGCCGACGATCTTCGCCCAGACTGGCTTTTTCCGTCCGGACGAGCAGTGGCAGGCGCGCTTTGGCGAGCTGTTCGGCCAGATCGTCGATGCCGGGCAAGGGGCGGGGCGCTATTCCGAACTGCTGGCGATTAATCTGCTGGAACAGCTCCTGCTGCGGCGGATGGAGGCGATCAACGAATCGCTGCATCCGCCGCTGGATAACCGGGTGCGCGACGCCTGCCAGTACATCAGCGACCATCTGGCGGACAGCCATTTTGATATCGCCAGCGTCGCCCAGCACGTCTGCCTGTCGCCCTCGCGCCTGTCGCACCTGTTTCGCCAGCAGCTGGGGATCAGCGTCCTCGGCTGGCGGGAGGACCAGCGTATCAGCCAGGCCAAACTGTTGCTGAGCACCACGCGGATGCCGATCGCCACCGTCGGGCGCAACGTCGGCTTTGAAGATCAGCTCTATTTTTCCCGCGTGTTCAAAAAATGCACCGGCGCCAGCCCGAGCGAATTCCGCGCGGGATGTGAATAAAAAGTAAAGAAAGTGAAATGATGACCCGCTTAAATGTCACAGCCAGTAAACTATTAAGACAATTGGTGGCTTGACGACGGCGCGATGGCTTCGGAGAATCCGGGCTTCGTTTTTTAACCGGGTACATTATGCAAGCATTGCTCGAACACTTTATTACCCAATCCACGGTCTACTCGCTGTTAGCCGTGATGCTGGTGGCCTTTCTCGAGTCGCTGGCGCTGGTGGGGCTTATCTTACCCGGAACGGTGATGATGGCCGGCCTTGGGGCGCTGATTGGCGGCGGTGAGGTTAACTTCTGGCAGGCGTGGCTGGCGGGGATCGTGGGCTGTCTGCTGGGCGACTGGATCTCATTCTGGCTCGGATGGCGCTTTAAAAAGCCGCTGCACCGCTGGTCGTTCATGAAGAAAAACCGCGCCCTGCTGGAGAAAACCGAGCATGCGCTGCACCAGCACAGCATGATCACCATCCTGATTGGCCGCTTTGTCGGGCCGACGCGTCCGCTGGTGCCGATGGTCGCCGGGATGCTCGACCTGCCGGTGGCCAAATTCGTGCTACCAAATATTATCGGCTGCCTGCTCTGGCCGCCGCTCTATTTCCTGCCTGGCATTCTCGCCGGGGCGGCGATTGATATTCCGGCCGATGAAAACAGCGCCAGCTTTAAATGGCTGCTGCTGGGGGCGGCGCTGCTCGCCTGGCTGGCAGGGTGGCTGTGCTGGCGGCTGTGGCGGAGCGCGAAAACGTCTGGCGATCGGCTGACCCGCTGGCTGCCGCGCGGGCGTCTGCTGTGGCTGGCGCCGCTTATGGTCGCGCTGGCGGCAACGGCGTTAACGTTTGTCTTCCGCCATCCGCTGATGCCGGTCTATCTGGCGATCCTGCACAAGGTTATTGCGCGCTGATCCCCATCAGATGCGAGGCGCTGCTGTGGCCGCTTAACAGCTCGGCGGTAGCGCCATCCCAGACAATGCGCCCTTCGGCGACCACAATCGAGCGCGGCGCAATGCGTGCGGCATCTTCCACGCTGTGCGAGACCATCAGCAGGGTGAGCTGCTGCTGCTCGCAGACATCAGCCACCAGCGCCAGCATCTCCTGGCGCAGCGCCGGGTCGAGCGCTGAGAAGGGTTCATCCAGCAGCAGCACTGGCTGCTGGCGCACCAGACAGCGGGCCAGCGCCGCGCGCTGCCGTTGACCGCCGGAGAGCTCTCCCGGCAGGCGTTCAAGCAGGTCATCAATTCCCATCTGGGCGGCAATCGCCGCGACTTTCTGCTGCTGTTCGCGGCTCAGTTTCAGGCCAGGGTGGATCCCGAGGCTGATATTCTGCCGAATGGTCAGATGGTTAAACAGGTTATTCTCCTGGAACAGCATCGAAACCGGACGCTGCGCCGGCGGCGTCGCGTGATGCGTCTCGCCGTTAATCTGCAGGCTGCCGCTGGCGGGCGGCAGAAAACCGGCGATCAGATTCAGCAGGGTGCTCTTTCCGGCGCCGCTGGGGCCGAGCACCGCGATGCGCTCGCCGCGCGCGACGTCGAGAGTAAAGCGCATCGGCAGATGCTGGTACAGCCAGGTCACATCATTGAGTTTTAGCATCACGCCCCGGAAGTTTTTCAATCAGCGTAAATAATAAGAAACAGAGCAGCAGCAGAAGCAGGGCGGTGACGGCGCCGTCCTGGCTGCGGTAGGCGCCTATCTGCTGGTACAGATAGAAAGGCAGGGTGCGGAACGCCTCGTTGCCGAACAGCGCCACCACGCCGAAGTCGCCAATCGACAGCACGCAGGCGAAGGCTAACGCCTGGGCCAGCGGGCGCCGGAGCGCGCGAAGTTCGATGACCCGCAGCCGCGCCAGGCCTTCGATCCCCAGCGACTGGCAGAGCATGCTGTAGCGGACGGCAATGTCGCGCATCGGGTTTTCCAGCACTTTAAGCGCGTAGGGGATCGCCATCAGAGCATTGGTAAAGATGACGATGCCGTCGGCGGACTCCGGCAGGCCGATGCTGTTGTTGAGCAGCAGGAAGAAGCCGGTAGCCAGCACGATGCCCGGCATGGCAAGGATCAGCATGCCGCTCAGCTCCATCGCCTGCCCGGCCAGCGGCCGCTGACGGGCGCGCAGCTCGCGACTGCTCCATAGCAGCATCATCGTCAGGGTCACGCTCAACAGCCCGGCGGCAATGGCGATGCGCAGAGAAGTCGTCAATGCCTGCCAGAGGGCGGGCTGCGCCAGCACGTCCAGCATGTTGCGGTTGATCCCGTCGACGATGACCGCCAGCAACGGCGGCAGCAGAAGCAGCAGGGCGGCGCCGATCAGCAACCCATCGCTCAGCCGGCTATGCAGGCGATCGTCAGGGTCGCGCCAGCCGCGGACATGGCTGACGCCGATAGCCACTGCTTTACTGAGACGCTGGCTGAGCAGCACCAGCCCGAGGCAGCAGAGCATCTGGATCAACGCCAGCATCGCCGCTCGCGCCGGATCGTAGTCAAAGCTCAGCGCCTGGTAGATAGCCAGCTCAATGGTGGTGGCCTTCGGGCCGCCGCCCAGCGACAGCACGGTGGCGAAGCTGGCGAAGCAGAGCATAAAAATCAGCGCGGCGACGGCGGGAATGTGCCGGCGCATCCATGGCCATTCGACGAGGCGGAAGAAGGCATAGCCGCGCATGCCAAGCTGGGCGGCAATTTGCCGCTGCTCGCCGGGAATGTTCTCCAGCGCCTGCAGCAGCAGGCGGGTGGCCATCGGCATATTGAAAAAGACGTGCGCCAGCAGGATGCCCTGCAGGCCGTAAGGCGAGAAATCCCACTGCCAGCCGAAAGTGTGAAACAGCGAGGCCAGCCAGCCCTGGCGGCCATAGACGCTGAGGATGCCGAACACCGCCACCAGCACCGGCAGGATCAGGGTCATCGCGCACAGGCGCAGCAGCAGGGTGCGGCCGGGAAAGCGACGCCGATAAAGCGCGCGGGCGAGAAAGACGGCCGGGCCCACCGAAAGCAGCGCTGAGAGCGACGCCTGCCAGAAGGAGAAGCGCACCACGTGCCAGAGGTAGCTATCGCTGAAAACCGTCTGCCAGCCCGTGCCGGGCGCGCTGAACCACAGCGCCAGAAACGCCGCCAGCGCGACGGCGCAGAGCAGCGTGGCGGCGAACAGGCCCGGCAGCAGCCCGCTAAGGTTTAGCGGCTGACGGCGCGTTGCCATGCGCTAATCCAGGTCTGACGCTCGCTGGCGACCTGCTGCGGGGTAAACGTCAGCGTGGTCTGGGGCTTCACCAGGGTTGCAAAACCGGCCGGCAGCGCGACCTGGGTCACCGGATACATCCAGTTGCCGGTGGGGATGGCGTTCTGGAAGCCAGGAGATACCATGAATTTGAGGAATTTTTCCGCGAGTTCCGGCTGCTTGCTGGCGGCGGTGCGGGCGGCAACTTCGACCTGCAGATAGTGGCCTTCGGCGAAATTCGCCGCCGCATAGTGGTCTTTTTTCTCTTCAATAATGTGGTAGGCCGGCGAGGTGGTGTAGCTCAACACCAGGTCGCTTTCGCCTTTCAGGAACAGACCGTAGGCTTCGCTCCAGCCCTTGGTGACGGTAACGGTCTTCGCCGCCAGTTTCTGCCAGGCCTCGGGCGCTTTATCGCCATAGACTTTTTGCATCCATAGCAGCAGCCCCAGCCCCGGGGTGCTGGTGCGCGGATCTTCATAGATGACGCGCCACTTCTGCGGGCTCTCGACCAACTCTTTCAGGCTTTTCGGCGGATTGGCCAGTTTGTTTTTATCATAGACGAAGGCGAAATAGCCGTAATCGTAGGGGACAAAGGTGTCGTTATCCCAGCCGCCCGGCACGCTGACCGCGCTGGCGGGAACGTGGCTTTTAGCGAACAGCTGACTCTGCGCCGCGGCTTCCAGCAGGTTGTTATCCAGGCCCAGCACGACGTCAGCCTTGCTGTTCTTGCCTTCCATGCGCAGACGATTCAGTAGCGAAACGCCATCTTCCAGCGCGACGAACTTCAGCTCGCAGCCGCAGTCCGCTTCAAACGTTTTTTTGACCGCCGGGCCGGGGCCCCAGTCGGCAGAGAAGGAGTCATAGGTATAGACGGTGAGGACAGGCTTAGCCAGAGCGGGCATGGCGACCAGCGCCAGCAGCGGGAGTAATTTTTTCAACACTTTGCACCTCAGAAAAAAGGGGTGGCAAAGGATTTTGAGTGAGCCTCAAATCCCTTCGCCGGCGTTATCCGGATCAGGTTCGACGGGTATTTTCTCAGCCCATACGCTTCATCCTTCAAGCCGCATCTGCGTTAGCTTCGCGCGTTCACCCCAGTCACATAGCTATCTATGCTCCAGGGGATTCACCCGCTTGCTGCCTTGATGCAACTTGAATGATATTGCGTATGTTTATTAGCACCCCGTTGAGAACGGCCTTAGTGTAATGATTTTGTCAGATGACGGAAAGCGCTTACGGCTCAGGCGGCGCAAACCATGCGGATTTAAAATCGAACCAGCCGAGGGTGTTCATCCGCACGCCGCGCATACTGCGCTGGCCCTGAATCATCAGCCAGTGATGGATCAGCGGCACGATATGCTGGCTGGCCAGCAGACGCTGACTCCAGGTAGCCGGATTAAACTCTCCCGCGCGCCAGCGGCTGGCGTCTTCCTGCCAGTCGATGGGGATGCAGCGCTGAATCAGCGGGACTTCGTACAGATAGGCGAATAGCGAGAATTCGATCGGCAAGGTGAAGTTAACGCTGTTGAGCCAGATATCGCTGACCACCTCGCCGCGATGCCAGGCATCGTACTCCAGCTCCTGGATCTCCAGCTTTACCTGATGCGCCGCCAGCAGGTCGCGCATGATCCCGCCGATCACCCGATGTTCGACGTGATCGCGGTAGTAGGTGAGGGTAACCGTCTCCAGGCCCGCCGGCTTGTCGCAGGCGTGGTTGCTGGCGTGATGCCAGCGCGGCAGCAGGCCGTAAGCGGGAAACCAGTTGCCCTGGTAAAGCTCGCCCGCGTGGTAGAGCAGGTTCGCGGGCTGGAACAGATAGCTTAACCAGCGGCGCACCGCCTCGTTGGCGCCCAGCGGGCTTCGCGAGTCGAACAGCAGGTAGTAGCACCCCTCTTCCAGACGACTCTCCACCGCCTTTTCGCTTTCGGTATTGCCCTGCAGCGTCAGGCCGCCGTTGGGCTCTTCGCTAATTTCCGGTAGCACCCAGACGTTCACCTCATCGATCAGCGCCCGGTAGCCAAAATAGTCCTCAAAGGCGTGGATCTTGAGCTGGTTCTGATTGTTGCGCACCACGGCATACGGGCCGGTGCCGACCGGCATCGAAGAAAAGTGGTTCATGGTCCGCCACTCCTGCGGCAGCACCATCGCCGGCACCTGGCCCAGCAGCCAGGGCAGCCAGCGGTCGGGCTGGCGCAGATGAATATCCAGGGTCCAGGCGGTGGGCGATTCAATGCGTTCGATATGCGAATAGAGCGGCAGGGCATTGCTGCGCTGCAGAGAAGCGATCACATCGGTCATCTCCAGCTCACGGCCATGGTGAAAATGGATGCCTGGCCGGAGGAAAAAGCGCCAGTGGGTGGGCGTCAACTGCTGCCAGTGGTGGGCAATATCGGCTTCCAGTTCCCCATTTTCCTCATTTACCCGCGTCAGAGCGCTGAATATTTGCCGGGCGATATGGGTTTCCGAACGTCGCAGCGCGCTGCCGGGCAGTAAATTCTTCATTGGCCGGTAGTAGAGCACGCGCAGGATGTGCCGCCCTTGGCGGAAGCTGCGCCCGAGATGCGAGACCAGCATCTGACGGACGGCGGCTTTATCGCCGACCAGCTGCACCAGCTGATCGATGCGATCCTGTTCAAGCAGATCTTCGGCACGCTGCTGCTGCAGGGCGAGGCCGGTATAGAGAAAGCTCAGCCGCGAGCGTTTTCCGCGGCCAGCCTCCGCCTCCCAGGTCAGCCAGCCGCGGGACTCCATCATATTGAGCAAGGTGCGCATGTGGCGGCGCGAGCAGCTCAGCATTTCCGCCAGCTCGTTGAGGGTGGTCTCCTGCGATTTGCCGTCGCAGCACTGCCATAGACGGATGAACTGTTGTTGCAGACGGCCGGAAGACATAAAAGAGGAACTCCTGCGCAAAACTCAGCAATTTATTACTCCCCATATTAAGCCAATAATGAATCCCGATGAAGCGAGGAGGTGAATATGATGAGGTCTACCGCAAAATCGTTCTACCAGCGCTACTTTTCTGCGACGCAGGAAGCGTCCTGGCTGGCCCGCCTGATGGCAGGACGACAGCAGGAAATTCTGGGAGAACTGATGCAGTGGGGAGTGACGTCAAAGACCTCTGATCATTGACTTGCAGACATCATGTGTGACTGAGTATTGGTGTTATACTCGTCGTTTTTCAAGCTGCAGGTGCGCGCGCTCGCCCGGGTTTATCGCTGTCGATGCTCCCAGAGCCCTATGTTCTGGCCGCGTGAATCGCCCCTACGGGACTCACCCTTTCGGAGCCAGCGCAAAAACGGTTAACCGTTTGTCCTGCAACGTGAATTCCAAAGAGTATAGAATCACCCGCCAGCAGAAAGCCTCTGCTGGCTTTTTTCGTTTACTTCGCGTGTGTTAAGGACATTTCATGCTGTGGTTGATGACGATGGGACGACGGCTAAACGGCGTCTATGCCGCCTTTATGCTGGTTGCTTTTATGATGGGCGTGGCGGGCGCATTGCAGGCGCCGACGTTGAGTTTGTTTCTCAGCCGCGAAGTGGGGGCGCAGCCGTTCTGGGTGGGCCTGTTCTACACCGTGAATGCGATAGCCGGGATCCTGGTGAGTCTGGCGCTGGCCAAGCGCTCCGATAGCCGCGGCGACCGGCGGCGGTTAATTATGTTCTGCTGCCTGATGGCGGTAGGCAATGCGCTGCTGTTTGCCTTCAACCGCCACTATCTGACGCTGATCACCTGCGGGGTGATGCTGGCATCCATCGCTAACGCCGCCATGCCGCAGCTCTTTGCCCTGGCGCGGGAATATGCCGACAGCTCGGCGCGGGAAGTGGTGATGTTCAGCTCGGTCATGCGTGCCCAGCTGTCCCTGGCGTGGGTGATTGGCCCGCCGCTGGCCTTTATGCTGGCGCTCAACTATGGCTTTACCACCATGTTCTCCATTGCGGCGGGCATCTTTGTGATCAGCCTGGCGCTGATTGCCGTCAAACTACCCTCGGTTCCGCGCGTGGAGCAGCCCTCGGAAGAGGCGGAGGCGCTGGTGCAGGCCGGCGGCTGGCAGGACAAGAACGTACGCATGCTGTTTATCGCCTCCACCCTGATGTGGACCTGCAACACCATGTATATCATTGATATGCCGCTGTGGATCAGCAGCGATCTCGGGCTTCCCGACAGCCTGGCCGGGATCCTGATGGGCACCGCCGCCGGGCTGGAGATTCCAGCGATGATCCTCGCCGGCTACTACGTGAAGCGCTTTGGTAAACGTAAAATGATGGTGGCGGCGGTGGCGGCCGGTGTGCTGTTTTATCTGGGGCTGATCCTGTTTCATGGCCGTACGGCGCTGCTGGCCCTGCAGCTGTTCAACGCCATCTTTATCGGCATTATCGCCGGGATCGGCATGCTGTGGTTCCAGGATTTAATGCCGGGGCGCGCGGGGGCGGCGACCACCCTGTTTACCAACAGTATTTCCACTGGCGTGATCCTGGCCGGCGTGATGCAGGGGGCGCTGTCGCAGAGCTATGGCCACGCCAGCGTCTACTGGACGATCGCCGCGATTTCGCTGGTGACGCTGTTTTTAACCAGCAAGGTAAAGGATATCTGACCGTCCTCTTCGCCCCGGCGTGCAATTCGCCGGGGCCGCCGGGTTTACTTCAGTTCGATTCGCTTGATGTCGCCGATGATAAAGATGTAGGCAATCACGCCGATCAGCGCCGTCAGGCCGACGTAGATCAGTGCGTAAAAGAAGTTACCCGTAGCGGAGATAATCACGCCAATTATCAGTGGGGCTATAATCGACGCCATATTAGCGCAGAAATTAAATATACCGCCGGTCAGGCCTGCCATATTTTCCGGGGCAATATCAGAAATTAACGTCCAGCCCAGGCCAACCATTCCCTGGCCAAAAAACGCCACCGACATGATAATAATAACGGTGCTGTTGGCGCTCACCCAGTTCGCCGCAATAATACAGCTGGAGAGTAATAATCCAGAAATTATTGGTAACTTCCGACTGATGTTGACGGAGCCGGTTCGCTTCAGCAGTCGGTCCGAGATCCAGCCGCCGAAGAGGATGCCGATGGCGGCGGCGAGGAACGGCCAGGTGGCGAAGAAGCCAACGTGCAGCCAGGGAAGATGGCGCTCGTTGGCCAGATAGCTGGGAAACCACGTCAGGAAAAACACCAGCGTGGTGTTGCCGGCAAACTGACCCAGACTGGCGCCGAGGATCTGGCGACAGCCCAGCAGGCGCCTGGCGTCACGCCAGTTAAATGGAACGTTCTGGATTTTATTGCCAATGCCGTTTGCGCCGATATAATCCAGCTCCGCTTGATTAGCCGTGCGCGATTCATGGGGTTCGTGATAAAAACGCCACCACACCAAAGTAAATAAAATACCTAATCCGCCGGTGAGGAAAAAAAGCGTTCTCCAGCCGTGATGTTCGAGGATTAAAAATAACAGCGGCGAGAAGGCCGCCAGTCCTATATATTCACCAACCGTATATGTTGCCGTCGCCCGCGCGCGCTCATGCTGCGGGAACCAGGTGCTGACGATGCGGCTGTTAGCCGGGAAGCAGGGCGCTTCGCTGACGCCGAGTCCCAGGCGCAGAAGCAGCAGAGATTTAAGCCCGAGGGTGAAACTTTGCAGCAGGGTAAACAGCGACCAGAAGAAAATTGACAGGGCATAGGTCAGTTTGTTGCCGAAGCGGTCTAAAAACATGCCGCCGGGGATCTGCGCCAGGGCATAGGTCCAGGCAAAGGCGGAGAAAATGATGCCCATCATCGCCGGATCGATATGAATTTCCTGGGTTAACTGTGGGGCAACGATACCGAGGATGGTGCGGTCGAGATAATTGATCATCGTTCCGACGGACAACAGCAGTAAAATAACTATCCGAACGCGGCTTCTTTTTTTCGTCCCCGATGAGGAAGTGAGGACTTCCTGAGAGTTTGACATACTCATAGCGAGTTCCTTTAAAGTTTAAAATATTTTTGCATATATATGTATATGCAAAAATATCTCCGGGAACTATAGGTAGTATCTATGAATGGCAACGCTTTGTGGCACATTCATCCGCTTCAGAAAATAATATTTGATGCACCGCCAATATTTTCCCGCACGTGCGCATTATTGGTGGCTTGCATGGTATATTAGCATCAGTGGATTTATTCTTATATTATACGGGCAAAAATAATGAACCTAAAGCAACTTTATTATTTTAAACGTCTGTCTGAAACTGAACATTATACCGAAGCGGCCTCCAGTCTGTGCATCACCCAGCCTTCGCTAAGCCATGCGATATCAGAGCTGGAGAAGGAGTTAGGGGTCGCGCTGTTCGCCAGACAGGGACGGAACGTTAAAATTACGCAAAACGGCAAGCGTTTTCTGCCGTATGTCGAAGATGCGCTGGCCTCACTGGAAAATGGCCGCACAGTTTTGCAAAAAAACGGCGCTGAAAATAAAGAAAACATTCGTATCGCCTTTATTTACACGATGGGCGAATATGTTGTTCCGCAGTTAATTAATAAATATTCTCTTTCACCTGAATTTCACAACGTGACTTTTTCTTTTACTCAAGGGACCTCGCTGACGCTGTTGCAGGAGCTGAAAGCGGGAAAAGTCGATCTGGCGATCTGCTCTTATATTGCCGATGAACCCGATATCGATTTTATTCCGGTTATTCAGCAGGAGCTGGTGGTGGTGACCGCCAGGGATCATCCGCTGGCCCGGCTGTATGAACATGAAGTCGACCTCGTGGAGACGATTCATTATCCCTATATCTATTTTTCAGAAAATAGCGGCTTACGTCCGTTTATCGATAATGTTTTTATGCAGCAAAAGCTGGTGCCGGAGATTGCCTGCTACGTGGAAGAGGATACCGCGATGGCCGGGCTGGTCAGCATTGACTACGGGATCGCTATCATGCCGCGGATCTCGGCGCTCTCCCATTACAACGTCCATATCCTGAAGATTAAAAACACCCTCCCTCCGCGCTATATCTATCTGGCGACCATGAAAGACCGCGGACTTTCCCCTGCGCTGCAGTCGTTTAAAAATGTGGTCATCCACGACAGCCAGAAGATCTGTTAGCGAATAGCCCGGAGAGGTCCTCCGGGCTGAGGGGTTATCAGGAGAGAATATCCATCACTTCACGCAGCTTGTCGATGGCGATCTGTCCCGGCGCGGAAGCCTGACCCACGGTACCGAAGGTCATGGCTGAGCCAAAAAGACGCCCGGTGACCCGGCTGACGCCGCCCGATTTTCCCATCGACATGGTGATCAGCGGGCGGGTGGCATACTTCTCTTTCATGGTCAGCGTGGCGGCGAGCAGGGTCAGAACGTCCTGCGGCGATTGCGGCATCACCGCGATCTTCGGCAGATCGGCGCCCAGATCCTGCATGCGGCGCAGGCGATAGATGATATCTTCCTGGGCGGGGGTCTTATGAAAATCATGGTTACTCATGATCACTTTGACGCCCGCGGCATGCGCATCGTCAACCAGCGCGCGGATCTGCGCTTCATCATTGAACAGCTCGATATCGATGACATCAACCAGGCCACTGCGCGCCGCTTCGCGGTTGAGCGCGAAGTAGGCGTCGTCGCTGAGCTCGGTCTCGCCGCCTTCTTTCTTGCTGCGGAAGGTGAACAGCAGCGGCAGCGCTTTCAGCGCGCCACGGATTTCCGCCAGCGCGGCCATCACCTGAGCCATCTCTCTCACCTGAGTAAAGTGGTCAACGCGCCATTCGATGATATCGGCTCCGGCGTCGACCAGGCCGTGGGCGTTACCCAGTATTTCATCCAGCGTTTTGCCGATCAGCGGTACACAAATTAAGGTTTCCCCTTCCTGGAAGGTGATGTTCTTTACGGTAACTGCATTTGTCATGTAGGCATCCATTATTATTCGCGTTGAACCTCAGGCGGTGACTGCGGTGGGTGATACTTTTTGCGCCGCCCGAGCCTGCAGTTGACGATAGCCGATGTACAGGGCGATCACAAAGCCGATCACGGCGATCGCAAAATCAAACCACATAATGCTGGCAATACTGATCTGCGAAAGTTTGGCGGTGATCAGCGGGATCGTGAAGCTGGCGATACTGCCGGCGGTGTAGAAGATGCCGGTTGCCTTGCCTTTCCCGTTCGGGAAGCTCATCGCCATGATCGTCGCTCCCAGCTGTAGCACTCCGCCCGCGGCGGCAAAGCCGATGACAAAGGCGAAGCCGGTAACCATCATCGGCGTCGGGAACAGGCATACCAGCAGCAGCGAGACCATCGACAGGCCAGTATAGATGATCATAGCGACGGCGGAGCTGAACACCTCTTTGACGAAGGCGGCGGTCACGAAAACGCAGACCAGCGACCCGACGGTATAGATGCTGAGCAGCTTAATCGCCGAGGCATAGGGCAGACCGACCACGAACTGACCGTACTGCGCCAGCCACTGGCTGACCAGATAGAAGGTCGCCATGCCGATATAGCCGTACAGGGTGAAGATCACCATATCCAGTTTGTTGGCCTGCGGACGGGCGGAGGTTTCCGCCTGTGGCCCTGGGGTGGCCTCTTTTTTCGCCGCCTGGCTATCCGGGAACGGCATTTTGAGCAAATAGAGGCCGCTCACAACAAACAGCGCTGCCGCAATCACGAACGACCAGCCGAACCACAGATTCGCCCAGATCAGGAAGCTGATAATGAACGGCAGCAGGAACTGTCCGGCGGAGACGAAGGCTTTGATCAGCACGTTGGCCCGGCTGGCGGAATGCGGGAAAGATTCCATCAGCGCCGGATAGGTGCCGGAGTCGAGGAAGCTGTTCGCCAGGCCCGCCATAATGCCGAAGACATAGGCCAGATAGATATTTTTGGTCAGCAGAATGCCGATAAAAAAGATCAGATAGCTGAGGATCCCCAGATAGATAAAGGGCTTACGACCAAAGCGATCCGACAGAAAGCCGGTCACGATGGTCGCCAGTTTGCCGATCCCTAACGAGGAGATCACCACTGATACGCCGGCAGCGTCTGTTCCCCACTGCTCCTGGAGATGGGCCATGTTGAGGGTGATCAGCAGCACCCCCATGCCATGAATCAGGTAGTTGAGGTACAGCCCTGCCGCGGTAGGGACGTATTTATTTTTCATCGCTTGCCCCTTAGAACAGGATGCTTTTGATGTAATCAACCGGCATCTGTTTACCCGTCCAGATTTCGAACGCGCGCGCGCCTTGCCACAGCATCATCCCGAGGCCGTTTAGCGTACGGCAGCCTTTTTTCTCAGCCACTTCCAGCAGGTGGGTTTTGCGCGGGTTGTACACGACGTCGGAGACGATCAGGTCCGGACGCAGGAAGCTGTCGTCCGGGAGCAGCATCTGGCCTTCGAACGGCTTCATGCCGACCCCGGTGGCATTGGTCAGGATCACGCTGCTGTCGATTTCAGCACGCAGTTTGTCATGATCGTCGAGATCGAACAGATGGATCTCGCAGCGCGTGTTGTTGCGGATCTTGGCTACCGTTTCTTCGGCGTTGGCGAAGAATTTATCGCGACGGTTGAAGATCGAGATCGCTTTCACGCCATCCAGTGCCGCCTGGACGCAGAGCGCAGTCGCCGCGCCGCCGGCGCCGAGCACGGTCATCTTCTTGCCAATAATATCGATACCCGCTTCGCTAAGGGCGCGCATATAGCCGGTGCCGTCGGTAATATGCCCGGTCAGTACGCCGTCGTCATTGACCACGGTATTCACTGCCCCGACCAGCTGCGCCGCCGGCGAGAGCTTATCGAGATACTGGCAAATCTCGGTTTTGTTCGGCATAGAGACGTTAAAGCCGCGCAGCTTCAAAGCCCGGAAGCCCTGCACAACGTTTTTCAGCTCCTGATTACCGACTTCAAAAGCCAGGTAGACGTAGTCCAGCCCGAGATGGGCGAAAGCCTCGTTGTGCATGGTGGGCGACATGCTGTGGCGAATCGGGGTGGCGATCAGACCAATCAGCTCAGTGTGTCCAGTAATACGTTCTGCCATGACAAAAATCCTCAATAAGTTAGAAAGGGAATTCGTTGTGCTTCGCGGCTGCCCAGCGCGCCCATGTCTTCGAGGGTGTCCAGCACGTTGCGGCCTTCGCGGATGCCGTCGATAATGCGTCGCGCCATCACGCTGTCGCCGATATTCATGATTTTGACGTTATTGGCATTGGCCCAGCGCTCGATCTCGTCGAGACCCGTCCGGTTGGCGCGCATCCCCAGGCAGACAAAGCCGTAGTCGAAGGGGATATCGAAGGTATGCTGTGTATTTTTCACCTGGAAATGGTCGGCAGCCACCGCCATCAGTTGCGTATTCATGTGCTGTTCGACCTGGTGCTCGTCGAGCATGGTCAACATGGCATTCCTGGTAATAATGTCGAGATCGCGACCGGCGGCGTCCTGCATTTCGATTAATACCGCTTGCGCGCCGCGAGCGGTAAAGTATTCGATGACGTCAAGGCCAACGGCGCCCGCGCCGACAACGGCGATGCGTTTGCCCTCGACATGGGTAAATTTCGCCAGATTGTCGATCATGCCGGTAATGGAAAAGACCTTGCCTTCCGCGGCGTCAATATTCTCCCGCAGTCCTGCAATAGGCGGCAGCAGGGGGGTCGAGCCGGTGGCATTGACGATCAGATGCGGACGCAGGGCGGAAACCGAGGCTACGTCTGCCCGTTTGCCGACCTGCAGCATCAGGTTGTCCAGCGTGGCGATGCGGTTTTTCATAAACTGCGGGAAATCCGCGATGCGTTTTTTCTCCGGCAGACGGGCGATATCGCTGGCGAGACCGCCGACGTGATTTTTCGCCTCCAGCAGCCAGGTGTGGCAGCCGACTTCCGCCGCGGTGCAGGCGGCCTCCATCCCGGCAGTGCCAGCGCCGATGACGACCACGTTCGTTTCGCGATTAACGCGCCGCGTTTTGTAGGTATCGCCGTGAATGATGTCCGGGTTAATTGAACAGCGCAGCGGGCGCGAGCGGGCGATGCGATGGTCGGCGCAGCCGATGTTGCAGGAGATGCATTTGCGCATCAGGCGTTCTTTACCGCTTTGCACCTTCTGCACCCACTCCGGCTCGGCAATCAGACCGCGACCAATGGCAATGAGATCGGCATCGCCGCTGGCGAGGATATCCTCGGCCACCTGCGGGGTACGGATATTGCCGGCGATGACCGTGGGCTTATGGAATTTATCGCGCACCGCGCGGGAGAGATAACGCTTCCAGCCATCCTCCAGCGACATCTGGTCGATTTGCAGATTCAGGTTGTCGTTCTGCGCCGCCGAGACGTTGATGATATCGACCTTCTCCTGGCAGAGCTCAAGGATGCGCAGAGAATCTTCGAGGGTATTGCCGCCCTTGAGGAAGTCGTCGGCGCTAATGCGCAGGCTGACCGGAAAACGCGGCCCGACGCAGGCGCGAACTTTATCGACAATCAGACTTAATATCCGGGTGCGGTTTTCGACGCTGCCGCCAAATTCATCGGTGCGCTTGTTAAATAGCGGCGATAAAAACTGGCTAATTAAATAGGAGTGGCCGGCATGAATTTCGACGCAGTCAAAACCCGCGCGACGAACGCGCTCTGCGGCGTCACCGAATTTTTCCACCGCGTGATAAATTTCCTCATGGGTCATTGGCCGCGGAATATTACCGTGCTTTTTCGAGGGTGTCGTCGAGGAGGAGAGCGGTGTCTGACCTTCGAGGCGGTAGGCATAAGCCGAAGCGCCTGCGTGATTTAACTGAATGGATACGCAGGCGCCATGTTTATGCAGGGTCTCGGTTAATTTAAACAGCCGTGGGATATATTGATCGTTATCGATCCGCAGCTGGGTGGTGCCGTTGGAGGCGAAAGGAAAATCAATACAGATGTTTTCGATGGTGATAAGCCCGGTGCCGCCTTTGGCCCGCAGTTCGTAGTATTCCAGCTGTTCCTGCGAGACCTCGCCATTGAGCGTGGCCATATTGGTGCCCATCGGGGGCATAATAATGCGGTTTTTTAGCGTCATGCCGTTGATGGTCAACGGACTGAAAAGGTGCGGATAGTGGCTCATCTCTTCTCTCCACAGGAGGCCGGGAAGCCGCTATGCGGGGGCCCGGGCGTGTCCTTAGTTAATATTTCTCTGTGGGAAAAGATAGCGAGGCGAAAAATCGAAAAATAATGCTTTTTTTTGCTGTGAGCTATAGGGGTTCTCTATGAGATTAACGCTTTTTTCACATTGTTATATTTTTATATTAAACACTCGTACCTTATTTTTACTTGCAGTGAAGGGATAATACATAAACCACGCAGGTCAGGGGGAGGAAAGCGGAATCATTCGTCTTTATCGCGTGGGGCAGGCCAACGTCATGGGCTGACGATCGGCGAAGCAATATTGTTTTTTGTGCGTAAGATCTCAATTTTCTGCCGCAATAAACTAAAAAGCCCGGTCAAATGACCGGGCGCGAAGATTAATTCATAAACGCCGGCAGCTTGTGCTCATAGTCGGAAATAGCCGCTTCATGTTGCAGCGTCAGGCCGATGCTATCCAGGCCATTGAGCATGCAGTGGCGACGGAAATCGTCGATCTTAAAGCTGTAGGTTTTATCCCCCGCTTTAACCACCTGCGCTTCCAGGTCCACTTCAAACGTAATGCCCGGTTTGGCCTGCACCAGTTTGAACAGCTCGTCGACCTGCTCATCGCTCAACGTCACCGGCAGCAGCTGGTTGTTGAAGCTGTTGCCGTAGAAAATATCGGCAAAGCTTGGGGCGATAACGACTTTAAAACCGTAATCGGTCAGCGCCCACGGCGCATGCTCGCGCGAGGAGCCACAGCCGAAGTTTTCCCGCGCCAGCAGGATAGATGCGCCTTTGTACTCAGGAAAGTTCAGCACGAACTCCGGGTTCGGCTGTTGACCTTTATCGTCGAGGAAGCGCCAGTCGTTGAACAGGTGCGCGCCAAAGCCGGTGCGGGTCACTTTCTGCAGAAACTGCTTGGGAATGATCGCGTCGGTATCGACGTTTGCAGCATCCAGCGGAACCACCAGGCCGGTATGTTGGGTAAATTTCTCTGCCATGATGGTCTCCTTACTTCAGATTACGGATATCGGCGAAATGGCCGGTCACAGCTGCCGCCGCGGCCATTGCCGGGCTCACCAGGTGCGTGCGTCCGCCGCGGCCCTGGCGGCCTTCAAAATTACGGTTGCTGGTGGAGGCGCAGCGCTCGCCCGGGTTCAGGCGGTCGTTGTTCATCGCCAGACACATAGAGCAGCCCGGTAAGCGCCACTCAAAGCCGGCTTCGATAAAGATCTTATCCAGGCCTTCCGCTTCCGCTTGCGCTTTCACCGGACCGGAACCCGGCACCACCAGCGCCTGGACGCCCGGCGCCACTTTACGCCCTTTGGCGATTTCCGCCGCCGCGCGCAAATCTTCGATACGCGAGTTGGTACAGGAGCCGATGAATACTTTATCGATAGCCACTTCCGTCAGCGGAATGCCGGATTTCAGCCCCATATAGGCCAGCGCTTTCTCGGCGCTGGCGCGTTCCACCGGGTCGCTGAACGACGCAGGATCGGGGATATTATCGCTGACCGAAATCACCTGGCCCGGGTTGGTGCCCCAGGTCACCTGCGGGGCAATCTCAGCCGCCTGCAGCGTCACTACGGTGTCAAATGTGGCGCCGTCGTCGGTTTTCAGGGTTTTCCAGTACGCCACCGCATCGTCAAAATCTTTGCCTTTCGGCGCGTGCAGACGGCCGCGTACGTAATTGAAGGTGGTTTCATCCGGCGCGACCAGGCCCGCTTTCGCGCCCATCTCGATCGCCATGTTGCACAGGGTCATGCGGCCTTCCATGCTCAGATCGCGGATCGCTTCGCCGCAGAACTCCACCACGTGGCCGGTGCCGCCGGCGCTGCCGGTTTTACCAATGATCGCCAACACGATATCTTTGGCGGTGATGCCCGGCGCCGCTTTGCCTTGCACTTCGATTTTCATGGTTTTCGCACGACCCTGTTTCAGGGTCTGGGTCGCCAGCACATGCTCTACTTCGGAGGTGCCGATGCCGAAGGCCAGCGCGCCGAAGGCGCCGTGGGTGGCGGTATGGGAGTCGCCGCACACAATGGTCATCCCCGGCAGGGTAACCCCTTGTTCCGGGCCCATCACGTGAACGATGCCCTGGTACGGGTGGTTCAGATCGTACAGCTCAACGCCGAACTCTTTACAGTTCTTAATCAGCTCCTGCATCTGAATGCGGGCCATCTCGCCGGACGCGTTAATATCTTTGGTCTGCGTCGAGACGTTGTGATCCATGGTGGCGAAGGTTTTACCCGGCTGGCGCACCTGGCGGCCGTGGGCGCGCAGGCCGTCAAAGGCCTGCGGGGAGGTGACTTCATGCACCAGATGGCGGTCGATATACAACAGCGGAGTTTCGTTTTGCGCCTCATACACCACGTGCGCATCAAACAATTTTTCGTATAACGTCTTCGCCATGATTACACCCCTTCTGCGACATAGCGGGCAATGATATCGCCCATTTCATCAGTGCTGACCGCCGCCGTGCCGCGCGCTAAATCGCCGGTACGAACGCCTTCCTCCAGAGCGCGGTTAATCGCGCTTTCAATCGCGCTCGCCGCCTCGTCAGCGTCGAGGCTATAGCGCAGCAGCAGCGCCAGGGAGAGGATCTGCGCGATCGGGTTAGCGATATTTTTGCCGGCGATATCCGGCGCCGAGCCGCCCGCTGGCTCGTACAGGCCGAAACCTTGTTCGTTGAGGCTGGCGGAGGGCAGCATACCCATCGAGCCGGTGATCATTGCGCACTCGTCGGAGAGGATGTCGCCGAACAGGTTGGAGCACAGCAGCACGTCGAACTGGGACGGATCTTTAATCAGCTGCATGGTGGCGTTATCGATATACATATGCGCCAGCTCAACGTCCGGATACTCCTTGCCGATCTCGGTGACGATTTCGCGCCACAGAATGGACGACTGCAGGACGTTGGCTTTATCGATGGAGGTCACTTTGTGACGACGTTTACGGGCGGATTCAAACGCGATGCGCGCGATACGTTCGATTTCAAAGCGGTGATACACCTCGGTATCAAAAGCTTTCTCATGCTGACCGCTGCCTTCGCGACCTTTCGGCTGACCGAAGTAGATGCCGCCGGTCAGTTCGCGAACGCAGAGAATGTCGAAGCCGTTGGCGGCGATGTCGGCGCGCAGCGGGCAGAACTCTTCCAGCCCCTGATACAGTTTGGCCGGGCGCAGGTTGCTGAACAGTTTAAAGTGTTTACGCAGCGGCAGCAGGGCGCCGCGCTCTGGCTGTTCTGCGGGCGGCAGGTGTTCCCACTTCGGGCCGCCGACAGAGCCGAACAGGATCGCGTCCGCCTGCTCGCATCCGGCGACGGTCGCCTGCGGCAGGGGCGTTCCCTGACGGTCGATGGCCGCGCCGCCGACGTCGTACTGGCTGGTGGTAATGTGCATGGCAAAACGTTGGCGCACGGCTTCCAGTACTTTCATCGCCTGGTTCATCACTTCCGGGCCAATGCCATCACCCGGCAAAACGGCAATATGGTAATTCTTCGACATTACACGGTTTCCTTATTGTTCTCTTTATTCTGAGCTTTGCGTTGCAATTCTTTTTCGACTTCGGCGGCGCGCCAGATGTTGTTCAGCACGTGAACCATCGCTTTGGCTGACGACTCTACGATATCCGTTGCCAGACCAACCCCGTGGAAACGGCGACCGTTGTAGTCAACGACGATATCCACCTGGCCCAGGGCGTCTTTGCCGTGGCCTTTCGCGCTTAAGCCATATTTCACTAATTCAATGTTGTAATCGGTGACGCGGTTAATCGCCTGGTAGATAGCATCAACCGGACCGTTGCCGTTGGCGGCTTCGGTTTTGATCTCATCCCCGCAGACCAGCTTGATCGAGGCGGTGGCGATATCGCTGGAGCCGGACTGAACGTTGAAGTAATCCAGGCGGAAATGCTCTGGCTCTTCCTGCTGCTTGTTGATAAACGCCAGCGCTTCCAGATCGTAATCGAAGACCTGGCCTTTTTTGTCCGCCAGCTTCAGGAACGCGTCGTACAGGTGATCCAGGTTGTAATCGCTCTCCTGGTAACCCATCTCTTCCATCCGGTGTTTCACCGCCGCGCGGCCGGAGCGGGAAGTCAGATTCAGCTGCACCTGGTTCAGGCCGATGGATTCCGGGGTCATGATTTCGTAGTTTTCGCGGTTCTTCAGCACGCCGTCCTGGTGGATACCGGAGGAGTGGGCGAAGGCGCCGGTGCCGACGATGGCTTTGTTCGCCGGGATCGGCATGTTGCAGATCTGGCTGACGGTCTGGCTGGTGCGCCAGATTTCATGGTGGTTGATATTGGTGTGCACGTTCATGATGTCTTTGCGCACTTTAATCGCCATGATGACCTCTTCCAGCGCGCAGTTGCCGGCGCGCTCGCCGATACCGTTCATCGCGCCTTCTACCTGGCGGGCTCCGGCGTGGACCGCGGCGAGGGCGTTGCCGACGGCAATACCCAGGTCATCATGGGTATGGACGGAGATAATGGCTTTGTCGATATTCGGTACGCGCTCATACAGGCCGCTGATAATGTTGGCGTACTCGAACGGCATGGTGTAGCCGACGGTATCCGGAATATTAATGGTGGTGGCGCCAGCGTTAATCGCGGCTTCCACGACGCGAGCCAGGTCAGCAATCGGCGTACGGCCGGCGTCTTCACAGGAGAACTCGACATCGTTAGTGTAGTTGCGCGCCCGCTTCACCATATAAACCGCGCGTTCAATGACCTCATCCAGGGTGCTGCGCAGTTTGGTGGCGATATGCATCGGCGAGGTGGCGATGAAGGTGTGGATACGGAACGCTTCTGCCACTTTTAAGGATTCCGCCGCCACGTCGATGTCTTTCTCGACGCAGCGCGCCAGGGCGCACACGCGGCTGTTTTTGATGGTGCGCGCGATGGTCTGCACGGATTCAAAATCGCCCGGAGAAGAAACCGGGAAACCGACTTCCATCACGTCAACACCCATGCGCTCGAGGGCCAGAGCAATCTGCAGCTTCTCTTTGACACTCAGGCTTGCCTGTAACGCTTGTTCGCCATCACGTAAGGTCGTATCGAAAATAATGACTTGCTGGCTCATGGTTTGGATCCTTAGTCTGTGTCCTGGCGCCTTGTTGACGAGCATAAAAAAACCCGCGCCAAGGCGCGGGTTTTATAGTCTTGCTGGAAGATGACTTAACGCTGAACGTCGCCCAACAGCCTACCGCGCAAATGGCATGCGTTTAGTAGTAGTAGGCTGGTGATGCGAGTGGTGCGAATCATTGCGTCAAACTCCAGATGAAATCGTTATGCTTTTAGAGTTACTGGATAGCCGTTTCAAAGTCAACCCCTGGCATGGAAAAAGCGTTTTTGGTCCGCGGCGTGAATTAGCTAATTGTGCTGATGTTAGCCCTTTTTTGCCGAAGATCCTATTTTGGACCTGCGGGGGCACACAGGGATATGTTTCATTTGAAAATGCACTTTGCATTAAAGGCCTCGCTCACGATGCGCCGCGAGCGAAGCGGTCAAAAATCGCTATCTGAATGAAATAATTATATTTATTTTTCGTGTGAATATGTCTACCCCTTAGCGGATCTTTTTTCAATGATAAATAGTTGTTAATTTTATGGGGTGGAAAATAAAATACTTTATTATTGCTTAAGTTACAGTTAACCATTGGTGTTGTTTTTATTTTCCTGGATTATGGTTAGACTCATCTTCATTAAGTAACTCATATTGTTTGAGCAGTTTATTTATTCCGGTGGTACCGGTTTGACACTGCCACTCATAGCCTTGATATATTCCTAAAATACACCTTTGCTATTTTGCAAATGTCATTGGCATGATAAATGATATTTTCGGCGCTAATTATAGCGGTTTAGTAAAGGGAATTCATCGTGACGGCGGAACTAGATATGTTAATTGAAAGTCCAGAATATAAATCAGCCCCCGGACAGGAAGTCGTAAAACCTCAACTACGGATGGTTGATCTCAATCTGCTTACCGTTTTTGATGCGGTTATGCAGGAACAGAATATTACCCGTGCCGCCCATACGCTCGGCATGTCTCAACCGGCGGTGAGCAACGCGGTTTCACGTCTGAAAGTGATGTTTAATGATGAGCTGTTTGTGCGCTATGGCCGCGGTATTCAGCCGACGGCGCGGGCCTATCAGCTGTTTGGCTCAGTGCGTCAGGCGCTGCAGCTGGTACAAAACGAATTGCCAGGCTCCGGTTTTGAACCCTTGAGCAGTGAGCGTGTTTTCAATCTGTGCGTCTGTAGCCCGCTGGATAACATCCTGACGTCGGTGATTTTTAATAAAGTCGCCGAAATCGCGCCCAATATTCATTTAGTCTTTAAATCAGCGCTTAATCAAAATACGGAACATCAGTTACGTTATCAGGAAACGGAATTTGTGATCGGTTATGAAGAATTTCGTCGTCCTGAGTTTGCCTGTGTACCGCTATTCAAAGATGAAATGGTTCTGGTGGCTAGCCGCAACCATCCGCGTATCTCCGGACCGGTGATGGAGGCTGATATTTATCGCGAGGAGCATGCCGCGGTGGCTCTCGATCGGTATGCCTCATTCAGTCTGCCGTGGTATGACACCGCCGATAAACAAGCGCGCATCGCGTATCAAGGTAATGCGATGGTCAGCGTATTAAACGTGGTGTCGCAAACGCAGATGGTGGCCATTGCGCCGCGCTGGCTGGCAAATGAGTTTGCCGATAAGTTAGCGCTGCAAATATTACCTCTGCCGCTGAAGGTGAATAGCCGGACCTGCTATCTCTCCTGGCACGAAGCGGCGGGTCGCGATAAAGGTCATCAGTGGATGGAAGAGCTGCTGGTGGATATTTGTCAGCGCTGAGCCGATGGCAATAAGCATGAAAGGGGCTTCGGCTCCTTTTTTTATATGATTTAATTACAATAATGCAGAATTTTATGCTGTTTACCCTTTCGGTTGCTCTCCGCCCGTTAACAAAAAATGGATCAATTCCTGCTATCGCGCCTTTTCTCCGAGTATTTACTATTCTCTTTTCTTATATCTGAAGCATTCCACCATATTTTCCTCTCTCCGCTTGTTTTTCTTCTTATTCTACTTAGAAAGCATCTCCGGTGGCGAATTGCCTGCCTGCTGGCGAGCAGTTATGGTAGTGGCATGCAGTCCATTCACCTCAGTGCGGAGGGGTACTCCTTCGCATCGTGCGAGCGCGCGGAAATTGAGTTCCGCTGTCGTAAAACAATAAGCCTGGAGGCAAACCATGGAGATGTTGTCAGGAGCCGAGATGGTCGTCCAATCGCTTGTCGATCAGGGCGTCAAGCAAGTATTCGGCTATCCCGGAGGCGCAGTCCTCGATATCTATGATGCGTTACATACCCTTGGCGGTATCGATCATGTGCTGGTTCGCCACGAGCAGGCGGCGGTGCATATGGCGGATGGCCTGGCGCGAGCGACCGGGGAGGTCGGTGTGGTGCTGGTGACCTCAGGGCCTGGGGCGACGAACGCCATCACCGGTATCGCGACGGCCTATATGGACTCTATCCCGCTGGTGATCCTCTCCGGGCAAGTGGCGACATCGCTTATCGGCTACGATGCCTTCCAGGAGTGCGACATGGTGGGGATTTCCCGCCCGGTGGTGAAGCACAGTTTCCTGGTGAAGCAGACCGAAGATATTCCCGGCGTGCTGAAGAAAGCCTTCTGGCTGGCGGCCAGCGGTCGCCCCGGGCCGGTGGTGGTCGATCTGCCGAAGGATATACTCAATCCGGCGAAGAAACTGCCGTACGTCTGGCCAGACGCGGTCAGCATGCGCTCGTATAACCCGACGACCAGCGGTCATAAAGGCCAGATCAAACGCGCCCTGCAGACCCTGGTGGCGGCGAGCAAGCCGGTCGTCTACGTCGGCGGCGGGGCGATCAATGCGCATTGCGAACCTCAGCTGCGCGAGCTGGTGGAAAAGCTGAAGCTGCCGGTGGCCTCCTCCCTGATGGGGCTGGGCGCTTTCCCGGCGACGCACTCGCAGGCGCTGGGGATGCTGGGCATGCACGGCACTTATGAAGCCAACATGACCATGCACCATTCAGACGTGATTTTTGCCGTCGGCGTTCGCTTTGACGATCGGACCACCAATAACCTGGCCAAATACTGTCCGAACGCAACTGTGCTGCATATCGATATCGATCCGACCTCAATCTCGAAAACCGTGCCAGCAGATGTGCCGATCGTCGGCGATGCCCGGCTGGTGCTGGAGCAGATGCTGGAGCTGCTGGAGCAGGAAGAGGCGCAGCAGCCGCTGGACGACATTCGCGACTGGTGGCAGCAGATTGAGCAGTGGCGCGCCCGCCATTGCCTGCGCTACGACGACCAGAGCGACAAGATCAAACCGCAGGCGGTGATAGAAACGATCTGGCGCCTGACTCAGGGCGATGCCTATGTCACTTCCGATGTGGGTCAGCACCAGATGTTCGCCGCCCTCTATTACCCCTTCGACAAGCCGCGGCGCTGGATTAACTCCGGTGGCCTCGGCACCATGGGCTTTGGCCTACCGGCTGCGCTGGGGGTCAAAATGGCTCTGCCGGACGAAATGGTCGTCTGCGTGACCGGTGACGGCAGTATTCAGATGAACATTCAGGAACTCTCTACTGCGCTGCAGTATGAGCTGCCGGTCCTGGTGCTTAACCTCAACAACCGCTATCTGGGGATGGTGAAGCAGTGGCAGGATATGCTCTATTCCGGGCGCCACTCGCAGTCCTATATGGAGTCGCTGCCGGACTTCGTTCGTCTGGCGGAAGCCTATGGCCACGTTGGGATCCGCATCAGCGAGCCGCAGGAGCTGGAGACGAAGCTTGCAGAAGCCCTGGAGCAGGTGCGACAGCGCCGGCTGGTGTTTGTCGATGTCACCGTCGACGGCAGTGAGCATGTGTACCCCATGCAGATCCGCGGCGGCGGCATGGATGAAATGTGGTTGAGCAAAACGGAGAGGACCTGATTATGCGCCGGATATTATCGGTATTACTGGAAAACGAATCGGGCGCATTGTCCCGCGTTATCGGCCTCTTTTCCCAGCGCGGCTATAATATAGAAAGCCTGACTGTCGCCCCGACGGACGATCCGACCCTCTCCAGGATGACCATCCAGACCGTGGGCGATGAAAAAGCGATCGAGCAGATTGAAAAGCAGCTGCACAAGCTGGTGGATGTCCTGCGGGTCAGCGAGCTGGGGCAGGGGGCTCATGTCGAACGCGAAATCATGCTGGTGAAGGTCCAGGCCAGCGGTTACGGCCGTGAAGAAGTGAAGCGCAACACCGAAATCTTTCGTGGACAGATTATCGACGTGACGCCTTCTATCTATACCGTTCAACTCGCCGGCACCAGCGATAAGCTCGACGCTTTCCTGGCCTCTCTGCGCGATGTCGCTCGGATCGTGGAAGTGGCTCGCTCCGGCGTGGTCGGCCTGTCTCGCGGTGATAAAATCATGCGCTGAGGATCGGGAACTGATGCAAAAATAGCCCGGCAGCGACTGTCGGGCTTTTTTTTTGCGAAATCAGTAGGAACTGTAAGCGAAAGCGGTTGCTGCGCTAACTATTCTGCGCTTAGATGTTATAAAAAGGGTTCCATACCTGAATAATGGTTATGTTTGGCACTTCTTACCCAAGGGGCAATTGTGAAACTGGATGAAATCGCCCGGCTGGCCGGTGTTTCAAGAACCACCGCGAGCTATGTGATTAATGGCAAAGCGAAGCAGTACCGCGTAAGCGACAAAACGGTCGAAAAAGTGATGGCTGTCGTGCGAGAGCACAACTATCACCCGAATGCGGTCGCTGCTGGCCTGCGTGCAGGACGCACACGCTCTATCGGTCTGGTGATCCCGGATCTGGAGAACACCAGCTATACCCGCATTGCAAATTATCTGGAGCGGCAGGCGCGCCAGCGCGGCTATCAGTTGCTGATTGCCTGCTCGGAGGATCAGCCCGATAACGAAATGCGCTGTATCGAGCATCTGCTACAGCGCCAGGTGGACGCCATCATTGTTTCCACCTCGCTGCCGCCGGAGCACCCTTTTTATCAGCGCTGGGCTAACGATCCGTTTCCGATTGTCGCCCTCGACCGCGCCCTTGACCGCGAGCACTTCACCAGCGTCGTCGGCGCTGACCAGGACGATGCCGAGATGCTCGCCGCCGAGTTGCGGACCTTTCCCGGCGAAACGGTGCTTTATCTGGGCGCGCTGCCGGAACTGTCGGTGAGCTTCCTGCGCGAGCAAGGCTTCCGTAAAGCCTGGCAGGACGATCCGCGTGAGGTGCATTATCTCTATGCCAACAGCTACGAGCGAGAAGCGGCGGCCCAGCTGTTTGAGAAATGGCTTGAAACCCATCCGATGCCGCAGGCGCTGTTCACCACCTCTTTCCCGTTGCTGCAGGGCGTCATGGATGTGACGCTGCGCCGTGAGGGTAAACTGCCTTCCGAGCTGGCGATCGCCACCTTCGGCGATAATGAGCTGCTCGATTTCCTGCAGTGTCCGGTACTGGCCGTGGCCCAGCGCCATCGCGATGTCGCTGAGCGGGTGCTCGAGATCGTCCTCGCCAGCCTCGATGAACCGCGCAAGCCGAAGCCGGGCCTCAGCCGTATTCGTCGTAATCTTTATCGCCGCGGCAGCCTGAATCGCCGTTAAGGGCGCAATATCGTCAGCACCCAGGATTAATCCTGGCAGGCCTGCCAGAGAGCAGGCCGTTGGCGATAAATCAGGCAACTGACGTCCAGAATGCAAAACTGAATATATTTCAGACAAATCCCTAAACTTCTTTACGCGTTATTTTGTTTTATTCGCTGGCAATCGTTTTGTGACTCAAAACGGGACACAAAAAATGATTGTGCCGGCTTTAATTGTATTATTTTGTTACATTCACCAGGTTAATTGCTGAATTAACACCCATTTTGTTAGCCCCAACCTTTCTCTCCTGCCTTATCCCGCGCCTGGTCAGCCCTTCAGCCAGCAACAGGTACTGTTAACGGCCGGCATAATGGCCTAAAATGCCGCTCGCGTCGCAAACTGACACTTTATATTTTCCCGCCGAAGATATTTTGATGTTTATAACTGTTACGAGTTTGTTGGTTATTTTCTTACACGTATTCATAACGTTAATTTGCCTCGCCTGTTGATGATTTTTTCATCAGGGCTAATGTCGGCTGTAAATAATGGGTTTTTGAGCTCCGTTGGCATTCGTGCTGGCTTGACAAGCTTTTCCTCCGCTCCGTAAACTCCTTGTGGTGGGAATTTGTGGGATAAAGTGGCGAAAAGGGGTGAGGCTGGCATGTTCCGTGGAGCAACGTTAGTCAATCTCGACAGCAAAGGCCGCCTGGCCGTGCCAACGCGCTATCGCGATGGGCTGATCGAGGACGCTGCCGGTCAATTGGTATGCACCATTGACATTCATCACCCGTGCCTGCTGCTTTATCCATTGCCTGAATGGGAAGTCATCGAGCAGAAATTGTCGCGTTTATCGAGCATGAATCCCGTTGAGCGGCGCGTACAGCGTTTGCTTCTGGGTCATGCCAGCGAATGTCAGATGGATAATGCCGGTCGCTTGCTGATAGCGCCGGTGTTACGGCAGCATGCCGGGCTGACAAAAGAAGTGATGCTGGTCGGGCAGTTTAATAAATTTGAACTGTGGGACGAAACGACCTGGTATCAACGGGTCAAGGAAGATATCGACGCTGAGCAGTCCGCGACCGGTGAACTGTCGGAGCGCCTGCAGGATTTGTCTTTATAAAAATGATGGAAAATTTTAAACACACTACGGTACTTCTGGATGAAGCCGTCAACGGCCTCAATATTCGTCCAGACGGTATCTATATTGATGGTACCTTTGGTCGCGGCGGTCACTCGCGCCTGATCCTCTCCCAACTGGGAGCGGAAGGACGCTTGCTGGCAATCGATCGCGATCCTCAGGCGATTGCCGTCGCGCAAACCATCGATGATCCCCGCTTTTCCATCGTACATGGTCCATTTTCACAGCTTGCTGAGTACGTCGGCGAGCGCAATCTTACCGGTAAGATCGACGGCATTCTGCTCGATCTTGGCGTCTCTTCCCCGCAGCTTGACGATGCGGAACGCGGCTTTTCCTTTATGCGCGACGGGCCGCTGGATATGCGCATGGATCCGACGCGCGGTCAGTCCGCGGCCGAATGGCTGCAGACCGCTGAAGAAGCGGATATCGCCTGGGTGATTAAAACCTTCGGCGAAGAGCGTTTCGGTAAACGGATCGCCCGCGCGATCGTCGAACGTAATCGCATTGCACCGATGACCCGCACCAAAGAGCTGGCGGAGGTCATCGCCGCGGCGATGCCGGTAAAAGATAAGCACAAACATCCCGCGACCCGTACCTTCCAGGCGGTGCGCATTTGGGTAAACAGTGAACTGGAGGAGATAGAGCAGGCGCTAAAAAGCTCGCTCAGCGTGCTGGCCCCGGGCGGGCGGCTGTCGATCATTAGTTTTCATTCGCTGGAAGATCGCATTGTAAAGCGCTTTATGCGTGAGCAAAGCCGCGGTCCGCAGGTTCCGGCGGGAATACCGATGACCGAATCGCAGCTCAAAAAACTGGGCGGCCGTGAGTTACGAGCACTAGGCAAGTTGATGCCGGGCGAAGAAGAGGTGGCAGAGAATCCACGTGCCCGTAGTTCAGTGCTGCGTATCGCAGAGAGGACGAACGCATGATCGGCAGAGTGACAGAGGCCTTAAGCAAAGTTAAAGGGTCGATTGGAAGCAACGAGCGCCATGCTTTGCCTGGCGTGATCGGGGACGACCTTCTGCGGTTTGGGAAACTGCCACTCTGCCTGTTCATTTGCATCATTATTACGGCGATTACCGTGGTCACCACCGCGCACCACACGCGCCTGTTGACCGCGCAGCGTGAACAACTGGTTCTGGAACGCGACGCCCTGGACATTGAGTGGCGCAACCTGATCCTCGAAGAGAACGCGCTCGGCGATCACAGTCGGGTTGAACGGATCGCGACCGAGAAGTTGCAGATGCAACACGTCGATCCATCACAAGAAAATATCGTTGTACAGAAATAAGGATTATTGCGACGGATGAAAGCAGCGCCAAAAACGCCAAAAGCAAAACGTCAGGAAGAACAGGCCAACTTTATCAGTTGGCGTTTTGCGTTGCTGTGCGGCTGCATTCTGCTGGCGCTGACTTTCCTGCTGGGGCGCGTTGCCTGGCTACAGGTGGTCAGCCCGGATATGCTGGTGCGTCAGGGCGATATGCGTTCCCTGCGCGTACAGGAAGTGTCCACCGCGCGCGGGATGATTACCGACCGCTCCGGACGTCCACTGGCGGTCAGCGTGCCGGTGAAAGCTATCTGGGCCGATCCGAAAGAACTCCATGATGCCGGCGGGGTAACCCTGGATACGCGCTGGAAGGCGCTGGCGGATGCCCTCAATATGCCGCTGGATCAGCTGGCGACGCGCATCAATACCAATCCGCGGATGCGTTTCATCTATCTGGCGCGTCAGGTTAACCCTGACATGGCCGACTACATCAAAAAACTGAAGCTGCCGGGCATTCATCTGCGTGAAGAATCCCGTCGTTACTACCCTTCCGGGGAAGTGACCGCTCACCTCATCGGTTTTACCAACGTCGACAGCCAGGGGATTGAAGGGGTCGAAAAAAGCTTTGATAAATGGCTCACCGGCCAGCCGGGCGAGCGTATCGTGCGTAAAGACCGCTATGGCCGGGTAATTGAAGACATCTCTTCCACCGACAGCCAGGCGGCGCACAACCTGGCGCTGAGTATCGACGAGCGTCTGCAGGCGCTGGTCTATCGTGAGCTGAACAACGCCGTGGCCTTTAACAAAGCCGAGTCCGGCAGCGCGGTGTTAGTGGACGTGAACACCGGCGAAGTGCTGGCGATGGCCAACAGCCCGTCCTACAACCCAAACAACTTCGCCGGCACGGCGAAAGACACCATGCGTAACCGCGCCATCACCGACGTCTTCGAACCGGGTTCGACGGTGAAGCCGATGGTGGTGATGACGGCGCTGCAGCGCGGTATCGTCAACGAAAATACCGTGCTCAATACCGTGCCTTATCGAATTAACGGCCACGAAATTAAAGACGTGGCGCGCTACAGCGAATTGACCCTGACCGGGGTGCTACAGAAGTCGAGTAACGTCGGTGTTTCTAAGCTGGCGTTAGCGATGCCGTCCTCAGCGTTAGTAGATACTTACTCACGTTTTGGGCTTGGAAAGGCGACCAATTTGGGGTTGGTCGGAGAACGCAGTGGCTTATATCCTCAAAAACAACGGTGGTCTGACATAGAGAGGGCCACCTTTTCTTTCGGCTACGGGCTAATGGTAACCCCGTTACAGTTAGCGCGAGTCTACGCAACGATTGGCAGCTACGGCATCTATCGCCCGCTGTCGATTACCAAAGTTGATCCACCGGTTCCGGGCGAGCGTGTCTTCCCGGAATCACTCGTTCGTACCGTCGTTCATATGATGGAAAGCGTGGCGCTGCCCGGCGGCGGCGGCGTGAAAGCGGCGATCAAAGGCTATCGCATCGCGATTAAAACCGGTACGGCGAAAAAAGTGGGGCCGGATGGCCGCTATATCAACAAATATATTGCTTACACCGCAGGCGTTGCGCCCGCCAGCCATCCGCGCTTTGCGCTGGTGGTGGTGATCAACGACCCGCAGGCAGGTAAATACTACGGTGGCGCCGTTTCCGCGCCGGTGTTCGGTGCCATCATGGGCGGCGTATTGCGCACCATGAACATCGAACCGGATGCGCTGGCAACGGGCGAAAAAAGTGAATTTGTAATTAATCAAGGCGAGGGAACAGGTGGCAGATCGTAATTTGCGCGACCTTCTCGCTCCATGGGTGCCAAACGCACCGGAGCGCATTCTGCGAGAGATGACGCTGGACAGCCGGGTGGCGGCTTCCGGCGATCTCTTTATCGCGGTACAGGGTCATCAGGCGGACGGGCGTCGTTATATCCCGCAGGCGATAGCGCAAGGTGTGGCTGCCATTATTGCTGAAGCGCAGGGCGAAGCGAAAGACGGTGAGATCCGTGAAATGCACGGCGTGCCGGTTATCTACCTGAGCCAGCTTAACGAACGTTTATCGGCGCTGGCCGGGCGTTTTTATCATCAGCCGTCGCAGCAGCTGCGTCTGGTGGGCGTGACCGGTACCAACGGCAAAACCACCACCACCCAGCTTCTGGCGCAATGGGCGAAACTGCTCGGCGAAACCAGCGCGGTGATGGGGACCGTCGGCAACGGGCTGCTGGATAAAGTGGTGCCGAGCGAAAACACCACCGGCTCTGCGGTCGATGTTCAGCACGTGCTTTCCGGCCTGGTCGAGCAGGGGGCAACCTTCGGCGCGATGGAAGTCTCTTCCCACGGGCTGGTGCAGCACCGCGTGGCGGCCGTGCAGTTTGCCGCCTCGGTATTTACCAACCTGAGCCGCGACCACCTCGACTACCATGGCGATATGGCGCACTACGAAGCGGCGAAATGGCTGCTGTACTCCACCCACCATTGCGGCCAGGCCATCGTCAACGCTGACGATGAAGTCGGTCGTCGCTGGCTGGCGAAGCTACCGGACGCGGTGGCGGTGTCGATGGAAGATCATATCAATCCGAACTGCCACGGCCGCTGGCTGAAGGCCACCGCGGTCAACTATCACGACAGCGGCGCCACCATCCAGTTTGACTCCAGCTGGGGCAACGGTGAAATCGAAAGTCGCCTGATGGGCGCCTTTAACGTCAGCAACCTGCTGCTGGCGCTGGCCACGCTGCTGGCGCTGGGCTATCCGCTGGCCGATCTGCTGAAAACGGCGGCTCGTTTACAGCCGGTATGCGGCCGTATGGAAGTGTTCAGCGCGCCCGGTAAACCGGCCGTGGTGGTGGATTATGCCCATACGCCTGACGCGCTGGAAAAAGCGCTGCAGGCCGCGCGCCTGCACTGCAGCGGCAAGCTGTGGTGCGTCTTCGGCTGCGGCGGAGACCGCGACAAAGGCAAGCGTCCGCTGATGGGGGCGATTGCTGAAGAGTTCGCCGATATCGTGGTCGTCACTGACGACAACCCGCGTACCGAAGAGCCGCGGGCGATTATCAACGATATTCTGGCCGGCATGCTCGATGCAGGTCATGCAAAAGTGATGGAAGGCCGTGCGGAAGCGGTGACCAACGCCGTGATGCAGGCGCAGGAGAACGACGTGGTGCTGGTGGCGGGTAAAGGCCATGAAGATTACCAGATCGTCGGCAACCGTCGTCTGGATTATTCCGACCGCGTCACCGTCGCGCGTCTGCTGGGAGCGGTAGCATGATTCGCTTTACGTTAAGCCAGCTCGCCGCGATCGCTCATGGCGAACGGCAGGGTAGCGATATCGCTATCGACGAGGTGACCACCGACACCCGTAAAATCACGGCGGGCTGCCTGTTTGTGGCGCTGAAAGGCGAGCGTTTCGACGCCCATGATTTTGCCGAACAGGCGAAAGTGGCAGGCGCCGGCGCGCTGCTGGTGAGCCGTCCGCTGCCCTGCGATCTCCCGCAGGTGATTGTGAAAGATACCCGGCAGGCTTTCGGCGAGTTGGCCGCCTGGGTACGTCAGCAGGTGCCGACTCGCGTCGTCGCCCTGACCGGCTCGTCCGGTAAAACCTCGGTCAAAGAGATGACCGCGGCGATCCTCAGCCAGTGCGGCAACACGCTGTATACCGCCGGCAACCTGAACAACGATATCGGCGTACCGATGACCCTGCTGCGTCTGACCAAAGAACATCAGTACGCGGTGATTGAGCTTGGCGCCAACCACCAGGGCGAAATCGCCTGGACCGTCAGCCTGACGCGTCCGGAAGCGGCGCTGGTCAACAACCTTGCCGCCGCGCACCTTGAAGGTTTCGGCTCGCTGGCGGGCGTGGCGAAGGCGAAGGGCGAAATCTATACCGGTCTGCCGGAAAACGGCATCGCCATTCTCAATGCCGACAACAACGACTGGCTGAACTGGCAGGCGGTGATTGGCGATCGCAAAGTGTGGCGCTTCTCGCCGAACGCGGCCAACAGCGATTTCACCGCGACTAACGTGCAGATCACCAGCCACGGCACCGAATTTACGCTGCAGACCCCAACCGGCAACGTTGACGTACTGCTGCCGCTGCCGGGACGCCACAACATCGCTAACGCGCTGGCGGCGACCTCGCTGGCGATGGCGGTAGGCGCCGATCTGGCGGCGGTGAAAGCCGGTCTGGCGCAGCTGCAGGCCGTTCCGGGACGTCTGTTCCCGATCCGCCTGACCGAGAGTCAGCTGCTGCTGGATGACTCCTATAACGCTAACGTCGGTTCGATGACCGCGGCGGTGCAGGTGCTGTCAGAGATGCCCGGCTTCCGGACGATGGTGGTCGGCGATATGGCGGAGCTTGGCGCGGAAAGCGCGGCTTGCCATCGTGAAGTCGGCGAAGCGGCGAAAGCGGCAGGGCTGGATTGTGTTCTCAGCGTCGGCGCCTTGAGCGCGGATATCAGCCGCGCCAGCGGCGTGGGCGAACATTTTAACGATAAAGCTGCCGTGGTGGCTCGCCTGCGCGAGCTGCTGGCGGAGCATAAGATAATGACCATTTTAGTGAAGGGTTCACGTAGTGCCGCCATGGAAGAGGTAGTACGCGCATTACAGGAGACTGGGACATGTTAGTATGGCTGGCCGAACATTTGGTCAAATATTATTCCGGCTTTAACGTCTTTTCGTATTTGACGTTTCGCGCCATCGTCAGCCTGCTGACCGCGCTGTTCATCTCTCTGTGGATGGGCCCGCGCATGATCGCCCGTCTGCAAAAACTCTCCTTCGGCCAGGTGGTTCGTAACGACGGTCCGGAGTCCCACTTCAGCAAACGCGGCACGCCGACCATGGGGGGGATCATGATCCTCACCGCGATCACCGTGTCAGTGCTGCTGTGGGCTTACCCCTCCAACCCGTACGTCTGGTGCGTGCTGACGGTATTAATCGGCTACGGGATCATCGGCTTCGTTGATGACTACCGTAAAGTGGTGCGCAAAGACACCAAAGGCCTGATCGCCCGCTGGAAATATTTCTGGATGTCGGTGATCGCGCTGGGCGTGGCGTTCGCGCTCTATCTGGCCGGGAAAGACACCCCGGCGACCGAGCTGGTGGTGCCGTTCTTTAAAGACGTTATGCCGCAGCTGGGGCTGTTCTATATCCTGCTGGCCTACTTTGTGATCGTCGGCACCGGCAATGCGGTTAACCTGACCGACGGTCTCGACGGCCTGGCGATCATGCCCACCGTCTTCGTCGCGGCGGGTTTTGCGCTGGTGGCGTGGGCGACCGGTAACATGAATTTCGCCAACTACCTGCACATCCCCTATCTGCGCCACGCCGGCGAACTGGTGATCGTCTGTACGGCGATCGTCGGCGCGGGGCTGGGCTTTCTGTGGTTTAACACCTATCCGGCGCAGGTCTTTATGGGCGACGTCGGTTCGCTGGCGCTCGGCGGCGCGCTGGGCATTATCGCCGTGCTGCTGCGTCAGGAATTCCTGCTGGTGATTATGGGCGGCGTTTTCGTGGTGGAGACCCTGTCGGTGATCCTGCAGGTCGGCTCCTTTAAGCTGCGCGGTCAGCGTATCTTCCGCATGGCGCCGATCCACCACCACTATGAACTGAAAGGCTGGCCGGAGCCGCGCGTTATCGTGCGCTTCTGGATTATTTCGCTGATGCTGGTGCTGATTGGCCTGGCGACGCTGAAGGTACGTTAATCATGGCAGATTATCAGGGTAAAAAAGTCGTCATTATTGGGCTGGGCATGACCGGCCTGTCATGCGTGGACTTTTTCATGGCGCGCGGCGTAACCCCGCGCGTGATGGACACCCGCGTCGCGCCTCCCGGGCTGGATAAATTGCCTGAATCGGTCGAATGCCATGTCGGCGGCCTCAATGATACCTGGCTGCTGGCGGCGGATCTGATTGTCGCCAGTCCCGGCATCGCGCTGGCTCATCCTTCGTTGAGCGCGGCGGCGGACGCTGGCGTAGAGATCGTTGGCGATATCGAACTGTTCTGCCGCGAAGCGCAGGCGCCGATCATCGCCATTACCGGCTCGAACGGCAAAAGCACCGTCACCACCCTGGTGGGCGAGATGGCGAAAGCGGCCGGGGTTAACGTCGGCGTGGGCGGCAATATCGGCCTGCCGGCGCTGAAGCTGCTGGATACCGATCGTGAGCTGTATGTCCTGGAGCTCTCCAGCTTCCAGCTGGAAACCACCTCCAGCCTGCAGGCGGTGGCGGCAACCATCCTCAACGTGACTGAGGACCATATGGACCGCTACCCGCTGGGGCTGCAGCAGTATCGCGCGGCGAAGCTGCGGATTTACGAGAATGCGAAGACCTGCGTGGTCAACGCGGACGATGCGCTCACCATGCCGGTACGCGGCGCGGACGATCGCTGCATCAGCTTTGGCGTCGATGTCGGTGACTACCACCTTAACCGTCAGCAGGGCGAGACCTGGCTGCGCGTTAAAGGTGAGAAAGTCCTCAATGTAAAAGAGATGTCTATCACGGGTCAGCATAACTACAGCAACGCCCTGGCGGCGCTGGCGCTGGCCGATGCCGCGGGCCTGCCGCGTGCCAGCAGCCTGAAGGCGCTGACCACCTTTACCGGCCTGGCGCATCGCTTCCAGCTGGTGCTGGATCACAACGGCGTGCGCTGGATTAACGACTCGAAGGCAACCAACGTCGGCAGTACCGAGGCGGCGCTGAACGGCCTGCAGCTTGATGGCACGCTGTATCTGCTGCTGGGCGGCGACGGCAAGTCCGCTGATTTCACCCCGCTGAAGCGCTACCTTGGCGGCGATCGTATCCGCCTGTACTGCTTTGGTCGCGACGGCGCCGAGCTCGCCGAGCTGCGTCCTGAGGTGGCGGTACAAACTGAAACCATGGAACAGGCGATGCGTCAGATTGCGCCCCTGGTGAAAGCGGGCGACATGGTTCTCCTGTCGCCGGCCTGCGCCAGCCTGGATCAGTTTAAGAACTTTGAACAACGGGGCGAGATGTTTGCCCGCCTGGCGAAGGAGTTAGGTTGATGCGTTTCTCTCTCCCACGCCTGAGAATGCCGCAACTGAGCTTGCCTCGGTTGAGACTGCCGCGACTGCCGGGGATGTTTATCTTCGCCTGGCTGTTCGCCGCGCTGAAAGGCTGGGTGATGGGCTCGCGCCCAAAAGATAACGACAGTCTGGTGATGTATGACCGGATGCTGCTGTGGCTGACCTTCGGCCTGGCGGCGATCGGCTTTATTATGGTGACCTCGGCGTCAATGCCGGTGGGGCAGCGTCTGGCGAACGATCCTTTCCTCTTCGCCAAGCGTGACGGCCTGTACATTGTGCTGGCCTTTGTCCTCGCGCTGGTGACGCTGCGACTGCCGATGGATTTCTGGCAGCGCCACAGTACCGCGATGCTGATCGCCTCGATCGTCATGCTGCTGATCGTGCTGGTGGTGGGTAGCTCGGTAAACGGTGCATCGCGCTGGATCGCCCTCGGTCCGCTGCGCATTCAGCCGGCGGAGTTCACCAAGCTGTCGCTGTTCTGCTACATCGCCAACTATCTGGTGCGTAAAGCTGACGAAGTGCGCAACAACCTGCGCGGCTTCTTAAAACCGATGGGCGTGATTTTCGTGCTGGCGATCCTGCTGCTGGCGCAGCCTGACCTCGGTACGGTGGTGGTGCTGTTCGTTACCACGCTGGCGATGCTGTTCCTCGCCGGCGCCAAGCTGTGGCAGTTCATCGCCATTATCGGCATGGGCATCTCGGCGGTGGTCCTGTTGATCCTCGCCGAACCGTACCGTATTCGCCGCGTGACCTCCTTCTGGAACCCGTGGGAAGACCCGTTCGGCAGCGGCTACCAGCTGACCCAGTCGCTGATGGCCTTTGGCCGCGGCGAGATGTGGGGGCAGGGACTCGGTAACTCGGTGCAAAAACTGGAGTATTTGCCGGAAGCGCACACTGACTTTATCTTCGCCATCATCGGCGAAGAACTCGGTTATATCGGTGTGGTACTGGCGCTTTTAATGGTATTCTTCGTCGCTTTCCGCGCCATGTCGATTGGCCGAAAAGCGCTGGAGATCGATCATCGCTTCTCCGGCTTCCTCGCCTGTGCGATTGGTATCTGGTTTAGCTTCCAGGCGTTAGTTAACGTCGGGGCGGCGGCGGGGATGCTGCCGACGAAAGGTCTGACGCTGCCGCTGATCAGTTATGGTGGTTCCAGTCTGCTGATTATGTCGACGGCCATCATGTTGTTGTTGCGAATTGATTATGAAACGCGTCTGGAAAAAGCCCAGGCGTTTACACGGGGTGTTCGATGAGCGGTCAGGAAAAGCGGTTGATGGTGATGGCGGGCGGTACCGGCGGGCATGTGTTCCCGGGACTGGCGGTCGCGCACCATCTAATGGACCAGGGCTGGCAGGTTCGCTGGCTGGGTACCGCCGATCGTATGGAAGCGGATTTAGTGCCGAAAAACGGCATCGAGATTGATTTTATCCGTATCTCCGGCCTGCGTGGCAAAGGGATTAAAGCACAGCTGCTGGCGCCGGTGCGGATCTTCAACGCCTGGCGTCAGGCGCGGGCGATCATGAAGCGTTTCCAGCCGGACGTGGTGCTGGGCATGGGCGGCTATGTGTCCGGGCCTGGCGGTCTGGCGGCGTGGTCGCTGGGGATCCCGGTGGTCCTCCACGAGCAAAACGGCATTGCCGGCCTGACCAACAAGTGGCTGGCGAAGATTGCGAAGAAAGTGATGCAGGCGTTTCCCGGCGCCTTTCCGCATGCGGACGTGGTCGGGAATCCGGTGCGCACCGATGTGCTGGCGCTGCCGCTGCCGGGGCAGCGTCTGGTGGGCCGTCAGGGGCCGATTCGCGTACTGGTGGTCGGTGGCTCTCAGGGCGCGCGCGTCCTGAACCAGACCATGCCGCAGGTGGCGGCGAAGCTCGGCGATACGGTGACCATCTGGCATCAGAGTGGTAAAGGCGGCCAGCAAACCGTGCAGCAGGCCTATGCCGCCGCGGGGCAGCCGCAGCATAAAGTGACGGAATTTATTGATGATATGGCCGCGGCGTATGCCTGGGCAGATGTCGTGGTTTGCCGTTCCGGCGCGCTGACGGTTAGCGAAATCGCGGCCGCGGGCTTACCGGCGCTGTTTGTACCGTTCCAGCACAAAGATCGTCAGCAGTACTGGAATGCGCTGCCGCTGGAGAAAGCCGGCGCGGCGAAAATTCTCGAACAGCCGGCATTCACGGTAGAGGCGGTAGCCTCTACTCTGGCGAGCTGGGATCGGGAAACCTTGCTGGATATGGCGGAACGAGCGCGTGGCGCTTCGATTCCGGACGCTACCGAGCGGGTAGCAGAAGAGGTCAGCGCCGTAGCTTTGGCGCGCTAATTGCGGTGATTTTCACCGCCCGAATACAGAAGTTGATGGCGTAAAGAATGAATACACAAGATTTGGCAAAACTGCGTTCCATAGTGCCCGAGATGCGTCGCGTCCGGCACATTCACTTTGTCGGCATCGGCGGTGCCGGTATGGGCGGTATTGCCGAAGTGTTGGCTAATGAAGGTTACCAGATCAGCGGCTCCGACCTGGCGCCGAATCCGGTGACCCAGCAGCTGTCGCAGCTTGGCGCCACCATTTATTTCAACCATCGCCCGGAAAACGTGCGCGATGCCAGCGTTGTGGTCGTTTCCAGCGCGATTTCCGCCGATAACCCGGAAATCGTCGCCGCGCACGAAGCGCGCATCCCGGTGATCCGCCGTGCGGAAATGCTGGCGGAGCTGATGCGCTTCCGTCACGGGATCGCGATTGCCGGAACTCACGGCAAAACCACCACCACCGCGATGGTGTCCAGTATTTACGCCGAAGCCGGGCTGGACCCGACCTTCGTCAACGGCGGGTTGGTGAAAGCGGCGGGCGTGCATGCCCGTCTCGGCCATAGCCGTTACCTGATTGCGGAAGCGGATGAGAGCGATGCGTCGTTCCTGCATCTGCAGCCGATGGTCGCGATTGTGACCAACATCGAAGCCGACCATATGGATACCTACCATGGCGACTTCGAAAATCTGAAGCAGACCTTTATTAATTTCCTGCACAACCTGCCGTTCTACGGACGCGCGGTAATGTGCGTGGACGATCCGGTTATTCGTGAACTGCTGCCGCGCGTCGGCCGGCAGATCACCACCTACGGTTTCAGCGACGACGCCGACGTTCGCGTAGAAGACTACCGTCAGGTTGGGGCGCAGGGGCATTTCCGCCTGGTGCGTCAGGATAAAGAACTGCTGCAGGTGACGCTCAATGCCCCGGGACGCCATAACGCGCTGAACGCGGCGGCGGCGGTTGCCGTGGCGACGGAAGAGGGGATTGACGATCAGGCGATCCTGCGCGCGCTGGAAAGTTTCCAGGGAACCGGACGCCGCTTTGATTTTCTTGGCGAGTTTCCGCTGGCGGAAGTCAACGGCAAAGCGGGCAGCGCGATGCTGATCGATGACTACGGCCACCACCCGACGGAAGTCGATGCCACTATCAAAGCGGCGCGTGCCGGCTGGCCGGATAAAAATCTGGTGATGGTATTCCAGCCACACCGTTATACCCGTACTCGCGATCTGTACGATGATTTCGCCAACGTGCTGACCCAGGTCGATGCGCTGCTGATGCTCGATGTCTACCCGGCAGGCGAAGCGCCGATCCCGGGCGCCGACAGCCGCTCGCTGTGCCGTACGATCCGCGGTCGCGGTAAAGTCGACCCGATTCTGGTGTCCGACCCGGCGCAGGCCGCGGCGATGCTGGCGTCGGTGCTGACCGGTAACGATTTAGTGCTGGTGCAAGGTGCCGGAAACATTGGAAAAATCGCCCGTCACCTGGCTGAAATCAAACTGATCCCGCAAAAAACGGAGGAGGAGCGCCATGGCTGATAAAATCGCGGTGCTTTTCGGTGGAACCTCCGCTGAACGTGAAGTGTCGCTGAATTCAGGCGCCGCGGTGCTGGCCGGGCTGCGTGAAGCCGGGGTGGATGCCCATCCGGTTGACCCGCGCGATGTCGATATTACCCAGTTGAAAAAGCTGGGCTTTAAGAAAGCGTTTATTGCACTCCACGGCCGCGGCGGGGAAGATGGCACGCTGCAGGGGCTGTTGGATCTGATCCAGCTGCCTTATACCGGCAGCGGCGTGATGGCTTCGGCGATTTCAATGGATAAACTGCGCAGCAAATGGCTGTGGCAGGGGGCCGGATTACCGGTCGCGCCGTGGGTGGCGCTGACCCGCGCCCAGTTTAGCGCCGGATTATCTGCTGATGTCGAACAGCAGATTGCGGAGCTGGGTCTGCCGCTCATCATCAAGCCCAGCCGCGAAGGCTCCAGCGTTGGGATGTCGAAAGTCAGCGAAAGCTGTGATTTAGCGAGTGCACTGGCGCTGGCTTTTCAGCATGATGATGAAGTTTTGGTCGAAAAATGGCTCAGTGGGCCGGAATTTACCGTCGCCATCGTCGGTGAAGAAATTTTACCGTCAATACGTATCCAGGCGGCTGGAACCTTCTATGATTATGAGGCGAAGTATCTCTCTGATGAGACGCAATATTTCTGCCCAGGATTGGAAGATCCAGCGCGTGAGTCAGCCATTCAGAGCCTGGTGCTTAAAGCCTGGAATGTTCTGGGTTGCAAAGGCTGGGGCCGTATTGACGTCATGCTGGACAGCGATGGCCAGTTTTATCTGCTGGAAGCGAATACTTCCCCGGGCATGACCAGCCATAGCCTTGTACCGATGGCGGCGCGTCAGGCAGGAATGAGCTTCTCCCAGCTTGTTGTACGAATTCTGGACCTGGCGGGGTGATATGTCGCAGGCTGCGCTGAATACGCGGAACCATGAAGAGGACGTTTCTTCTTCGCGTCGGAGTAATGGAACGCGGCTGGCAGGGATCGTTTTCCTGCTGGCGGTGCTGTTTACCGTGCTGGTCAGCGGGTGGATGGTTCTTGGCTGGATGGAAGACGCGCAGCGTTTACCGCTGTCGAAGATGGTGGTGACCGGCGAGCGTCACTATACGCGCAATGATGACATCCGCCAGGCGATCCTGGCGCTGGGTTCGCCGGGCACCTTTATGACTCAGGATGTGAACATCATTCAGAGTCAGATTGAACGTCTGCCATGGATTAAGCAGGCGAGCGTCCGAAAGCAGTGGCCCGATGAATTGAAGATTCATCTGGTTGAATATGTTCCGATTGCACGCTGGAATGATCAACATATGGTGGATGCAGAAGGAAATGCCTTCAGCGTGCCGGCGGATCGCACCAGCAAACAGAATTTACCGATGTTATATGGCCCGGAAGGCAGCGAGAACGAAGTGCTGCAAGGGTACCGTGACATGGGGCAGGTGCTGGCAAAGGATAAATTCACGTTGAAAGTGGCGGCAATGACCGCCCGTCGTTCCTGGCAGTTGACGCTTAATAATGACATTAAGCTCAACCTTGGCCGTGGCGACACCATGAAACGGCTTCAGCGCTTTATGGAACTCTACCCGGTTCTTCAGCAGCAGGCGCAGACCGACGGCAAACGGATTAGCTACGTTGATTTGCGTTATGACTCGGGTGCGGCAGTGGGCTGGGTACCTGCTCCCGCAGAGGAAACTAATCAACAACAGAATCAGGCACAGGCAGAACAACAATGATCAAGGCGACGGACAGAAAACTGGTAGTTGGACTGGAGATTGGCACCGCCAAGGTGGCCGCTTTAGTAGGGGAAGTTCTGCCCGACGGCATGATTAATATCATCGGCGTGGGCAGTTGCCCATCGCGTGGTATGGATAAAGGCGGTGTGAACGACCTCGAGTCGGTGGTGAAATGCGTACAGCGCGCCATCGACCAGGCCGAACTGATGGCGGATTGCCAGATTTCATCAGTTTATTTGGCTCTTTCGGGTAAACATATAAGCTGTCAGAATGAAATCGGGATGGTACCGATTTCGGAAGAAGAAGTGACGCTGGACGACGTCGAGAACGTGGTCCATACCGCGAAGTCAGTTCGCGTACGCGATGAGCATCGCGTCCTGCACGTGATTCCGCAGGAATACGCCATTGACTACCAGGAAGGGATAAAAAACCCGGTAGGACTGTCCGGCGTGCGTATGCAGGCGAAGGTACATCTGATTACCTGCCATAACGATATGGCGAAAAACATTGTTAAAGCGGTGGAACGTTGTGGTCTGAAAGTTGACCAACTTATTTTCGCCGGTTTAGCGGCCAGTTATTCCGTATTAACAGAAGACGAACGTGAGCTGGGCGTCTGCGTGGTGGATATTGGCGGTGGTACAATGGATATCGCCGTCTATACCGGCGGCGCGCTGCGTCACACCAAAGTGATCCCGTACGCGGGCAACGTGGTGACCAGCGATATCGCCTATGCCTTCGGTACGCCGCCGAGCGACGCCGAAGCCATTAAGGTTCGTCACGGTTGCGCGTTGGGTTCCATCGTCGGTAAAGACGAAAACGTCGAAGTACCGAGCGTAGGCGGACGGCCGCCGCGTAGCCTGCAGCGTCAGACGCTGGCTGAGGTGATTGAACCGCGCTATACCGAACTGCTTAATCTGGTCAATGAAGAGATCCTGCAGCTGCAGGAACAGCTCCGCCAGCAGGGGGTTAAACACCATCTGGCGGCGGGGATTGTGTTAACCGGCGGCGCGGCGCAAATTGAAGGTCTGGCGGCCTGTGCGCAGCGCGTGTTCCATACTCAGGTGCGCATTGGCGCGCCGCTGAACATCACCGGTTTAACGGACTATGCCCAGGAGCCGTATTATTCGACGGCGGTGGGGCTGCTGCACTACGGAAAAGAGTCACATCTGAGTGGTGAAGCGGAAGTCGAAAAACGCGTGACGGCGTCGGTGGGCTCGTGGATTAAGCGACTCAACAGCTGGCTGCGAAAAGAGTTTTAATTTTTTAAGAGAACGCAGACAATTAGCGTTCTCAGGCGACAGGCACAAAACGGAGAGAAACTATGTTTGAACCTATGGAACTGACCAACGACGCGGTGATTAAAGTCATCGGCGTCGGTGGCGGCGGCGGTAATGCCGTTGAACACATGGTGCGCGAGCGCATTGAGGGTGTTGAATTCTTCGCGGTGAACACCGATGCGCAGGCGCTGCGTAAAACGGCTGTTGGCCAGACTATCCAGATCGGTAGCGGTATTACCAAAGGTCTGGGCGCTGGCGCGAACCCGGAAGTCGGCCGTAATGCGGCGGACGAAGACCGTGAAGCGCTGCGTGCGGCCCTTGATGGCGCAGACATGGTGTTCATCGCGGCAGGCATGGGCGGCGGTACCGGTACCGGCGCGGCGCCTGTTGTTGCCGAAGTGGCTAAGGATCTGGGGATCCTCACCGTGGCGGTGGTCACTAAGCCGTTTAATTTTGAAGGCAAGAAGCGCATGGCGTTTGCTGAGCAGGGGATCACCGAGCTGTCCAAGCACGTTGACTCACTGATCACCATCCCGAACGACAAGCTGCTGAAAGTACTTGGCCGCGGCATTTCTCTGCTTGACGCGTTCGGCGCGGCAAACGACGTCCTCAAAGGCGCGGTGCAGGGTATCGCCGAACTGATCACCCGTCCGGGCCTGATGAACGTCGACTTCGCGGACGTCCGTACCGTGATGTCAGAAATGGGCTACGCGATGATGGGCTCCGGCGTGGCGAGCGGTGAAGACCGTGCGGAAGAAGCGGCTGAAATGGCTATCTCTTCTCCGCTGCTGGAAGATATCGACCTGTCCGGCGCGCGCGGCGTGCTGGTTAACATCACCGCGGGCTTCGACCTGCGTCTGGATGAGTTCGAAACCGTGGGTAACACCATCCGCGCATTTGCTTCGGATAACGCTACCGTGGTTATCGGTACCTCTCTGGACCCGGATATGAACGACGAACTGCGCGTCACCGTAGTGGCGACCGGTATCGGCATGGACAAGCGTCCGGAAATTACCCTGGTGACCAACAAACAGGTTCAGCAGCCGGTGATGGATCGCTACCAGCAGCACGGTATGTCCCCGCTGACGCAAGAGCAGAAGCCGGCGGCAAAAGTGGTGAACGACAATACGCCGCAAACCGCGAAAGAGCCGGATTATCTGGATATCCCAGCCTTCCTGCGTAAGCAAGCCGATTAAGAATCGACTGGAAGTTGGGCATCTGCGCTCTTTGTGCTAAACTGGCCTCCCGATAGTGGTGTACACTTCGGTTGGATAGGTAAATTGGCGAGATTATACGATGATCAAACAAAGGACTCTTAAACGTATCGTTCAGGCGACTGGTGTCGGTTTGCATACCGGCAAGAAAGTCACACTGACGTTACGCCCTGCGCCGGCAAATACCGGGGTCATCTATCGTCGCACCGACTTGAATCCACCGGTAGATTTTCCGGCTGATGCCAAATCTGTGCGTGATACCATGCTCTGTACTTGCCTGGTTAATGAGCATGACGTGCGGATTTCTACGGTTGAACACCTGAACGCCGCATTGGCTGGTCTGGGTATCGACAACATTATTGTTGAAGTCGATGCACCGGAAATCCCGATTATGGACGGCAGTGCGGCTCCGTTCGTTTATTTGTTGCTGGACGCCGGCATCGATGAACTGAACTGCGCCAAGAAATTTGTACGTATCAAAGAGACGGTTCGCGTCGAAGATGGCGACAAATGGGCTGAATTCAAACCGTACAATGGTTTTTCGCTGGACTTTACCATCGATTTTAACCATCCGGCGATTGATGCCAGCACCCAGCGCTATACGCTGAACTTCTCGGCCGATGCGTTCATGCGTCAGATTAGTCGTGCGCGTACCTTCGGTTTCATGCGCGATATCGAATATCTGCAGTCCCGCGGCCTGTGCCTGGGCGGCAGCTTCGATTGTGCCATCGTTGTTGACGATTATCGCGTACTGAACGAAGACGGTCTGCGCTTTGAAGACGAATTTGTTCGCCACAAAATGCTGGATGCGATCGGTGACCTGTTTATGTGTGGTCACAACATTATCGGCGCATTCACGGCGTACAAATCGGGTCACGCGTTGAATAACAAACTGCTGCAGGCTGTTCTGGCAAAACAGGAAGCCTGGGAGTATGTGACCTTCGAAGACGACGCAAAACTGCCAATGGCGTTCCGCGCACCGTCGATGGTTTTGGCGTAAGCCTGACCATTCAGTAAATTCGACTGGTAACCTGGTACTCTCTCCGACCAGGGAACCAGTCGTTTTTCTTTTATAGCCTCTTCCCGTTATTTTTCGCTGCGATTTCTGGGTAATAATTAGCGCGCGTTCGCTGCTTTATTAAGCGTTTTCCCCGGGCAACAGCCTTCATTCATGCTGCCTCAGCGCGCTATTAATGTTAGTATTTGAGCGCAAAATTATTTCTCCGGGTTGCTTTACCCCGTGGACATCAGGTTGTCCTGCGAAAAACGTTAATAAAGAGACAGCCTGAACGACAACGGGTATACCAAAGAAAGGTAATGAACGTGAGTGGATTGCTGACGCGCTGGCGACAGTTTGGCAGACGGTATTTTTGGCCGCATCTCCTGTTGGGGATGGTCGCGGCCAGCCTCGGCCTGCCTGCGCTAAGCAACGGCCATGAGACCGCGACGCCAGCGAAGGCGACCGCCAGCAACCATAATCCGAGCAAAGTTAATTTCTCCCAGCTGGCGCTGCTGGAGACGAATCGCCGGCCAAACTTTACCGTCGACTACTGGCATCAGCACGCCATTCGCACCGTTATTCGTCATCTCTCTTTCGCCATGGCGCCGCAGGCCTTGCCGGTCGCGGAAGAAGCGTCCCCGCTGCAGGCGCAGCATCTGGCGCTGCTCGACACGCTCAGCGCGCTGCTGACGCAGGACAGCACGCCGCCGGTGGTGTTCCGCCAGGCGGCGTATATCCCTTCCTCATATTCTGCCTTCCGCGTCAGCGCCTGGATAAGCCAGGTGGCGGGGATCCGCGCAGGGCCTCAACGTCTCAGCTGAAAATAACCACGGACTATCCTATTTTTTGTGACTCCGCACCGCGGGGCGTTTGAGATTTTATTATGCTTATTAAAATGTTAACCAAGGTTTTCGGCAGCCGTAACGACCGTACGCTGCGTCGTATGCGCAAAGTCGTCAATATCATCAACGGTATGGAACCGGCGATGGAAAAACTCTCTGATGACGAGCTGAAAGCGAAAACCGCTGAATTCCGCGCGCGCCTGGAAAAAGGCGAAGTGCTGGAAAACCTGATCCCTGAAGCTTTCGCCGTCGTTCGCGAAGCCAGTAAGCGCGTGTTCGGCATGCGTCACTTCGACGTTCAGCTGCTGGGCGGTATGGTGCTTAACGATCGCTGCATCGCCGAGATGCGTACCGGTGAAGGTAAAACCCTGACCGCGACCCTGCCGGCCTACCTCAATGCGCTGACCGGCAAAGGCGTTCACGTGGTGACCGTCAACGATTATCTGGCCCAGCGTGACGCCGAAAATAACCGCCCGCTGTTCGAATTCCTCGGCATGACCGTTGGCATCAACATGTCCGGCCTGCCGGCGCCGGCGAAGCGTGAAGCCTACGCTGCCGATATCACCTATGGCACCAACAACGAATACGGCTTCGATTACCTGCGCGACAACATGGCCTTCAGCCCGGAAGAGCGCGTTCAGCGTAAACTGCACTATGCGCTGGTGGATGAGGTGGACTCCATCCTGATCGATGAGGCGCGTACCCCGCTGATCATTTCCGGCCCGGCGGAAGACAGCTCTGAAATGTACCGCAAGGTCAACAAGATCATTCCACACCTGATCCGTCAGGAAAAAGAGGATTCGGACACCTTCACCGGCGAAGGCCACTTCTCGGTGGATGAAAAAGCGCGTCAGGTTAACCTGACCGAACGCGGTCTGGTACTGATTGAAGAGCTGCTGGTACAGGAAGGCATTATGGATGAAGGTGAGTCCCTGTACTCCCCGACCAACATTATGCTGATGCACCACGTTACCGCCGCGCTGCGCGCCCATGCGCTGTTCACCCGCGACGTTGACTACATCGTTAAAGATGGTGAAGTTATCATCGTTGATGAGCACACTGGCCGTACGATGCAGGGCCGCCGCTGGTCCGATGGCCTGCACCAGGCCGTTGAGGCCAAAGAGGGCGTGGAGATCCAGAACGAGAACCAGACCCTGGCCTCTATCACCTTCCAGAACTATTTCCGTCTGTATGAGAAACTGGCGGGGATGACCGGTACCGCCGATACTGAAGCCTTTGAATTCAGCTCCATCTACAAGCTGGATACCGTGGTCGTCCCGACCAACCGTCCGATGATCCGTAAAGACATGGCGGATCTGGTCTATATGACCGAAGCGGAAAAAATTCAGGCGATTATCGAAGATATTAAAACCCGTACCGCAGCCGGTCAGCCGGTGTTGGTGGGGACAATCTCGATCGAGAAATCGGAAGTGGTTTCCCGTGAGCTAACTAAAGCCGGCATTAAGCACAACGTTCTGAACGCCAAGTTCCACGCCAGCGAAGCGGATATCGTCGCCCAGGCAGGCTATCCTTCCGCGGTGACCATCGCTACCAACATGGCGGGCCGTGGTACCGATATTATGCTCGGCGGTAGCTGGCAGGCGGAAGTCGCGGCGCTGGAAAACCCAACGCCTGAGCAGATTGAACAAATCAAAGCCGACTGGCAGGTGCGCCACGATGCGGTACTGGCCGCAGGCGGCCTGCACATCATCGGTACCGAGCGTCATGAATCGCGCCGTATCGATAACCAGCTGCGCGGCCGTGCCGGTCGTCAGGGGGATGCCGGTTCTTCCCGCTTCTACCTGTCGATGGAAGATGCCCTGATGCGTATCTTCGCCTCCGATCGCGTATCCGGCATGATGCGTAAACTGGGGATGAAACCCGGCGAAGCCATTGAGCACCCGTGGGTCACCAAGGCTATCGCCAACGCACAGCGTAAAGTCGAGAGCCGTAACTTCGATATTCGTAAGCAGCTGCTGGAATATGATGATGTGGCCAACGACCAGCGCCGGGCAATTTACACCCAGCGTAACGAACTGCTGGACGTGTCTGACGTCAGCGAAACCATCAACAGCATCCGCGAAGACGTGTTTAAGGCGACTATCGATGCCCATATTCCGCCGCAGTCGCTGGAGGAAATGTGGGATATCGAAGGCCTGCAGGAGCGTCTGAAAAACGACTTCGACCTCGACCTGCCAATCAAAGAGTGGCTGGATAAAGAGCCGGAGCTGCATGAAGAGACCCTGCGCGAACGTATTCTGCAGAGCGCGGTAGAGACCTACCAGCGTAAAGAAGAAGTGGTCGGCGCCGAAATGATGCGCCACTTCGAGAAAGGCGTGATGCTGCAGACCCTGGATTCGCTGTGGAAAGAACACCTGGCGGCGATGGACTACCTGCGCCAGGGTATCCACCTGCGCGGCTATGCGCAGAAAGATCCGAAGCAGGAGTACAAGCGCGAATCGTTCTCTATGTTTGCCGCGATGCTGGAGTCACTGAAGTATGAAGTGATCAGCACCCTGAGCAAAGTGCAGGTGCGGATGCCGGAAGAAGTCGAGGCGATGGAGCAGCAGCGTCGTGAAGAGGCCGAGCGCCTGGCGCAGATGCAGCAGCTCAGCCATCAGAGCGATGATGAAGCCGCTGCACAGGATCTGGCGGCGCAAACCGGCGAACGTAAAGTGGGGCGTAACGATCCCTGCCCGTGCGGTTCCGGTAAAAAATACAAACAGTGCCATGGCCGTCTGAGCTAAGGGCTGATAAAAAAACAAAGGCGCAGAGTTCTGCGCCTTTTTTATGGAGCTGATTCAATGAAAAAACTGCAAATCGCCGTAGGGATAATTCGCAATCCAGAAGGCGACATCTTTATTACCCAGCGCGCCGCCGATGCCCATATGGCGAATAAACTGGAGTTCCCGGGCGGGAAGATTGAATCTGCTGAAACGCCAGAGCAGGCATTGATCCGCGAGCTACAGGAAGAGGTGGGGATTACGGTCACCACGTTTTCACTATTTGATAAGCTGGAGTATCAGTTCCCCGATCGCCACATTACGCTGTGGTTTTTCCTCGTGGAAAGCTGGGAAGGCGAGCCCTGGGGCAAAGAGGGGCAGCCGGGACAGTGGATGGCGCGGCAGGCGCTGGATCCGGCGGCGTTTCCCCCGGCGAATGAACCGGTTATCCGCAAACTTATCTCCCAGGGCTGAGCCCCGGGTCGGGAGACTAACCCAACAGGCGTTGGGTTAGCGTGCCGTCAAATCAGGGCTGCTGTTCGCTCCAGTCATCGCTATCGGAGAGATCGCCCGCGCTGGGGATGCGCTTCTCCTCTGCTGCCCATTCTCCCAAATCGATCAGCTGGCAGCGCTTGCTGCAGAACGGACGATAGGGGCTTTGTTCACCCCATACCACATTTTTGCCGCAGGTCGGACAATTGACGATAGTCTCTTCTGACATGTTATCTCCTTAACAGCAGGCCAGTTCAAAATCAAAGCGCTCCGGCACGATCCCATACTCACTGTCCAGCGGCAGGAAGCGGATGGCGAAACGGCTCTTATGGCCGGAGATCTGCGGATAAAGCTGGTGGGCCAGATCGAGACGCAGGCGCAGCAGATCGGCATCTTCGCCATTATCCTGATAAAAGCCATTGAGGCTGGTCTGTTTGCGAAACTGCCCGGAGTTACGGATCAGATCGAGGATCAGGCTCAGGGACTGGACCAAAGGATCGAGGCTGGCAAGCCAGCTGGCCACCTGCTCGTCACGATGCGCCTGCGGCATATGGAGCCAGATATGCAGGGTCGGTAAATCGAAGCTGCAGCAGCCTCCAGGGATACTCAGACGCTGACGCACTAGCGCAATCAGGCGATCTTCACGCAGAAACTGACCAATGCGCGGCGCGGCCATCAGGGTGCTGGAAGACTGCTTGAGCTGCTGGCGCAGCGCGTTAATACGCTCCTGATCGACTCCCGGCACTTCTGCCCAGGACTGGAGCTTACGCTGCTGGCGCTCCAGCTCTTTGACCAGATCGGTACGCACCTCGCCGCGCTCCAGGACATCCAGCAGATCGCCGGCGTTACGGAAAAAATGGAGCGCATCGGCATGGCTGGCAATCATCGGATGGAAAGCCATCTGCTGGATCAGAAATTCGATGCGCAGCCAGGTGCGCATTTTCTCATTAAGAGGATGTTCAAACAGAACGGGGGTATGCATTACGAGTTTTCCTGTGAGGCGGCCTGCGATGCCAGCGTTAAGTACTTTTCGTGCAGGCGGGCAACATCCGATGCCACTGCATCCGGCGTGCCAGTGTTTTCAATAACATCGTCCGCGACGGCCAGGCGCTGCTCGCGCGTGGCCTGGGCGGCAAGAATATGTTCAGCATGTTCGCGGCTGACCTTATCGCGCAGAATGGTGCGTTCGATTTGCGTCTCTTTTGGCACATCGACGACCAGGACGCGATCGGCCTGGCTGGACAGGCGGTTTTCGACCAGCAAAGGTACGACCCAGAGGAGATAAGGGGAGGTGGCGGCCTGCATCTGGCGGCGCGTTTCCTGCTGAATTAGCGGATGCAACAGCGCGTTGAGCCAGGCTTTTTCCTCCACCTGAGCAAAAATTTTTTCCCGCAGCAGACGGCGGTTTAGCGTGCCGTCGGGCGCGATCATCTGTGGCCCGAAGTGGCCGGCAATGGCCTGGAACGCCGGGGTGCCGGGTTCGACTACCTGGCGGGCGATAACATCGGCATCGATAACGTTAATCCCGAGCTGCGCGAAGGCGTCGGCAACCGTACTTTTACCGCTGCCAATCCCGCCTGTTAACGCGACTGTGTACCCCATATCTTCTGACCCTGAAACGGATTGCTCGTATTTTTTGGTATTCAGACAGCGAGGACGGGCAGTATGCCGGAGAGGCGACAGCGATCTTGTCGTGATGTCCCCGTGCCAACCGGGAGCGCCGTCCGCTATTCTGTTTATTTTAATCAAGCAAATCAAATGGTTAAAAATAATACGCTGGCGGGTGGAGACATAAGCGTTTTTTTCTCCATTCACCAGGTAAATTTATACGATTGTAGCGTAAAAAAAGTGAAAATCGCAGTCTTGCGCGGGCCTGATTCGTGCGTATGATAACGTCACTGGAGTTGTGCTCTCACATTAATGCCATTAACCCCAGGAATTCGCACATGCGTATTGAAGAAGATCTGAAGCTTGGTTTCAAAGACGTTCTTATCCGCCCGAAACGCTCTACCCTCAAAAGCCGTTCTGATGTTGAGCTGGAACGTGAATTCACCTTTAAACATTCAGGCCTGACCTGGTCCGGCGTGCCGATTATTGCGGCAAACATGGATACCGTCGGCACCTTCAGCATGGCGAAAGCGCTGGCCACTTTTGGCATTCTTACCGCAGTACACAAGCACTACACCGCTGAAGAATGGCAGGCGTTTGTCCAGAGCGTATCCGCAGACGTTCTCAAGCATGTGATGGTTTCCACCGGTACTTCCGACGCGGATTTCGATAAAACGCAACAGATCCTCTCTGAGAACCCACAGTTGAATTTTGTGTGCATTGACGTCGCCAATGGCTACTCTGAACACTTCGTTCAGTTTGTGGCGAAGGCGCGCGAAGCCTGGCCGCAAAAAACCATTATCGCCGGGAACGTGGTCACCGGTGAAATGTGCGAAGAGCTGATCCTCTCCGGCGCCGATATCGTCAAAGTTGGCATTGGCCCGGGGTCCGTTTGCACCACCCGTGTCAAAACCGGGGTCGGCTACCCGCAGCTCTCCGCCGTGATCGAGTGTGCTGATGCCGCACACGGCCTTGGCGGCCAGATCATCAGCGATGGCGGTTGCACCATGCCGGGCGATGTGGCGAAAGCCTTCGGCGGCGGCGCTGATTTCGTGATGCTCGGCGGTATGCTGGCGGGCCACGAAGAGAGCGGCGGTACTGTGGTTGAAGAGAACGGTGAAAAATTCATGCTGTTTTACGGTATGAGCTCCGAGTCGGCGATGACCCGCCATGTGGGCGGTGTCGCGAAATACCGCGCGGCGGAAGGGAAAACCGTGAAGCTGCCGCTGCGTGGCCCGGTGGACAATACCGCGCGCGACATTCTCGGCGGCCTGCGTTCAGCCTGCACCTACGTTGGCGCCTCGCGACTGAAAGAGCTGACCAAACGCACCACCTTTATCCGCGTTCAGGAACAAGAGAACCGGGTATTCAACAGCCTGTAACCGGCTGCGCTGGCGCCTGCACGGTGCCAGCGTTTCTCATCCTCCCGCCCCGCCAATGGCATCGCCCAGGTGAAAAACGGGCAAATACATCGCCACCACCAGGATCCCAACCAGCGAGCCGGTTATTACCAGCATCAGGGGTTCCAGATGCGCAGCCAGACTGTCGGCTCGCTGATGGGTCTGCTCACGATGATGATGCGCCAGGTTTTCCAGCATCTGATCCAGCGCCCCCGCGCTTTCCCCCGTACGGATGAGCTGCAGACACAGCGGTGTAAAACCGCCGCAGCGGCTTAACGCCTGCCAGATCGGATCCCCCTGAACGATCAGCGCGCGGGCCTGCGCCAGGCGCTGGCGCCACAGCGGGCACGACAGGGTCTCTTCAACGCTTTGCAGCCCCTGCAGAAAGCTGATACCGGCGCTTTGGGTTAACGCCAGAACGGTGAATATCAGGCTCAGCTGTTGGCCGCCGATCAGGGGGCCGACGAGAGGGAGCGCGTTAAGCAGCTGCTGGCGACGCAGCAGCCAGTCGGCGCGCTGCCGGACCAGCTGGTTGAGCAGCAGCGGGCTCAGCAGAAAGGCCAACAGCAACGGCCAGCCGCGGCTCAGCATGTCGCCTGCCGCAATAACCATTCGCGTCAACAACGGCAGCGGCGTATTGAACGTCTGGTAGATGGCGGTGAATTCGGGAAGGACAAAATAGAGCATTCCAAGCACCACCAGCAGCGCCAGAGTGAGCACGATTAGCGGGTAGCGCAGCGCCTTTTTGACCTTGCCGGCAAGCCGCTGCTGCTCCTGCTGCTGGTTGGCCAGCTGCTGGCAGCAAATATCGAGCTTGCCCGTCAGTTCGCCGGTGCTAATCATCGCCAGATACAGTGGCGGAAAAGCCTGCGGCCACTGCGCCAGTGCGGCAGAGAAGGCTACGCCCTGGGCCAGTTCGCGGCCCAGCGCCTCAAGCAGCGCCTGCCACTGCGCATGCGGTTGCTGCTGCGCCAACAGCGATAACCCTTCCGCCAGCGGTAGCCCGGCCTGCAGCAGGGTTGCCAACTGGCGGATGGTTTCGCTGCTGTAGCGCGGGTGCCACAGGCTTTGCTTCACCGAACAGCGGCGTATAGCCAGCGGCATGATGCGCTGCTGCTGGAGGTGATGCAGCACCTCCGGACGACAGGCTTGCCATAGCATCCCCTGACAAGGAGCGCCTTGTGCATCGACGCCTCGCCAGCGCCAGAGACGCTTAGTCGCCATGGGGGATCCCCAGCACCCGCACCACCTCTTCGAGGCTCGTCAACCCCTGTTCGATAGCCTGACATCCGCTTTCAAAAAGCGTCATCATGCCCGCGGCTCGCGCCAGAGATTCGATCTCAAGGGCGTTGAGTCCCTGGACTATCCCCTGACGTAGCCCCGGGGTGACAGGCAAGACCTCAAACAGCGCCAGACGGCCATGATACCCGTGATAACAGTTTTCGCAGCCTGCTGCCTGCCAGCGCGGCAGCGGGCGGGGCCACAGACTGTGCGGCAGGTCGGCGGCGCTGCCGGCATTGCGCCGGCAGTGGGGGCACAGCTTGCGGACCAGACGCTGGGCGATAACCAGCGAGAGCGCAGAAGAGATCATCCAGCGGGCGATGCCCATTTGCTGCAGGCGAGTGAGGGTTTCGCTGGTGGAATTGGTGTGCAGGGTAGAGAGCACCAGATGGCCCGTTTGAGCGGCTTTCAGCGCGATTTCAGCGGTTTCGGCATCGCGGATTTCACCCACCATCACAATATCCGGGTCCTGGCGTAACAGGGCGCGCAGCACGCTGTGAAAGGTCAGCCCGGCGCGCGGATTGATTTGCGTCTGGTTCATCCCGGCGATAGGGATCTCCAGAGGATCCTCGACGCTACAGATGTTCACTTGCTCCCGGTTTCGGGCCTGCAGGGCGCTATAGAGGGTCACCGTTTTCCCGCTTCCGGTTGGGCCAGTGACCAGCAGCAGCCCCTGCGGCTGATTCAGGGCCTGGCGAAAGGCCGCCAGCTGAGAGGATGAGAGGCCGAGAGCCTCCAGATCCAGCGCCTGGTCAACCTGATGCAGAAGGCGCAGGACAATTTTCTCGCCATAGCGGCAGGGCAGGGTGGCGATGCGAAAGGAGAGCGGCCGTCCGGCGAGGTTCAGCGCGAACTGGCCATCCTGCGGCAAACGATGCTCGGCGATATCGAGATTGGCCATCACCTTGAGTCGTGCGATAACCGGCGCGGCCAGCTCGGGCGCCAGCAGCGGCAGAGCGTGTAGCACGCCATCGACACGCAGGCGGATCCTTAAGTGCGCTTCCGTGGGCTCGATATGAATATCGGACGCCCGCTGACGCAGGGCCTGCTCGAGGATCTGGTTGACCCGCTCGGCGATGTTTTCCGGCCCTGCATTTTGCGCCAGCAGCGCCTGCTTTTCCTGGACTTGCAGGCGCTTATCCATCTGCTCCTGGCTCCAGCATTCAATATCGATCCGTTTTTGCGTCGCGAAACGCAGTGCCTCCATTAGCTCCGTCGGTGGGGTATCGACCACCGCAATGGATATCGTCTGCTCATCGCTGTGCAGCAGCAGGGCGTGATGGCGACGACAGAGAGGGATCAGCTGTTCTGTTTTCATGTTGTCGCCCTCACTTCACCCGGAAGACGTCTTCGCAGGCCTGCTGAAGTGCGCTGTTGTCGGTGATAGTGCAGACCCGCTGCCAGCCGGTGACGCCTTCGGCGTTATCCCAGGTCGGGGTCAGGGTGACGCCCAGTCCGTTGAGACTTTCCTGGCCGGTGAGGGTAACGACGCCTTTGGCCACGCTCATGGCGGAGAGGTAGCGCGTGGTTGTTGGCGAGGGGATGCCATTGCTGCCGCCGTCGCATGTCGTCAGGCCGCCATGATCGAGCGCGCAAAGTTCGATTGCCGTCCGGTAGGGGACAAAGGTCTGCAGCAGGTCGGTGAGGGCGGCTTTACGCAGGTAGTTCTGGTAGGCCGGGATGCCGATGGCGCTGAGAATGGCGATGATGCCGATGACCACCATCAGTTCAATCAGGGTAAAACCTCGTTGTTTATCCATAAGTCGCTCCTTGTTGTGACAGGAGCACTGTGACGGGATTCTGGGGGGCAGGCGAGGAGATGAAAACGATCCGGGAAACCGGGTTCCAGGGTTTTTACCGGGATTGCATGGCGAGCAAGAGCGACTGCGAGTCGGGTCGCAAATTCAGGCCTTCACGCCCGGAAGCGTGAAGGCCAAATCCTCAGCGGAAACGCATCGACAGGTCGAGCGCCTGCACATGTTTGGTCAGGGCCCCGACGGAAATATAGTCGACCCCGGTCTCGGCAAATTCGCGGATAGTGTCAAAGGTGACGTTGCCGGAGACCTCCAGCGCCGCCTGGCCAGCGGTGATTTTCACCGCCTCGCGCATCAGGTCGGTGGTGAAGTTATCGAGCATAATGATATCGGCCCCGGCTTTTAACGCCTGCTCCAGCTCATCCAGCGTTTCCACTTCCACTTCCACCGGCACATCAGGATGCAGCCAGAACGCCTTCTCCACCGCCTGACGGATCGAGCCGGAGGCGATGATGTGGTTTTCTTTAATCAGGAAAGCGTCGAACAGCCCCAGACGATGGTTGGCGCCGCCGCCGCAGAGAACCGCGTATTTCAGCGCGGTACGCAGCCCTGGCAGCGTTTTACGCGTATCCAGGAGTTGGGTTTTGGTGCCGGCCAGCAGGTCGACATAGCGGCGGACGACGCTGGCGACGCCGGAGAGGGTTTGCACAAAGTTCAGCGCCGTACGTTCGCCAGTGAGCAGAATGCGCGATGGGCCTTCCAGCTCGAACAGGGGTTGATCGGCTTTGACCGCGTCGCCATCGGCGACGTGCCAGGTGATAGTCACGTCGTCACCGGCGAGCTGAATGAAGACCTCTTCCACCCAGCGTTTACCACAGAAGACCCCATCTTCGCGGGTAATGACCACCGCATGGGAGCGAGCATCCTGCGGCAATAATTGTGCGCTAATATCGTTGCTGGCGTCGACTTCGCCGCCCAAATCTTCCCGCAGGGAGTGTGCGACAGCATCGGTAATATCGAGATTAATTCGTTCCAGCAGCACGTCACGGCGGCGGTCGGGGTTGTAACGACGAGGCGACATGATAAAGCTCCAGATAGATAAGATTCAGAAGTGGGAAACATGCTAACCTGAACGACGTTTCAGTACCATACACACTTCATCCTTTGGGCCGGCGTGTGGCCCGGAAGCATGAGTTCGCGAAAGGAGATCCCGCATGCAGTTGAACGAGGGATGGCTGGTCGGCGCGCGTCGGGTTCCCTCGCCGCACCATGACTGCCGTCCGGATGAAGAAGCCCCTTCCTTACTGGTGGTGCATAACATTAGCCTGCCACCAGGTGAATTTGGTGGTCCATGGATTGACGCGCTGTTCACCGGCACCCTGGATCCGCACGCGCATCCTTTCTTTGCCGAGATCGCTCATCTGCGCGTTTCGGCGCATTGTCTGATTCGGCGTGATGGTGAAATCGTGCAGTATGTGCCTTTCGATAAGCGTGCGTGGCATGCGGGGGTCTCCTGCTATCAGGGGCGCGAACGCTGCAATGACTTTTCCATCGGCATAGAGCTGGAAGGCACGGATACCCTGGCGTATACCGATGCGCAGTACCAGCAGCTGGCGGCGGTGACGGATCTGCTTATCACGATTTATCCTGCCATCGCCACAAACATCACGGGCCATAGCGATATCGCGCCCGTGCGCAAGACAGACCCGGGACCGGCCTTTGACTGGAAAAAATTTCGTGCGCTGCTCAGCGCGCCGTCAGAAAAGGAGACCTCATGACGCTGTTTACTACGCTGCTGGTGCTTATCGCTGAACGCCTGTTTAAACTGGGCGAACACTGGCAGCTTGATCATCGGCTGGAGGTGGTGTTCCGCCGGATAAAACATTTCTCGTTGCCGGGAACGCTGCTGATGACCCTGGTCGCCGTCGCGGTGGTCTACCTCGTTCAGCGCTTGCTGCAGGGGCAGCTGTTCAACGTACCGCTGCTGGTGTTCTGGATCTTGCTGGGTCTGCTGTGCATCGGCGCCGGCAAGGTTCGGCTGCACTATCATGCCTATCTGAAAGCGGCGTCGCGCAATGACAGCCGCGCCTGCGATGCGATGGCCAGCGAGCTGACGTTGATCCATGGCGTCCCGCCGGGCTGTGATGAGCGCGAGTACCTTAGCGAACTGCAAAATGCGCTGTTATGGATTAACTATCGTTACTACCTGGCGCCACTCTTTTGGTTTGTGGTGGGTGGGGCGTGGGGGCCGCTGACGCTTATCGCTTATAGCGTTCTGCGTGCCTGGCAGACGTGGCTGGCGCGCTACCAGACGCCGCATCACCGTTTGCAGTCTGGAATCGATGGTATCCTGCATATTGTCGACTGGCTGCCGGTGCGTCTGGTGGGGGTTGTCTATGCCCTGGTGGGGCATGGAGAGAAAGCGCTTCCGGCGTGGTTTGCATCGTTAGGCGACCGCCATTCGTCGCAGTATCAGGTATTGACCCGCCTGGCGCAGTATTCCCTGGCCCGTGAACCGCACGTGGATAAAGTGGCGACCCCAAAGGCCGCGGTGTCGATGGCCAAGAAAACCTCGCTGGTGGTGGTGGTGATCATGGCGCTGCTGACGATTTACGGCACCCTGGTGTAACGGCCTGCGCCCGTACTTTATCTGTCAGGATACCCCACCTGCGGGGCTTTGATTGCCGGATGGCGCTGCGCTTATCCGGCCTGGGGCTCACACCACGCAGGCCGGCAAGCAATAGCGCCGCCGGGCGCTATATCTGACGCCGTGCATGTCATGTTGCCGGGGGGCGGCTTCGCCTGACCCGGCCAGGAAAATCCGCGCCCGCGGGCAGCATACCGAACCGCTACAGCGTATCCGCCGGCGGGATGCCGAAGTCGGGCATGCCGTCCTCTCTCCAGGCGACGAGTTTTAGCCGCGTATGACGATTGGGATCATACAGCGGGTCGCCTTCAATCTCGGTGTAATTCCGCGCGTGATATACCAGCACATCTTCCCCCGCCGGCGTTTGGGTAAAACTGTTATGGCCCGGGCCATACTGGCGGTTTTCATAGCTGGTCCGGAACACTGGCTGCGGGGCTTTATGCCAGTTTTCCGGCTGCAGCGGATCGGCCTCCCGGTCGATCCAGAGCAATCCCATGCAGTAGTTTTCATCGGTGGCGCTGGCGGAATAGCTGATGAAAAGCTTATCGCCATGCACCAGCACCGCGGGTCCTTCATTGACCTTAAATCCCCGGCACTCCCAGTCGAACTCCGGCTTGCTCAGCATGACCGGCTCGCCTTTTAGCGTCCACGGGTTGGCCATTTCAGCGAGATACAGGTTTGAGTTGCCCTCGATATGCGGAGATTTTTGCGCCCACAGGTACCAGCGTTTGCCCTGATGGATAAAGGTGGTGGCATCGAGGGCGAAGGTATCGAAAGGCGTCACCACCTGGCCTTTTTCCTGCCAGCGGCCGGTCAGCGGATCGCTGTCGGCGCACTCGATAACGAACATGCGATGCTGGAACATGCCCAGCGCATCCAGATCGTGGGTATGGGTGGCGGCAAAATAGATATACCACTTACCGTCTATCTCATGTAGCTCCGGCGCCCAAATCAGCTGGCTCATCGGCCCGCTTTGCGGTGCGCGCCACACCACTACCGGCTCAGCATCGCGCAACCCCTCAAGGGTTGCCGCGCGCCGGATCTCCAGCCGGTCGTATTCCGGCACTGAGGCAATAAAGTAGTAATGATTCAGGTGGCGCAGAATAAAGGGATCTGCGCGCTGCTCAATAAAGGGGTTTGGCCAGTTGTTCATCAGGCTTTCCTTACGTGTTCACTGGTTTTCAGTTCCTGGTATTCATTCAGCTCGCTGTAGTTGCTGCGGCGCTTCTCTAAATCGCTCTGAATCTGGCGCATCAGGGTGCGGTCAACTTTAAGCAGGCGCACCACGCCGGCGGTGATCAGGTAGCCGACGCCGGGGATGACCGAGAACAGCAGCACGATGCCGTTGAGGGCCGAGGCGCTTTGCGCTTTGGCGCCGGCGTCGTAGCCGTACCATGACAGCAGGAATCCGACCATCGCCCCGGCGACCGCCAGGCCGACTTTAAGGAAAAACAGATTGCCGGAGAAGCTAATACCGGTGATGCGCTTGCCGGTTTTCCACTCGCCGTAGTCGTCAACATCGGACATCAGCGACCAGTGCAGCGGGGAGGGGATCTGATGCAGGATATTGAGCAGGAAGTAGAGCACCATAATCAGCGTGGTGGCGTGCGGATTAAAGAAATAGAAGGCGCAGGAGAAGATCGCCAGCACGATGTTGGTCCAGAAGAAGACCTGCAGTTTGCACCAGCGGTCGGTGAGGACTTTTGCCAACATACTGCCAATCATCATCCCGACCACGCCGAGGCTGATAAACAGCGTGGCAAAATGGGTGCTTTGCCCCATCACCCAGGTAACGTAGTACATGGTGGCGGCCATGCGGATAAAGCCCGGACAGACGTTGCATAGCGTGAGCAGCAGGATGCGTACCCACTGGTCATTTTTCCACACGTCTTTGAGATCTTTTTTCAGTTCATCATTGGTCTGCACCGCCGGGTGGATGCGTTCGCGCACGGTGGCGAAGCAGAACAGGAACATACACATGCCGATAAAGGCCAGCACGGTCATCGCCATCTGATAGCCTTTCGCTTTATCGGCGCCGCCGAACCAGTCGGCCATGGGCAGCAGCGTCAATGACAGCAGCAGCGTGGCGATACCCACCATCACGAAACGATAGGACTGGCAGGCAACACGTTCTTTCGGGTCGGCGGTCATCACCGTTCCCAGCGAGCAGTAGGGTATATTAATCGCGGTATAGGTAATCGACAGCAGAAAGTAGGTAACAAACGCATAGATGACTTTGCTGTTATAGGTCCACTCAGGAGTGGTGAACATCAGCACGCTGAACAGGGCGTAGGGGAAGGCAATCCACAGCAGCCATGGACGAAAGCGACCATATTTACTGCGGGTGCGGTCGGCGAGGGCGCCCATGATCGGGTCGGTCACCGCATCGATGACGCGCACCGACAGCAGCAGTACGCCCACCAGCGCTGGCGCCAGGCCGAAGATATCGGTATAAAAATAGTTAACAAACAGCATGATGGCACCAAAGATGATATTGCATCCGGCATCCCCCATCCCATAACCAATCTTTTCTTTTATTGAAAGTCTATTGTCTGCCATGTGCGGTCTCTCCGTTGCAGTATGGAGAGAATTATTGGCTGCTATCGAGAGAATTACGTTGCAGGAACGCGTTGACGATATGGATAAATAAGCTATGGAAGGGAAAGTGTGAAGCAGATAACAATGCTCTGCGCCCGTTATTAAGGGAGGGGGCGCAGAGCAAAGAGAATTATTGATGAGATGTATTATTGTGCTTTTATGGTGGCGGCGGCTTTCTGTTTAAACAGATAACCCACGCCCAGCACTGCGATCCATACCGGGATCAGCCAAACGGAAATCGCCATCCCCGGGGTCATCAGCATAATGATCAGCACCGCGGCCATAAACAGCAGGCACACCCAGTTACCCAGCGGGTAGAAGAGGGCGGGGAAGCGGGTGGTGACGCCCTGCTGCTGTTTGGCGCGACGGAATTTGATATGCGCGAGGCTGATCATCGCCCAGTTGATCACCAGGGCGGAGACCACCAGCGCCATCAGCAGGCCAAATGCGGATTCCGGCGCCAGGTAGTTGATCAGCACGCACAGGGCGGTGACCACGGCGGAGACGAGAATGGTATTGACCGGCACGCCGCGTTTGTCGACGCTGAGCAGCGCTTTCGGCGCGTTCCCCTGCTGGGCAAGGCCGAACAGCATACGGCTGTTGCAGTAGACGCAGCTGTTATACACCGACAGGGCGGCCGTCAGCACCACCACGTTGAGGGCGTTTGCCACCAGCGTATCGCCAAGCTCATGGAAAATCAGGACGAACGGACTGGTGTCCGCGGTCACGCGCGTCCACGGCAGCAGCGAGAGCAGGACCGCCAGCGAGCCAACATAGAAGATCAGGATACGGTAGATAACCTGGTTGGTGGCTTTCGGAATGCTTTGCTCCGGGTTATCCGCTTCCGCCGCGGTGATACCCACCAGCTCGAGACCGCCGAAGGAGAACATAATGATCGCCATCATCATCACCAGCCCGGTAAAGCCGTGTGGCAGGAACCCGCCTTGATCCCACAGGTTACGTACCGTCGCCTGCGGGCCGCCGTTGCCGCTGAACAGCAGCCAGCCGCCGAACAAAATCATCGCCACGACGGCGACCACTTTGATAATGGCAAACCAGAACTCCATTTCACCGAACACTTTCACGTTGGTCAGGTTAATGGCGTTGATGGCGATGAAGAAAACCGCCGCTGAGGCCCAGGTCGGGATTTCCGGCCACCAGAACTGGATATATTTGCCGACGGCGGTCAGTTCCGCCATGGCCACCAGGACATACAGCACCCAGTAGTTCCAGCCGGAGGCGAAGCCGGCAAAGCCGCCCCAGTATTTATAAGCAAAGTGGCTAAACGAACCGGCTACCGGCTCTTCCACCACCATTTCGCCCAGCTGACGCATGATCAGAAAGGCGATAAAACCGGCAATCGCGTAACCAAGAATGATACCCGGGCCGGCGGACTGAATGACGGACGCGCTCCCCAGAAACAGGCCGGTGCCGATAGCCCCGCCCAGCGCGATGAGCTGGATATGGCGGTTTTTGAGGCCGCGCTTCAGCCGATCGCCGTGCTGTTGACCTTCCATATGAAACCTCGTGTGTGGTTATTTTTTGTGTACGTCATCCGTCAGGTTGCTGCTTCACTGCTGTCCCTGCCAGAAAGCATAGCCAGCGAAAATTTGGGCGAAGTGGCCCACTTTTTACCTGAGTGATGGCGCGCACATATTGTTGTGTTTGTGTATTTTTCGACTTCCGTTTCTGTATTGTTTTGTTTACGGAAGGCGGTGCAGTAATTCAGAAAAAGGCCTTTCGTCTCAGGGAGAATAGTGGTAAGCGCGCTTGAATGCACCTGCTTTATGAAGGGATGATGACCATGTGTTTAAAAAGACATCAATAGACACATTCAGTATTATTCCGACGCATTGTTCTCATTTGGTTATTTATTCGTATTTACTGACTTTATATTCACTTATCTGGTCGTTGAATCGGTTCAGATAGCGTAATTTTTCGTTTCCATTAAGTTAATGCTACCTCTTTATGAGTAAACGTAACATTTGTGCAAGGTTACATTTCTGAAATGTTATTTCTGTAAGGTTGTTAAAATGTCCGTGGTTTACTGATTTCAATCAAAACCTGTATGGACAGAAGGTGAATACTTTGTTACTTTAGCGCTACGAACTTTAAATTGGTAAGACCAATTGACTCCGGGCTAATGGCAGAGACAGGGAATATGGCCTACAGCAAAATCCGCCAACCAAAATTATCCGATGTGATAGAGCAGCAGCTGGAGTTTCTGATCCTTGAGGGGACCTTGCGCCCCGGTGAAAAACTCCCGCCTGAACGCGAACTGGCTAAACAGTTCGACGTTTCCCGCCCCTCGCTGCGTGAGGCGATTCAACGCCTCGAAGCCAAGGGCCTGTTGCTTCGTCGTCAGGGAGGTGGAACGTTTGTACAGAGCCGCCTGTGGCAGAGCTTCAGCGATCCGCTGGTCGAGCTGCTGTCCGATCACCCTGAATCCCAATTCGATCTGCTTGAGACCCGTCACGCGCTGGAAGGCATTGCGGCTTATTACGCGGCGCTGCGCAGCAATGATGAAGATCGCGACCGTATCCGCGAGCTGCATCAGGCTATTGAGCGGGCTCAGCAGTCGGGCGATCTGGACGCCGAGTCCGGCGCCGTCGTCCAGTACCAAATCGCCGTCACCGAGGCGGCACACAATGTGGTTTTGCTCCATCTGCTAAGGTGTATGGAGCCGATGCTGGCGCAAAACGTGCGTCAGAACTTTGAATTGCTGTATGCCCGCCGGGAAATGCTCCCGTTGGTCAGCAACCATCGCACTCGCATTTTCGAGGCGATAATGGCCGGGGAGCCGGAGCAGGCGCGTGAGGCGTCGCACCGTCACCTGGCGTTCATTGAGGAAATTTTGCTGGACCGTAGCCGTGAGCAGAGTCGTAGAGAACGCTCGCTGCGTCGTTTACAGCAACGAAAGGACGAGAACTCCGGTTCTTAAGCGCCATTTTTAGAGCGCGGCAACTAAACGCAGAACCTGTCTTATTGAATTTTTGGTTGTTCAAAGGTGAAGAACGAAGAGTTCAATGGGACAGGTTCCAGATTAATCAACGATTAGATAGATAAGGAATACCCCCCATGTCAGAACGTTTACCAAATGACGTGGATCCGATCGAAACTCGCGACTGGCTACAGGCGATCGAATCGGTCATCCGTGAAGAAGGTGTTGAGCGCGCTCAGTATCTTATTGACCAACTCCTTTCTGAAGCCCGCAAAGGCGGGGTGAAAGTGGCTGCTGGCGCATCGACCGGCGGTTACGTAAACACTATTGCCGTTGAAGATGAACCGGAATATCCGGGTAATCTGGATCTGGAACGTCGTATCCGTTCTGCGATCCGCTGGAACGCCATCATGACCGTTCTGCGCGCATCGAAAAAAGATCTCGAACTGGGCGGCCACATGGCTTCTTTCCAGTCTTCCGCCACCTTCTACGAAGTGTGCTTCAACCACTTCTTCCGCGCACGCAATGAGCAGGATGGCGGCGACCTGGTGTACTTCCAGGGTCACATCTCTCCGGGCGTTTATGCGCGTGCTTTCCTGGAAGGTCGTCTGACTGAAGAGCAGATGAACAACTTCCGTCAGGAAGTTCACGGTAAAGGTCTGTCCTCTTATCCGCACCCGAAACTGATGCCGGAATTCTGGCAGTTCCCGACCGTTTCTATGGGCCTGGGCCCAATCGGGGCGATTTATCAGGCTAAATTCCTGAAATATCTGGAACACCGTGGTCTGAAAGACACCTCCAAACAAACCGTTTACGCGTTCCTGGGCGACGGTGAGATGGACGAGCCGGAATCTAAAGGCGCGATCACCATCGCGACCCGTGAGAAGCTGGACAACCTGGTCTTCGTTATCAACTGTAACCTGCAGCGTCTTGATGGCCCGGTCACCGGTAACGGCAAAATCATTAACGAACTGGAAGGCATCTTCGCGGGCGCTGGCTGGAACGTTATCAAGGTTATCTGGGGCGGTCGTTGGGATGAGCTGCTGCGTAAAGACACCAGCGGTAAGCTGATTCAGCTGATGGAAGAAACCGTTGACGGTGACTACCAGACCTTCAAATCCAAAGACGGCGCTTATGTGCGCGAGCACTTCTTCGGTAAATATCCGGAGACCGCCGCGCTGGTTGCCGACTGGACTGACGAGCAGATTTGGGCTCTGAACCGCGGCGGCCACGATCCGAAGAAAGTTTACGCTGCACTGAAGAAAGCGCAGGAAACCAAAGGCAAAGCGACCGTCATCCTCGCCCATACCATCAAAGGTTACGGCATGGGTGATACTGCTGAAGGTAAGAACATCGCTCACCAGGTTAAGAAAATGAACATGGACGGCGTTCGCTACGTCCGCGATCGTTTCAACGTGCCGGTTGCCGATGCCGATCTGGAAAAACTGCCGTACGTAACCTTCCCGGAAGGTTCCGAAGAGCACACCTATCTGCACGCTCAGCGTCAGAAACTGCACGGCTATCTGCCGAGCCGTCAGCCGAACTTCACTGAGAAGCTGGAGCTGCCGACGCTGGAAGATTTCCGCCCGCTGCTGGAAGAGCAGAATAAAGAGATCTCTACCACTATCGCGTTCGTTCGTGCCCTGAACGTGATGCTGAAGAACAAATCCATCAAAGACCGCCTCGTGCCGATTATCGCCGACGAAGCGCGTACTTTCGGTATGGAAGGTCTGTTCCGTCAGATCGGTATCTACAGCCCGAACGGTCAGCAGTACACCCCGCAGGACCGTGAGCAGGTTGCTTACTACAAAGAAGACGAAAAAGGCCAGATCCTGCAGGAAGGGATCAACGAGCTGGGCGCAGGCGCATCCTGGCTGGCTGCGGCGACCTCTTACAGCACCAACAACCTGCCGATGATCCCGTTCTACATCTACTACTCGATGTTCGGGTTCCAGCGTATCGGCGACCTGTGCTGGCAGGCAGGCGACCAGCAGGCTCGCGGCTTCCTGATCGGTGGTACTTCCGGTCGTACGACGCTGAACGGCGAAGGTCTGCAGCACGAAGATGGCCACAGCCATATTCAGTCTCTGACTATCCCGAACTGTATCTCTTACGATCCGTCCTACGCCTACGAAGTGGCGGTCATCATGCATGACGGCCTGGAGCGTATGTACGGTGAGAAACAAGAGAACGTTTACTACTACATCACGACCCTGAACGAAAACTACCACATGCCGGCGATGCCGGAAGGCGCCGAGGAAGGTATCCGTAAAGGTATCTACAAACTCGAAACCATCGAAGGTAGCAAAGGTAAAGTTCAGCTGCTGGGCTCCGGTTCTATCCTGCGTCACGTCCGTGAAGCAGCGCAGATCCTGGCGAAAGACTACGGCGTGGGCTCTGACGTGTACAGCGTCACCTCCTTCACCGAACTGGCGCGTGATGGCCAGGATTGCGAACGCTGGAACATGCTGCACCCGCTGGAAACCCCGCGCGTGCCGTACATCGCTCAGGTGATGAACGACGCTCCGGCTGTGGCATCCACTGACTATATGAAACTGTTCGCCGAGCAGGTTCGTACTTACGTACCGGCTGACGATTACCGCGTACTGGGTACCGATGGCTTCGGTCGTTCCGACAGCCGTGAAAACCTGCGTCACCACTTCGAAGTTGATGCTTCCTATGTGGTCGTTGCAGCGCTGGGCGAACTGGCTAAACGTGGTGAAATCGATAAGAAAGTGGTCGCTGACGCTATCGCGAAATTCGACATCGATGCAGAAAAAGTTAACCCGCGTCTGGCGTAAGAGGTAAAAGAATAATGGCTATCGAAATCAAAGTACCGGACATCGGGGCTGATGAAGTTGAAATCACCGAGATCCTGGTCAAAGTTGGCGACAAAGTAGAAGCTGAACAGTCGCTGATCACCGTAGAAGGCGATAAAGCCTCTATGGAAGTCCCGTCTCCGCAGGCTGGCGTCGTAAAAGAGATTAAAGTCTCCGTCGGCGACAAAACCGAGACTGGCAAACTGATTATGATTTTCGATTCCGCCGAGGGTGCAGCAGCCGCTGCACCTGCGCAGGAAGAGAAGAAAGAAGCCGCTCCGGCCGCTGCTGCGCCAGCCGCCGCCGCGGCAGCGAAAGAAGTGCACGTCCCGGATATCGGCGGCGATGAAGTTGAAGTCACCGAGATCATGGTTAAAGTGGGCGACACCATCGCCGCTGAGCAATCCCTGATCACCGTAGAAGGCGATAAGGCCTCTATGGAAGTGCCAGCGCCGTTCGCGGGTACCGTGAAAGAGATCAAAATCAACACCGGCGATAAAGTGTCCACCGGCTCCCTGATCATGATCTTCGAAGTCGCGGGCGCTGCGCCTGCGGCCGCTCCGGCACAGGCTGCCGCTCCGGCTGCCGCGGCACCGGCTGCTGCTGCCGGCGCGAAAGACGTTAACGTCCCGGATATCGGCGGCGACGAAGTTGAAGTCACCGAAGTGATGGTGAAAGTCGGCGATAAAGTGGCTGCAGAGCAGTCCCTGATCACCGTCGAAGGCGACAAAGCGTCTATGGAAGTGCCGGCGCCGTTCGCGGGCACCGTCAAAGAGATCAAAATCAGCACCGGCGATAAAGTCAAAACCGGCTCCCTGATCATGGTCTTCGAAGTGGAAGGCGCTGCGCCTGCCGCCGCTCCGGCTCAGGCTGCTGCACCGGCACCGGCTGCTGCGCCGGCTCAGGCCGCTAAGCCTGCCGCGGCGCCGGCTGCGAAAGCAGAAGGCAAAACCGAATTCGCTGAAAACGATGCTTACGTTCACGCGACTCCGCTGATTCGCCGCCTGGCGCGCGAGTTCGGCGTTAACCTGGCGAAAGTGAAAGGCACCGGCCGTAAAGGTCGTATCCTGCGCGAAGACGTTCAGGCCTACGTGAAAGAAGCCGTTAAACGCGCTGAATCCGCACCGGCGGCTGCCGCTGGCGGCGGTATCCCGGGCATGCTGCCATGGCCGAAGGTTGACTTCAGCAAGTTCGGCGAAATCGAAGAAGTGGAGCTGGGCCGTATCCAGAAAATCTCTGGTGCTAACCTGAGCCGTAACTGGGTCATGATCCCGCACGTTACCCACTTCGATAAAACCGATATCACCGATCTGGAAGCGTTCCGTAAGCAGCAGAACGCCGAAGCTGAGAAGCGTAAACTGGACGTGAAATTCACCCCGGTTGTCTTCATCATGAAAGCCGTGGCCGCTGCGCTCGAGCAGATGCCGCGCTTCAACAGCTCGCTCTCCGAAGATGGTCAGCGCCTGACGCTGAAGAAATACATCAACATCGGTGTGGCGGTTGATACCCCGAACGGTCTGGTGGTTCCGGTCTTTAAAGACGTGAACAAGAAGAGCATCACCGAGCTGTCTCGCGAACTGACCACCATCTCGAAGAAAGCGCGCGATGGCAAACTGACGGCGGGAGAAATGCAGGGCGGTTGCTTCACCATCTCCAGCATCGGCGGCCTGGGTACGACCCACTTCGCGCCGATTGTTAACGCGCCGGAAGTGGCCATCCTCGGCGTGTCTAAGTCCGCGATGGAGCCGGTATGGAATGGTAAAGAGTTCGTGCCGCGTCTGATGCTGCCGATCTCTCTGTCCTTCGACCACCGCGTGATCGACGGTGCTGATGGTGCCCGCTTCATTACCATCATCAACAACACCCTGAGCGACATTCGCCGCCTGGTGATGTAATCGAAAAAGCCGGCCTGACGGCCGGCTTTTTTCTGATAACCTCAGGCTGTTTGGGATTATCAGCAACAAAGGACAAAATCGTTTGCCGTTTGTTGTTTAAAAATTGTTAACAATTTTGTAAAATACACGCGGATAGAACGTCCCGGTGGACTTGGGCGTAAGAATAATAGCGTCAGACCCGCCGGATATAAATTACAGAGGTCATGATGAGTACTGAAATCAAAACTCAGGTCGTGGTACTTGGGGCAGGTCCTGCAGGCTACTCTGCAGCTTTCCGTTGCGCTGATTTAGGTCTGGAAACCGTCATCGTAGAACGTTACAGCACCCTCGGTGGGGTGTGCCTGAACGTGGGTTGTATCCCTTCTAAAGCGCTGCTGCACGTGGCAAAAGTTATCGAAGAAGCGAAAGCGCTGGCCGAACACGGCATCGTTTTCGGCGAACCGAAAACTGACATTGACAAGATCCGCACCTGGAAAGAAAAAGTCATCACTCAGCTGACCGGTGGTCTGGCTGGCATGGCCAAAGGGCGTAAAGTGAAGGTGGTTAACGGTCTGGGTAAATTCACCGGCGCTAACACCCTGGAAGTGGAAGGCGAAAACGGCAAAACCGTGATCAACTTCGACAACGCCATCATCGCGGCGGGTTCCCGTCCGATTCAACTGCCATTTATCCCGCATGAAGATCCGCGCGTATGGGACTCCACCGACGCCCTGGAGCTGAAATCCGTACCGAAACGCATGCTGGTCATGGGCGGCGGTATCATCGGTCTGGAAATGGGTACCGTATACCATGCGCTGGGTTCAGAGATTGACGTGGTTGAAATGTTCGACCAGGTTATCCCGGCGGCCGATAAAGACGTGGTGAAAGTCTTCACTAAACGCATCAGCAAGAAATTCAACCTGATGCTGGAAACCAAAGTGACTGCCGTTGAAGCGAAAGAAGACGGTATTTACGTTTCCATGGAAGGCAAAAAAGCGCCAGCGGAAGCACAGCGTTACGACGCCGTACTGGTGGCTATCGGCCGCGTACCGAACGGTAAAAACCTCGACGCAGGCAAAGCGGGCGTGGAAGTGGACGATCGTGGCTTCATCCGCGTTGACAAACAAATGCGCACCAACGTGCCGCACATCTTTGCTATCGGCGATATCGTCGGTCAGCCGATGCTGGCGCACAAAGGCGTCCACGAAGGTCACGTTGCCGCAGAAGTTATCTCCGGCCTGAAACACTACTTCGATCCGAAAGTGATCCCGTCCATCGCCTACACTGAGCCAGAAGTGGCATGGGTCGGCCTGACTGAGAAAGAAGCGAAAGAGAAAGGCATCAGCTACGAAACCGCCACCTTCCCGTGGGCGGCTTCCGGCCGTGCTATCGCTTCCGACTGCGCAGACGGTATGACCAAACTGATCTTCGACAAAGAGACCCACCGTGTTATCGGCGGCGCGATTGTCGGCACCAACGGCGGCGAGCTGCTGGGTGAGATCGGCCTGGCTATCGAAATGGGCTGTGACGCTGAAGACATCGCGCTGACTATCCACGCTCACCCGACTCTGCACGAGTCTGTTGGCCTGGCGGCAGAAGTCTTCGAAGGCAGCATCACCGACCTGCCGAACGCCAAAGCGAAGAAAAAGTAACTTTTTCTTTCAGGCAAAAAGCATAAGCGGCTCCCGGAGCCGCTTTTTTTATGCCTGATGTTTAGAACTATGTCGCTATTCATAAACCGCTACACCTCATACATACTTTGTAAATAGTCACTCAGTAAACTTATAGGTAGTTAACGATATCGATGAGGTGTGTGATGAAACGCTTTTTAACCAGTGCGCTGGTCGCAGCAACGTGCTTATCCGGTGTAGCCTGCGCGGCTGACGCCACGATTCCATGGGCGGATAACAGCGGCGGCACGGAAACGACCCATATCGCGGCGATGGGCCAGGATCTGAATGCCCAGCATCAGCAGGTGACGAAGACCAGTGAAGGGGTATGGGCGGCGAATTCCGGCAGCATCAGCGCTGACGAAGCGGCATTGTCCAGTACGAAACCAGCCTTTGCCGGCGATCCGTCTCTGATGCCCCACCAGGGCTAAGTGAATGAAAACGCCCGGTTGCGTATACGTAACCGGGCGTTTTTTTATGGCTTGACCACCTGCCAGCCGGCGTCAGCGTCGGGGGCAAAGCGCGTTATCGCCTGGGCCTTTGCCGCACTCTCTTCACCGAGATTGGCCTGATAAACCGTATCGTGCTGATCGATCATAAAGCTCATCACGCCGGTTTCCCCCCACGCCACCGGCCATGCCAGCAAGGCGACGCTCTGCTCATCTCTACCGGTGATAATGCGGAAGCGGTAGCCATGGTAGCCGCTGCCGGGTACCGTCGGGCTAAAGGCGGGCCCAAGCGGACTTGGCGCTTCGCCCGGCGAGGTGGGCCAGTACAGACCATCTTTTTTGCCTTCGCTACTGATGATTTTCTGCGCCCAGCGGTGGTTCAGTTGATAGTAATCCTGCTGGGCGTCAACGTAGGCGTGCATGGCGGCTATTGCCGACAGTTCATTACGGCCGATAGCGCGGGTGAGGATCTCCTCTTCGCCAGCGGCCATATCAAAGCGCCAGCCCTGGGATGATTTGACGATGGGGACGGGCAGGCGCCATGCTTCGCTACCAACGTCGAGCCAGGCGTTATCACCCTGCTGCACAATCACATGTTTCACCTGCCAGTCGCGCTGGAAGCGGTCGACGGCAGTGGGGTCGATCCCGTCGGGGGGTAAAAAATGCTGCCAGTTATCGCCAAGCACCTCGCTCAGCGCCGCGTCATTTTGCTGGCCGATCGCCTCGGCCAGCGCGCTCGCGGCCTGCTCGGGGGTGGCATATTGTTGCTGGGCGAAGGCGGCAAGCGGTGACAGTATTAACGTGAACAGGGCAATAGGTAATGGGTTTCTCATTCTGCTCATCCTCAGCGGCGGCGTAGTTCATGGTGTTCAGAAAGACGCTCTCTGGCGCCGTCGCGCTGCTCGCGGTTTACGCTGGAAAACTGACGACTCTGTCGTCCCCGTTCCTGCTGCGCTTGCCAGGAGGGGGCGCGGCTTTCGTTGCCGCTAAGGGCGCTGGCGCGCAGATGATTGACCGTCTGCTGACGCTGGGCGGGCGTGGCGGAATGGAGCTGCTGCCGGCGCTGTTGCTGCTGCGGTGTAGCATTCTGCTCGTGGTTCTTAATGGTTTCCCTACGCTGCTGTTGCTGCGGCGTCGGGTTTTTCAACTGCGCTTTCGCCGCGTCTCGACGCTGCTGGGTTGATGTCGGCGCGCTGTCGTAACCGCGGTAGTTGCTGCGCTGGGTGGCTTGTTTCAACTGCGCCGAGGCCGCCTGACGCTGGGCATCGCGCGAGGGAGTGTTTGCCGCCAGGTTGCCTGCCATGGCGGTCGACGCGCTGCGCTGCTGAAGCTGGGTCATTGCCGCCTGGCGCTGCGCCTCACGATCGACCGGCGCATGCTGGGTCGCGCTCAGTCCGCCGGATACGTTGGTCTGATGAAAGCGCTGGGCGACGGTATTATCGGGGTATGGCACGTGACCGCGATAGGCGGGATTGTGCTGCCAGTTTACGTGGTCGCCCGGCAGGTTTTGTCCGGTAATGCGGTTAAAATTATTCACATTGATATTGATGTTATCGCCATTATGCGAGTATTCCCCGCGGTGGTAGTCGTCATCGTGATGGTGGTAGTCATCATCATCATCCCAGTCGATGCTGCTGAACAGCGCCCAGGTGGTCGCCACGCCCAGGCTGTAACCGAAGCCTTTGACGAAGCTATCGGTAAACTGCTCCCCGGGAGGGGGCGGCAGATAGACCGGAGGATAGGCGCTGTTCGGCCAGGTACCATAGACGGTGGAGGGGTTGTAGTTGGGAACATAGACCACCTGCGGGTCGGTCGGTTCTATTTTTATGACCTGCGTCGGCGCAGGCGCCGCCGCGGTAGTGCTTGACGTTGATACGGTGCTGCTTTTCGAAGTGGTGGCCGGCACAGGCGCCGCTGCGGCGACAATCACTTTTTGCTGCGGCGTGGATTTCAGCGTCCCTGTCTCCTGGGCGATGGCACGCAGGCGCTGTACCGAGTCCATCACATCATGCGGCTGGGCCAAAAACGCATTACCCAGATTTTCCACCCAGGGCGGATTCTCGCCCATCATCGCCAGCAGGGCAGGGAAAGCGACAAGCGATTTGACGCTGGGATCCCATGGCTGGCTGGCAACAGCCTGAACGGCGGGATCCCCTTTCATGGTGGGGTTATCCTGGGACCACTGCACCGCCTGCATGACGTTGTCCGGGTAGGTGGAAGCCATCAGCACCTGCGACAGCAGACTGTCCGGGTAGAGCGCGATGGGGGCAACCCACTGGTCAATCTGCGCCTGGGTGTAGGTGGCGGCCACCGGCTGCGCGGCGGCGGGTGCGGCTGGCGTTGGCGCTGGCGCAGGCTGCGCCGTCGGCTGAGTGACCGTCTCTGGAGTACGGCTTTGCACATAGAGTGTTCCCGCCGCCGCGAGTAAGCCAGCGCTACAGAGCAGGGCGATAATATGGGGTTTGAACGGCAGTGACATAGAAGCTCCTGACCCAAAAAGTAACCCATCTCGCTAAAGTATCGGCGAAAACGGCGCGTTTGCTGAGTATAAGTAAGCGGTATGGCTTTTTATTGATGATTGTTGGGATCGGCCCATGGCGTTGTACGCGGAAAGGAATTTTTGTCGCGGGATTTGAACAGAAAGCCTGCAATATCCTGCCCTTAACGATTCAGCTAAATTTTAATGTTGCTTTTTTGTAAACAGATTAACACCTTTCAAAAATCCTGCTATGCTGCCGACGCGGTATCGGGCATTTACCCTACAAACTGCTGTCTCACAGGAGCGTGAAGAAAATCGCCCAGCCACTAAATCCTTCAAGATGCGTCAAGGCGGCAAACTGCCAATACCGAAGCAGATTGATTGAAGAGGTGTAGGCCGCATTATGACAATGAGAAGCGAGGAGAACCGTCGTGCTAGAAGAATACCGTAAGCACGTAGCTGAGCGTGCCGCCATGGGGATTGTTGCCAAACCCTTAGATGCAACCCAAATGGCCGCGCTGGTAGAACTGCTGAAAAACCCGCCTGCGGGCGAAGAAGAATTCCTGTTAGACCTGCTGATTAACCGTGTACCGCCGGGCGTCGACGAAGCCGCCTATGTTAAAGCTGGATTCCTTGCCGCGATCGCCAAAGGCGAAACGACCTCCCCCCTGGTTACCCCTGAAAAAGCCGTTGAACTGCTGGGCACCATGCAGGGCGGTTACAATATCCACCCGCTGATCGATGCCCTGGACGACGCGAAACTGGCGCCGATTGCCGCGAAAGCGCTGTCCCATACTCTGCTGATGTTCGATAACTTCTACGACGTGGAAGAGAAAGCGAAAGCGGGTAACGAGCACGCTAAACAGGTTATGCAATCCTGGGCCGACGCTGAGTGGTTCCTGAACCGCCCGCAGCTGGCAGAGAAAATCACCGTTACCGTTTTCAAGGTCACTGGCGAAACGAACACTGATGACCTGTCTCCGGCGCCGGATGCCTGGTCGCGTCCGGATATCCCGCTGCACGCCCTGGCGATGCTGAAAAACGCCCGCGAAGGCATTGAACCGGATCAGCCGGGCGTGGTTGGCCCGATCAAACAGATCGAAGCCCTGCAGCAGAAAGGCTACCCGCTGGCCTACGTCGGCGATGTGGTCGGGACCGGCTCTTCACGTAAATCGGCCACCAACTCGGTGCTGTGGTTTATGGGCGACGATATCCCGAACGTGCCGAACAAGCGCGGCGGCGGCCTGTGCCTGGGCGGCAAAATCGCGCCAATCTTCTTCAACACCATGGAAGATGCGGGCGCGCTGCCTATCGAAGTGGATGTGTCAAACCTGAACATGGGCGACGTCATCGACGTTTACCCGTTCAAAGGCGAAGTGCGTAATCACGAGACCAACGAACTGCTGGCCAGCTTCGAGCTGAAAACCGATGTGCTGATCGACGAAGTCCGTGCCGGCGGCCGTATCCCGCTGATCATCGGTCGCGGCCTGACCACCAAAGCACGTGAAGCGCTGGGTCTGCCGCACAGCGATGTCTTCCGTCAGGCGAAAGACGTAGCGGAAAGCACCCGCGGCTTCTCGCTGGCGCAGAAAATGGTTGGCCGCGCCTGCGGCGTTGCCGGTATCCGCCCGGGCGCCTACTGCGAGCCGAAAATGACCTCCGTCGGTTCTCAGGACACCACCGGTCCAATGACCCGTGATGAACTGAAAGACCTGGCGTGCCTGGGCTTCTCCGCTGACCTGGTGATGCAGTCCTTCTGCCACACTGCGGCCTATCCGAAGCCGGTTGACGTCACCACGCATCATACTCTGCCGGACTTCATTATGAACCGCGGCGGCGTCTCGCTGCGTCCGGGCGATGGCGTGATCCACTCCTGGCTGAACCGCATGCTGCTGCCGGATACCGTGGGCACCGGCGGCGACTCCCACACCCGTTTCCCCATCGGTATCTCCTTCCCGGCGGGCTCTGGTCTGGTGGCCTTCGCCGCCGCGACCGGCGTGATGCCGCTGGATATGCCGGAATCGGTGCTGGTGCGTTTCAAAGGTAAAATGCAGCCGGGCATTACGCTGCGCGACCTGGTCCACGCGATCCCGCTGTACGCCATCAAGCAGGGCCTGCTGACCGTTGAGAAGAAAGGTAAGAAAAACATCTTCTCTGGCCGCATCCTTGAGATTGAAGGTCTGCCGGATCTGAAAGTGGAGCAGGCGTTCGAGCTGACCGATGCCTCCGCTGAACGTTCTGCTGCAGGTTGCACCATCAAGCTGAACAAAGAGCCGATCGTTGAGTATCTGAACTCCAACATCGTCCTGCTGAAGTGGATGATCGCCGAAGGCTACGGCGACCGCCGTACCCTGGAGCGTCGTATCCAGGGCATGGAGAAATGGCTGGCGGATCCGCAGCTGCTGGAAGCCGATGCTGACGCGGAATACGCGGCAGTGATCGACATCGATCTGGCGGATATCAAAGAGCCGATTCTGTGCGCGCCGAACGATCCGGACGATGCCCGCCTGCTGTCTGACGTACAGGGCGAGAAAATCGACGAAGTGTTCATCGGCTCCTGCATGACCAACATCGGCCACTTCCGTGCCGCCGGTAAGCTGCTGGACAGCCACAAAGGCCAGTTGCCGACTCGCCTGTGGGTGGCGCCGCCAACCCGTATGGACGCCGCGCAGCTGACCGAAGAAGGTTACTACAGCGTATTTGGTAAGAGCGGGGCGCGTATCGAAATCCCTGGCTGTTCCCTGTGTATGGGTAACCAGGCGCGCGTCGCCGACGGTGCGACGGTGGTTTCCACCTCTACCCGTAACTTCCCGAACCGTTTAGGTACCGGCGCTAACGTCTATCTGGCCTCTGCCGAGCTGGCAGCGGTGGCTTCTCTGCTCGGTAAACTGCCGACGCCGGAAGAGTACCAGACCTTCGTGGCGCAGGTGGATAAGACAGCGGAAGATACCTATCGCTATCTGAACTTCAACCAGCTGGATCAGTACACTGAAAAAGCTGATGGCGTGATCTTCCAGACCGCGGTGTAAAACCAGTCGGTCAGCCTGGCTGACCGACTGGCTACAAACTCCCCAATGCCCGGTGAACATTGCATCACCGGGCATTTTTATTTCCAAACCTCCTGCCTGTTACGCTTTTTTTCTTTCGGTCTGCTGCGATAATTACTCCATGGGTACAGTGCAGCGGTGACGCATTGCCCTTGCAGAGGAAAAGACGATGGACTACGAATTTCTGCGCGATATTACCGGAGTGGTAAAGGTGCGAATGTCGATGGATCACGAGGCGATTGGCCACTGGTTCAACGAGGAGGTGAAAGACAATCTTGCTCTGCTTGACGAAGTGGAGCAGGCTGCGCGCACCGTGAAAGGCAGTGAACGTTCCTGGCAGCGTGCCGGACATGAATATACGCTGTGGCTGGATGGCGAAGAGGTGATGATCCGCGCCAATCAGCTGGAATTTTCCGGCGACGAAATCGAGGAGGGGATGAGCTACTACGACGAAGAAAGCCTCTCTCTGTGCGGTGTTGAGGATTTCCTGCAGGTGGTTGCCGCCTATCGTGAGTTTATGCAGCAGCGTTGATGACTCGTTTTGCGCCGGGCTGCGGAAAACCGTAGCCCGGCTAAGCGTCGCGTGCGCAGGGCACATCTCCGGTCGCGACGAGTACCTTTCCCCCGCTACCTGCCGGCGCAGAACCCAGGCCCGGCAAGCAAAAGCGCCGCCGGGCATTTGAGGCATTACACGGCAGGAATATTGCGGCCGTAGTAAATCTCGCGCATCTCTTTCCACAGCAGGTCGGTAATGACCTTGCGCTCTTCAGCGGTCAACTCTTCCGGTCGGGTATGGAACATGTAGTGCTTAAGGTCGAACTCCTTAAGCAACATTTTGGTATGGAAGATATTTTCCTGATAAACGTTGACGTCGACCATGTCATACAGCGACTTCATATCGTCAGACATAAAGTTCTGAATTGAGTTGATTTCATGATCGATAAAATGCTTCATCCCATTGATGTCGCGGGTAAAGCCGCGCACGCGGTAGTCAATGGTCACAATGTCCGATTCCAGCTGGTGGATCAGATAGTTCAGCGCTTTGAGCGGTGAAATAACCCCGCAGGTAGAGACTTCGATATCGGCGCGGAAGGTGCACAGGCCGCCTTCCGGGTGGCTCTCCGGATAGGTATGCACGCAGATATGGCTTTTATCGAGATGGGCGACCACGGTTTCAGGCAGCGGGCCGGGGTGTTCGGTCTGGTCGATAAGCCGCGGGTCGACGGGCTCTTCGCTTACCAGAATGGTCACGCTGGCGCCCTGGGGTTCATAATCCTGGCGGGCGATATTCAGGATATTAGCGCCAATAATAGAGCAGGTTTCGCTCAGGATCTCTGTCAGGCGATTGGCATTATAAAGTTCGTCGATATAGGCGATGTAGCCGTCGCGCTCTTCTGCCGTTTTGGCGTAACAGATATCGTAGATACAAAAACTCAGGCTTTTGGTCAGGTTGTTAAAGCCGTGCAGCTTCAATTTTTTCAATTTAGTTCACCCCCTTATTTCGCTTCACGGTGCGGACAGAGCATCATGCAGATATTGTGGTAAGGCGAAGGCCGCCGTATGGATTGCCGGATTGTAGTAACGGCAGGTCAGGTTGGCTTTGTGAAAGCGCGCCTGAATGATTTCGCTGGAAAGATGGCGCAGCGCCTCGTTGTCGCTCGCCCAGGCAAAGGTCATTATCCCGCCGTAATAGGTCGGAATCGCCGCCTGGTAGAAGCTGACGTCGCGAAAATAGTGGCTCAGTTTGCGATGGCTGCCGACCGCTTCATCCTGCTGCAGGAAGCAGACGCCGTTCTGCGCAACGAAAATCCCTCCCGGATTCAGGCAGCGTTTGCAGCCTTCATAAAAAGCCGAGGTGAAGAGGCTTTCCCCCGGGCCAATAGGGTCGGTACAGTCTGAAATGATCACATCAAACGTTTGCGTCGTCTGGTTAACAAAATTGACGCCGTCATCAATCACCAGCGTAAAGCGCGGATCGTCATAGGCGCCGGCGCTATGGTTGGGCAGGTACTGGCGGCAGAATGAGACCACCCCGGCGTCGATTTCCACCATGGTGATGCTTTCGATGCTGCGATGACGAGAGACTTCGCGCAGCATCGCGCCATCGCCGCCGCCGATGATCAGGACATGCTTGGCGTTGCCGTGAGCCAGCAGCGGCACGTGGGTCATCATTTCGTGATAGATAAACTCATCGCGTTCGGTGGTTTGCACGACGCCATCCAGCGCCATCACCCGGCCAAAGGCGTGGTTGTCAAAGATGATCAGATCCTGATGATCGGTTTTTTCGTGGTACAGCACGTTATCAACGCTAAAGTACTGACCAAAATGGTCATGCAGCGTTTCATGCCACAGTGGATTATCGGCCACGGTGAGGCTCCTCCTTCGTTAACATCTGTTACACTCGTAAAACGAGTGCAACATCATAGACAACTATAGATGAGGATGCACGGCGGTTATTGCAGCAATTCGGCAGGAATAACAGCACCGCCCGGAGAGGGCGGTGGGGAGACAGGGCTATTTTGCCGGCGCGGGTTGGCTATCCACTATCCGCACGGAATAGACCATGGTGGCGCCTGGGGGGATCTTCGGTGGCAACCCTTTACTGCCATAGGCTTTGTCGGGCGGGACGACCAGCGTCACGGAGCCGTGGTTCTGCAGGCGCTTCAGCGGCCCGCGAAATACCGGGGGATAGGCATCCAGTTTCTGGGTAAGCGCCTGATCTTTCGTCTCCATATCATTGATCACCGTTCCGTCCGTCAGCATCTCTTTGATCACCACGGTCACCAGATCGTTGCCGCTAATCTTTCCTTTACCCGGGTAATCGATACGGCTGTAGACGCCCTCTTTGAAGACCACACCTTTTTTGCGCGCAAACGCCTGCTGGTATTTCTGACCGGCGCTGATGTTTTTCTGCTCGATTTTATTCAGGTTCTGGAAAACCTGCTGTGAAATGTCAAACAGCGCTTTATTACGCGCCTGTTCGCCGAGGCGAAGCTGGCCGCTGAAAGCATCTTCGATGCCCTGCAGCACCAGGCCAGCGTCGACGTTAACTCCCTGAGTGCGACGAGTCGTGAGGACGTTAAGCGCCTCTGTACCCATCGAGGCGCCGATGGCGTAAGCCTGCTGTTCACCTGGCGCGCTGAGTTTGGCGGCGGTTTTGCCGGTGGTATTTCTCGGCGTGACCGTCAGCTGCGTCCGCAGCAGCTGGATTTCATCCTCTTTCATCCGCAGCTGGGCGTTATCTTTGTCCGCCTGCAGGCGATAGGCCGCCACTATGGCCGCCATCTCGGGGGGCTCATCTTTTGCCGCCACGGCGGCATCGGCGCGGCTCGATGGCGCTTTCTCCGCCGCGGCGAGCCGGTTAGCCAGCGACTGCTTATCGGCGTTAAGGGTTTTGATCTGGTCGAGGGCGGTCTGCTTCTCTTTTTCCGCCGCCGCCAGCCGGTTGACCAGCGGCTGTTTGTCGGCGTTAAGTGCTTTGACCTGGTCGAGGGCGGCCTGTTTCTCTTTTTCGGCCGCCGTCAGCCGGTTGACCAGCGGCTGTTTATCAGCGTTAAGAGTTTTGACCTGGTCGAGAGCAGCCTGCTTCTCTTTTTCCGCCGCCGCCAGCCGGTTAGCCAGAGACTGCTTATCGGCGTTAAGGGTTTTGACCTGGTCGAGGGCGGTCTGCTTCTCTTTTTCCGTCGCCGCCAGCCGGTTGACCAACGGCTGTTTGTCGGCGTTAAGGGTTTTGACCTGGTCGAGGGTGGTCTGCTGCGCCTTCTCTGCCGCGGCGAGCCGGTTAGCCAGCGTCTGCTTATCTGTATTCAGAGCGGTGAGGCTGGCGCTGAGCCGTTTATTTTCAGCTGCGGCTTGCTGAAGCTGTAACGTTAATTGTTGGATCTGCTTCAGCGCGGCGGCCTGACTTTGCTGCAGAGTCGTATTCTGGACTGCGCCTTCTTTTTTAATTAACGCCTCATTTTTCGCGGTGGCGGCGGTTAAGGCGATCTGTAATTCTTTTATTTTGTTATTTAAGGCCGCATGCTCATTCGCGATGGAGGTTTCTGTGGCCGGAGTGTTAGCAAGCTGTTTTTTTAATTGCTGAATAGTTTTATTTTTTTGCTCAATCGTCGCCTGCTGGTTGACGATTCTTTTTTGCAATTGTGCGGTATTGGGCGTCTTTTTTTTATTATCTGCAGGTTGACGATCGCCTGACGTTTGCTTTGCGGTTGCAGCATCGCTTTTTTCATGCGCCTGGGTTTGCTGCTGGGCGTAGTCAAGAAACGCCGGCGCGGCGCCGGCGAAGAAAGGTGTTGAAAGCGCCAGCGCCGCGACGAGCATCAGCAGGGGCGCGTTGAGGGTCAGCGTGGCGGCTCTGTTCATGGCTGCTTGCTTTCACCCCGCTGTACCAGGCTATCGATTAGCGTTTTCTGAATATCGGCGCACAATTTGATGGATTTAAACTGATACATGGAGTCAATGCCAAGCCGGGTGGGATCCGCCACTTTCTCGCGCACGCTGTTATATTGTGACGCCGCACGCACTAAGGCATTGAAGTCATTGCTGAGTTTGGTTGCCTGCTGTGGGTTAACCTCTTTTAGCGAGTCCAGCGCCTGTCGGCAGGATTCAATGCGCGCTTGTTCGCTGGCCGCTCGCTCCTGCTCTGCCTGCTGCTGCGACGTTAGCGGGGTGGTGAGCGGTTTTACCTGCTGGCGAGGGGCGGTATTGCTACAGCCGGCTAATAACATAGCGGCAAGTGGAATAATACGAAGAGTCAGCGAGATATTCACAATTTCAGTCCATGAAGTAGATATATTTTCAACGGATTCTAAAAGGCTGCTTTTTATTTTGCAATATATCATCTGGGATATTTTATTGTTTTTATCTGGCAGGGCTGTTAGTACGGGTTTAATTTATTTATTGGCTTGATATATTGCGAGGTAGATAAAATTTATTTTGTATAAAATAATAATGGTAAATACTAAAGGCGGGTGAGTCGGGGAAAAGCGCGGCGCGTTGCCGCCCGCGCGGGAAATTATTTGACGTAAGCCAGCAGGCTAAGTGAATCGCGGGCCAGCGCTTTACATTTTTTTGCCGTCGGAAGGTTAATGCCGCTGAGATCGCGATAGCTGTCTTCGCCAAGGGCTTTCATGTTGTAGCTGTCGTAGTTGCTCAGATCCCATTGGTTCTGCTGAGCAAAGAACACCAGGGCGCGACGGATCTGCGTGTTGGGCAGGTTCTGGTAGCCACAGTCGTTTTTCAGAAACACAAAAACCGCGGTTAAATCAGCCATGTCTTCCGCTTCTGATTCGCTGAGCGCGTAGCTGTTGGCGGAGAGAGTAAGCAGGCTGCCGAGTACCATTGTTCTGAAAAGCGTCTTCATTTTTTCTACCGTTAGATCACCGACGCTTCAAATTAGCATACTTCTTTACACAGCGCCGATCTTTATTCTTACTCTTCTGCTTGACCTTCCCGTTACGGTAGGGTTTAAGCTCAAATATTCGCCCGCAGAATAAAAGGATGTGAATATGCAACGTCGAGACTTCCTCAAACTGACCGCTGCGGTCAGCATGGCCAGCGCGTTACCGCTTTGGAGCCGTGCGGTCTTTGCGGCCAGTCGCCCGGCCCTGCCGGTACCGCCGCTGTTGACGGCTGATGCGCGCAACCGTATCGCGCTGACCATCCAGGCGGGCAAAACGCAGTTTGGCGCTTTGAACGCCACCACCTGGGGGTATAACGGTTCGCTACTGGGTCCCGCGCTGCAGCTGACGCAGGGGAAGGCTATCACGGTGGACATTACCAACCAGCTGGCAGAGGAGACGACGCTGCACTGGCATGGTCTGGAGGTACCCGGCGAGGTCGACGGAGGACCGCAGGGGGTCATCGCCCCGGGCGCCACTCGGACGGTGAGCTTCACGCCAACGCAGCGGGCGGCCACCTGCTGGTTTCACCCGCATCAGCACGGGACCACCGGTCGGCAGGTGGCGATGGGGCTGGCGGGGCTGGTGCTGATCGAGGATGAAGAGAGCGGACGCCTGCTGTTGCCGAAGCAGTGGGGAATCGATGATGTACCGGTGATTGTTCAGGACAAGAAGTTTACCGCCGCTGGCGAAATTGATTATCAGCTGGATGTGATGAGCGCTGCCGTCGGCTGGTTTGGCGATACGCTGCTGACCAATGGCGCTCTCTATCCTGAACATGCCGCCCCGCGAGGCTGGCTACGTCTGCGCTTGCTGAACGGCTGTAATGCCCGTTCCCTCAATTTTGCGACCAGCGATAAGCGCCCGCTGTACGTGGTGGCCAGCGACGGCGGTCTGCTGGCAGAGCCGGTGAAGGTCAATGAATTGCCGGTCTTGATGGGGGAGCGTTTTGAGGTGCTGGTGGACACCAGCGACGGCAAACCTTTTGATCTGGTGACCCTGCCGGTGAGCCAGATGGGCATGGCCATTGCGCCTTTTGATAAACCACAGCCGGTACTGCGCGTCCAGCCGCTGGTCATTCCTGCCTCCGGTAAGCTGCTGGATACCCTGGCCGCTATGCCGGCGCTACCTTCTCTGACGGGGCTGACGCAGCGTCAGCTCCAGCTGTCGATGGATCCGATGCTCGACAGGATGGGCATGCAGGCGCTGATGGAGAAATATGGCGATCAGGCGATGGCCGGAATGGATCACGGCATGATGGGGCACGGCGGGATGGGCGACATGGGGAATATGCACCATGGCGACATGAGCAACATGAACCACGGGTCCGGCATGGATCATGGCATGTCGTCGGGCAAGGGATTTGATTTCCATAACGCCAACCGCATCAACGGCAAAGCCTTCGACATGAATGTGCCGATGTTCGCCGCCGCCAGAGGCCAGTATGAGCGCTGGGTGATTTCGGGTAAGGGCGACATGATGCTGCATCCGTTCCATATCCACGGCACCCAGTTCCGCATCCTGAGCGAAAACGGCAAGCCGCCAGCGGCGCATCGTCGCGGCTGGAAAGACACCGTGCGTGTGGAAGGGGACGTGAGTGAAGTATTAGTGAAGTTTGATCATCCGGCGCCGAAGGAGTTTGCCTATATGGCCCACTGCCACCTGCTGGAACATGAAGACACCGGGATGATGTTGGGGTTCACGGTTTAGGGCGGTATAGCCCTGGCGCGTGGGAGAGGGGATAAAGACAAAAAAAACGGCAACTTTCGTTGCCGTTTTGCGTTTTATTTCGCCTCATCCGGGAGCGCATAGGCGACGATATAATCGCCCATTTTGGTACCGAACGAGCCGTGACCGCCGGCAGAGATGACAACATACTGTTTGCCATTCACTTCGTAGGTCATCGGGGTGGCCTGACCGCCGGCTGGCAGACGGGCTTCCCACAGCTTCTCACCATTGCTCATATTGTACGCGCGCAGGTAGTTATCCGCGGTCGCGCCGATGAACAGAACGTTGCCCGCCGTGGAGATCGGACCGCCCAGCATCGGCATACCCATGGTGAATGGGAGTTTAACCGGCATCGGGAACGGCAGGCTGTCCTGCGGGGTACCGATACGTTTTTTCCATACCACTTCGTTAGTTTTCAGATCCAGCGCGGAGATATAGCCCCAGGCCGGCTGTTTGCACGGCAGACCGAACGGCGACAGGAACGGGTTCAGGGTGACGCCGTACGGGACGCCGTACTGCGGCTGCACGCCGGACTCGGTGCCTGAGCCTTTCGCATCTTTCGGCGGCTCCATTGGGTTGCCCGGGCCGCGTGGGATCAGTTTAGAGACGAACGGCAGCGCCATCGGGTTGGCGATAGCCACCTGACGGTTCGGATCGACGGAGATACCGCCCCATTCAAACATCCCCAGGTTACCCGGGAAGACGAGGGTGCCCTGCTCAGATGGCGGGGTGAAGATACCCTCATAGCGCATCTGATGGAAAATCACGCGGCACACCAGCTGGTCGAACATGGTGGCGCCCCACATGTCCGCCCCGGTCAGATCTTTCTTCGGACGGAAGCTCAGATCGGAGAACGGCTGGGTTTTGGCGACGTAATCGCCTTTGGCGGCGCCCTGCGGAACCGGTTTTTCCGGGGCCGGGACCACCAGCTCGCCGTTACGGCGATCCAGCACGAAGATGTTGCCGGTTTTCGCCGGAGCATAGACGACCGGCACGGTTTTGCCATTGACTTCAATGTCAGCCAGCGTCGGCTGGGAAGGCATGTCCATATCCCACAGGTCGTGGTGGACGGTCTGGTAGCTCCAGGCCAGCTTACCGGTGGTGGCGTTCAGCGCGACAATCGAGCTGGCATAGCGCTCTTGCTCAGGCGTGCGGTTACCGCCCCAGATATCCGGAGTGGTCACGCCCATCGGCAGATAGACCAGATCCAGTTTGGCGTCGTAGGCGGCAGGCGCCCAGGAGTTGGGTGAGTTGAGCGTGAAGTGATGCTCATCGCTTGGGATGGCGTTCGGATCTTTCGCGCCCGGATCGAAGGCCCACAGCAGTTTCCCGGTATTCACATCAAAGCCGCGGATCACGCCTGACGGCTCGCGGGTAGAGAAGTTATCGGTAACTGCGCCGGCAATCACGATGGTCTTATCGGTGATAATCGGCGGGGAAGTGGGTTCATACATGCCCGGCGTGGTCACCGGCATGTTGGTCTGCAGGTTGAGAATACCTTTGTTGGCAAAGGTTTCGCACAGCTTACCGTTGTCGGCGTTCACTGCGAACAGGCGACCATCGTTCACCGGCAGGATAATGCGGCGCGGACAGTCGGCGACGACGTCGGCAGGGGCGTTATCCGCTTTCGCTTCGTGATACGAGACACCGCGGCAGGTGACGTGCTGGAACGACGGGTCGGCGTTCAGCTGCGGGTCAAAATGCCACTTCTCTTTACCGGAGGCGGCGTCAAGCGCGAACAGACGCTGGTGGGCGGTACACAGGAAGAGCGTGTCGCCGACTTTAATCGGCGTCACTTCGTTAGTGATTTCACCCGGATCGTTCGGCTGTTTCAGGTCGCCGGTGCGGAACACCCAGGCTTCCTTCAGGTTCTTCACGTTGTCGGCGTTAATCTGCTTCAGCGGGGAGAAGCGCTGGCCTTCCTGGTTGCGGCCATAGGCCGGCCAGTCGCCGTCAGCAACGTTGGAGATCGGCGCCGCCGGGGTGGCGTCGGCGCTCAGAGTGCCGTTGATCTCCTGCGGGTCGTTAAAACCGGCCCAGGTCAGCATGCCGCCGCTGATCAGCAAGGCGACGACCAGCGCGCCTACGGCGCCAGCGGAAGGCACCGGCAGACGACGCCAGACAAAGGGCAGGATCAGCCAGATACCAAAGAAGACGAGGATATCGCTACGCGGCGTCAGCGCCCAGAAGTCGAAGCCGACTTCCCAGACGCCCCAGATCATGGTCGCCAGCAGCAGCGCGGCGTACAGCCACAGCGCAGCGCGCTTGCCGCGGAACAGCATCACGGTCACGCCCAGCATCACCAGACCGGCGACGGGGTAGTACCAGGAGCCGCCAAGCACGACCAGCCATGCTCCGCCGATTAAAAGATAGAGGCCGCAGAACGCTGCAAATAGCGCAGTCAGCGTCACCAGGAGCCTTGATTGTTGAGACTTTGTTTCAGCCATAGAAAGTTACTCATGTGTTTGTTAATTTTTTAACTGCAATTAATTATAGGATTTAACAAGTGTGATCGGAATCACAAATATGGCTTTATTAATCCCTGCACCGCAGATTTCTTTTTGCTGGTATACTGGATGGCTTGCCGGTCATCGTCGGGGCGAAAGCAGCGGCTTTGATGATTTATATTTAGAATCAAATGGTTAGTCTTATGAAACATACTGTAGAAGTGATGATCCCGGAATCCGAGATCAAAGCGCGCATCGCGGAACTGGGTCGTCAAATCAACGAACATTATCAGGACAGCGGCAGCGAAATGGTGCTGGTGGGGCTGCTGCGCGGCTCGTTTATGTTCATGGCCGACCTGTGCCGTGAAGTGCAGGTGCCGCATGAAGTCGATTTTATGACCGCCTCGAGCTACGGCAGCGGCATGTCCACTACCCGTGATGTGAAAATCCTCAAAGATCTGGACGAAGACATCCGTGGTAAAGACGTTCTGATCGTGGAAGATATCATCGACTCCGGCAATACCCTGTCTAAAGTGCGTGAGATCCTCAGCTTGCGCGAGCCGAAGTCGCTGGCCATTTGTACGCTGCTGGATAAACCAAGCCGCCGTGAAGTGAATGTCCCGGTTGAGTTCGTCGGTTTCGCCATTCCGGACGAGTTCGTGGTGGGCTACGGTATCGACTACGCTCAGCGCTACCGCCATCTGCCGTATATCGGCAAAGTCACCCTGCTGGACGAGTAAGGGGATATCCCACTCTGGCGCGCGCGCCAGAGTGGCTAAGTCTGAAGGCTATTTGTGGTTGATGTGCTTGATCTTGAGGTTGGAGATCCCGTGGCGATAGCGCTGTTCAAGGGTTTCCCGGCTCACGGCGGTCACATCCAGATCGCGCAGCAGTCCGTCGTGAATGCCATATGCCCAGCCGTGGATGGTCACCTTCTGTCCGCGCTTCCACGCCGATTGCATAATCGTCGAATGTCCCAGGTTGTACACCTGCTCCATTACGTTCAGTTCACAAAGGGTATCCAGACGGCGCTCCTCCGGCATTTCCCCCAGCAGCGAGCTGTGTTTAAACCAGATATCGCGGATATGCAGCAGCCAGTTGTCGATGAGCCCCAGCTCCGGGTTCTCCACCGCCGCCTGTACGCCGCCGCAGCCGTAGTGGCCGCAGATAATAATGTGCTCGACTTCGAGAACATCGACGGCATACTGCACCACCGACAGGCAGTTGAGGTCGGTGTGGATCACCAGATTCGCCACGTTACGATGCACAAACAGTTCGCCTGGCTCCAGGCCGGTGAGTCGCTCAGCGGGAACGCGGCTGTCAGAACAGCCAATCCACAGGAAGCGCGGTTTCTGCGTTTGCGACAGTTTCTCAAAAAAGCCGGGGTCCTCTTCCACCAGCATTTTTGACCATAGTGCATTGTTGCTGATGAGTGTATCTATATCATTCATGGACGTTATCGGCCTGTAACCAAGTAAGTGCGTTGCGCTAATATAGGGTAAGCTCACCTTTTTTAAAACCATCTTAACCCGTGATACTTCCGGCTGCAGATGCGCTGGCCGCGGCAGTACAGCGCAAACGTCAGTCAGGCGGGTTAATGACGTGTCATGACACGAGAAGAGATATTTAATGACCATTGCTCTGGAATTAAAACAGCTCAAAAAAACCTACCCCGGCGGGGTTCAGGCGCTGCGGGGAATTGACCTGCAGGTTGAAGCGGGGGATTTCTATGCCCTGCTGGGCCCGAACGGGGCGGGAAAATCCACGACGATCGGCATCATCAGCTCGCTGGTGAACAAAACCTCCGGTCAGGTCAATGTCTTTGGCTACGATCTGGAGAAAGACGTCGTTAACGCCAAGCGCCAGCTTGGCCTGGTGCCGCAGGAGTTTAACTTTAACCCGTTCGAGACCGTGCAGCAGATCGTCGTTAACCAGGCGGGCTACTACGGCGTTGAGCGTAAAGAAGCCATCGCCCGCAGCGAAAAGTACTTAAAACAGCTCGATCTGTGGGAAAAACGCAGCGAACGCGCGCGGATGCTTTCCGGCGGGATGAAGCGCCGCCTGATGATCGCTCGCGCGTTGATGCATGAGCCGAAGCTGCTGATCCTCGACGAGCCGACCGCCGGCGTCGATATCGAACTACGCCGCTCGATGTGGGGCTTCCTCAAGGATCTCAACGATCGCGGAACCACCATTATTCTGACCACCCACTATCTGGAAGAGGCCGAAATGCTGTGCCGCAACATCGGCATCATCCAGCACGGTACGCTGGTGGAAAACACCTCGATGAAAGCGCTGCTGTCGAAGCTGAAATCAGAGACCTTTATTCTCGACCTCGCGCCAAAAAGCCCGGTGCCGAAGCTCGAGGGCTACCAGTATCAGCTGGTCGATACCTCGACGCTGGAAGTGGAGGTCCTGCGCGAGCAGGGGATTAACAGCGTTTTCGCGCAGCTGAGCGCCCAGGGGGTGCAGGTATTGAGTATGCGTAACAAAGCCAACCGTCTGGAAGAGCTGTTTGTCACCCTGGTGCATGAGCGAAAAGGAGAGTCAGCATGATGCAGCTTTATTGGGTCGCGCTGAAAAGCATCTGGACCAAAGAGATCCACCGTTTTATGCGCATCTGGGTGCAGACGCTGGTGCCGCCGGTGATCACCATGACCCTGTACTTCGTGATTTTCGGTAACCTGATCGGGTCGCGCATCGGCGAGATGCATGGCTTTACCTACATGCAGTTTATCGTGCCGGGCCTGATCATGATGGCGGTGATCACCAACGCTTACGCCAACGTCGCCTCGTCGTTCTTCAGCGCCAAGTTTCAGCGCAACATTGAGGAGCTGCTGGTGGCGCCGGTGCCGACGCACGTGATTATCGCCGGCTACGTGGGCGGCGGGGTGGCGCGCGGGCTGTGCGTGGGTATCCTGGTGACCGCGGTGTCGCTGTTCTTTGTGCCGTTCCAGGTTCACTCCTGGCTGTTTGTCGCCCTGACGCTGCTCCTCACCGCGGTGCTGTTCTCGCTGGCCGGACTGCTGAACGCGGTGTTTGCCAAGACCTTCGATGACATCAGCCTGATCCCGACCTTTGTGCTGACGCCGCTGACCTATCTCGGCGGGGTGTTCTACTCGCTGACCCTGCTGCCGCCGTTCTGGCAGGGGCTGTCGCATCTGAACCCCATCGTCTACATGATCAGCGGCTTCCGCTTCGGCTTCCTCGGTATCAACGATGTGCCGCTGGTGACCACCTTTGCGGTGCTGGTGGTCTTCATCGTCGCCTTCTATCTCCTCTGCTGGTCGTTAATCCAGCGCGGTCGCGGCCTGCGTAGCTGATACTCATCACGGTTAGCGCTTCCGGACGTCAATACGCGAAGCGCTAACCGCTTATCTTTGACCCCCATCACCGATACGCCATCTTCCCCTTGCTACATTATTGGCTGGCTAAGGAGGGAAGCATGCTTGGTTGGGTCATTACCTGCCATGATGAGCTGGCGCAGGAGATGCTGGATCGTCTTGAACAAAAATTTGGTCCGCTGGCCCAGTGCCGGGCGGTCAATTACTGGCGCAATCTCAGCAGCAATATGTTGAGCCGGATGATGTGCGATGCGCTGCATGCCACCGACTCCGGGGACGGGGTCATTTTCCTAACCGACAGAACCGGCGCGGCGCCTTATCGGGCCGCGGCGCTGATGAGCCACAAACATACCCACTGCGAAGTGATCTCCGGCGTCAGCTATTCATTACTTGAAGGAATGTATCTGCTGCGGGACACGTTAAGCAGCGAGGCGTTTCGCCAGGCTATCGTCAGCGCGGGGGGGCCGATGGTGAGCAGCCTGTGGCATCAGCAGCAGAAGAACCCCCCGTTCCGGTTGCGTCATGATACCTTTGGAAATTAAGCAGCGGGACAGATGCCGCTTTTGTTACAATAACCGCCGTTGATGGTTTACCGGTTCGATGCGCATGCTTGTCCGATTTTTTACTCTGCTTCTTTTACTGACCTCACTCAGCGCCTCCGCCAGTCTGCTTAGCCAGCAGGGCAAACCTGTGCGCTATATGCAAACCACCGAAGACGCGGTGATCTGGGCGCAGGTGGGGAACCATGTGGTCAGCGTGGGCAATGTGCGTGCCGGGCAGATCCTCGCGGTTGTCCCGACGGCGGCTGATTACTATGAGTTTCGCTTCGGCTTCGGCACCGGGTTTATTGACAAGGGCCATCTGGAGCCAGTGCAGGGTAAGCAGCGGGTGGAGGACCGTCTGGGGGATCTCAATAAGCCGCTGAGTAACCAGAATTTACTCACCTGGAAAGATACACCGCTCTATGACGCTCCCTCAGTGAGCAGCGCGCCGTTCGGCACGCTGGCCAATAATCTGCGCTATCCGATCCTCAGCAAGCTGAAAGACCGCCTCAATCAGACCTGGTTTCAGATCCGCATTGGCGATCGGCTGGCGTGGGTCAGCAGTCTGGATGCGCAGGAGGATAACGGGATCCCCGTGCTGACCTATCACCATATTCTGCGTGACGAAGAGAACACCCGTTTCCGCCATACCTCGACCACCACCTCGGTACGCGCCTTCAATAACCAGATGACCTGGCTGCGGGATCAGGGGTATACCACGCTGACCCTGTATCAGCTGGAAGGCTACGTGCGCAATAAAATTAACCTTCCGGCGCGGGCAGTCGCCATTACCTTCGATGACGGTTTGAAATCGGTAAACCGCTACGCCTATCCGGTGTTGAAACAGTATGGCTTCCACGCCACCGCCTTTATTATCTCTTCGCGCATCAAGCGTCATCCGCAGCAATGGGATCCGAAATCGCTGCAGTTCATGAGCATTTCTGAGCTCCGGCAGATCCAGGACGTCTTTGACATTCAGTCGCATACCCACTTCCTGCACCGGGTGGACGCCGGCCGGCGGCCGATCTTATTCAGCCGCAATTACCATAATATTCTGTTTGATTTTGCCCGTTCGCGCCGGGCGCTGAGCCAGTTTAATCCACATGTGCTCTACCTTTCCTATCCCTTCGGCGGCTATAACGCCACGGCGGTGCAGGCGGCGAATGACGCCGGGTTTCATATGGCGGTGACGACAGTGCGTGGGAAGGTGAAGCCGGGGGACAATCCGTTTCTGCTAAAGCGGTTATATATCTTACGCACGGATTCGCTGGAGACGATGTCGCGGCTGATCAGTAACCAGCCGCAGGGGTAAACTTCGGCGCTGCGCCTGAGCGCAGCGTCGTGGTCATCAGGCGACCTGCACCGGAATCGCTTTCGCCTGGCGCTTCATTTCGTTGTCGCCTTCGAAATAGGCGATGTTGGGCTGCCAGCGGCGCGCCTCTTCGTCAGACATGGTGACGAAGCTGGCGATGATCAGGATATCGCCGACGCTGGCGCAGTGCGCGGCGGCGCCGTTAACGGAGATGATTCTGGAACCCCGCTCGGCGGCAATGGCGTAGGTGGAGAAACGGTTGCCGTTGGTGACGTTCCAGAGGTGAATGGTTTCATTCTCCAGAATACCGGCCGCATCCAGGAAGTCCTGGTCAATGGCGCAGGAACCTTCATAGTGCAGGTCAGCCTGCGTCACTTTTACGCGGTGGAGCTTGCCCTGCAGCATATTACGCATCATAACTTCTACCCTTCAACCTTAATGTAGCAGAGCGGACACGACGTCCGCCCTGAGAAAAGCCCGGGCAAGTATTGCCCGATTTTTACCCGCTGTCTACTGACCGAGCGTGACGATCTGGTTGTCGATCAGGCGGGCCTGACCGAGCCAGGCGGCCATCAGGATCACCGCGCGCTGGCTGGCGTCGGTCAGCTCAAGCAGGGTGTCGGCATCGCGGATCTGAATGTCGTCGGCACGGAAACCTTTCTCGTTCAGTTCCTGCTCGGCGATAGCGATGATCTCGTCGAGCTGACGGTCGCCGGCGGCCAGTTTTTCCGCCACCGCGCTCAGCACTTTATACAGACCGGGGGCGATTTTGCGCTGGTCGGCGGTCAGATAGCCGTTACGCGAGCTCAGCGCCAGGCCATCCTTCGCGCGGACGATCGGCACGCCGATAATATCGATATCGTAGCCCATGTCGGCAACCATCTTGCGGATCAGCGCCAGCTGCTGGAAGTCTTTCTCGCCAAAGCAGGCGACGTCTGGCTGAACCAGGTTGAACAGCTTACTGACGATGGTCGACACGCCGCGAAAATGGCCCGGACGGCTGGCGCCTTCCAGCATAGTGGACAGGCCGGGGACGTCGACGTAGGTCTGGCCTTCGGTGCCCTGCGGGTAGACTTCCGCCGGCGTCGGCGCGAAGACAAAGTCGACATGACGCTTGTTCAGCTTTTCGCAATCATCCTGCAGGGTGCGCGGGTAGCGCGCCAGGTCATCGGCGCGGTCAAACTGCATCGGATTGACGAAAATACTGACCACCACCACGTCCGCGCTGGCTTTGGCTTCATCAACCAGCTTCATATGACCATCATGCAGGTTGCCCATCGTCGGGACCAGCGCGATACGCTTGCCTTCCTGACGCAGACGGCGGATATGCTGACGCAGCAGCAGCACGGATTCTATAATCAGCACAACAAGACTCCTTAATGGAAACTGTGTTCTTCGCCCGGATAGACCCCGGATTCGACTTCGGCAATATACTGCCGCACCGCGGCGCGGATGTCGCCCGCCTCGGCAAGGAAATTCTTGGCAAATTTCGGAATGTGGCCGCCGGTAATGCCGAAAGCGTCATGCATCACCAGGATCTGCCCATCGGTGACGTTGCCCGCGCCGATGCCGATCACCGGAATGGTCAGGGCTTCGGTGATGCGTTTCGCCAGGGCGACCGGCACGCATTCCAGCACCAGCAGCTGCGCGCCTGCCGCTTCCAGCGCTAACGCGTCTTCAAACAGGGTCTGCGCCGCATCGCCGCGGCCCTGCACTTTATAGCCACCGAATACGTTCACCGACTGCGGCGTCAGGCCGAGGTGGCCGCAAACCGGCACCGCGCGTTCCGCCAGCATCCTCACGGTCTCGGCCAGCCAGGCGCCGCCTTCGAGTTTGACCATATTGGCGCCAGCGCGCATCACGATGGCGGCATTTTCGAAGGTCTGCTCCGGCGTAGCGTAGGCCATAAACGGCAGGTCGGCGAGCAGCAGGCTGTTCGGCGCGCCGCGGCGGACGGCGCGGGTGTGATAGGCGATATCTTCCACGGTGACCGGCAGGGTGGAGTCGTGACCCTGCACCGTCATTCCCAGCGAGTCGCCCACCAGCAGCACATTAATGCCTTCATCGGCGAACAGCTTCGCGAAGCTATGGTCGTAGGCGGTAATGGTGGCAAAGCGCTTCTTTTCCTGTTTGCATTTCTGCAGCAGGGCAATGGTGGTCGGTTTCATAACATTTCCTGATGATGAAAGTCATATTAACCGGCATTCTAACAGCAGCATTTAGAGGGGCAATGATTTTGGGCAACCGATTACGACGATCGCCGTAAATGCTAAAAAAGGAGAGGGAATTACCAGATAGCGGGTTTTGTCGCGCCGAGATCATCCAGTACGGTACGCAGCGCAGGGCCGTCAGGAAAGCGGAGGTCCGGGGCGATCTCGAACAGCGGCCAGAGCATAAAGCCGCGGTTTTTCATATCGTAGTGCGGAACGGTCAGACGCTCGCTGTTAATGACCGCATCGCCAAACAGCATGATATCGAGATCGAGGGTGCGCGGCCCCCAGCGTTCGGCTTTGCGCACCCGACCCTGCTGCAGCTCAATGCGCTGGGTGTGATCGAGCAGCGCCTCGGGGGCCAGCGTGGTTTCCAGCGCGACGGCGGCGTTGAGATAATCCGGCTGATCCTGCGGGCCCAGCGGCGGCGTGCGGTAGAACGAAGAGACGTTCACCACGCGGCTGTAAGGTATTTCGCCCAGGGCGCGGATAGCCGCCTGCACCTGCGCCAGTGGCGAAGCGAGGTTACTGCCGAGGGCGATATAGACCAGGGTCATGCGTTACCCTGGCGCGGCGCGCGCTTGCGCGGACGGCGGTGGCGACGGCGCGGCGCCGGATCGTCCCCGAGGTCGTTGAGCATATCTTTTTGCGCTGGCGGCGCGGCGACCTGGAATTCGCCCCACCATTTGGTCAGACGCTGCAGTTCGCCGTTGTTTTCAGCGCCGGCGCGTAGCTCCAGCAGATCGTAGGCGGCGCGGAATTTCGGATGCTCCATCAGCTTCCAGGCGCGTTTGCCCTGGCGACGGGACATGCGCAGCTGCAACTGCCAGATATCGCGGATCAGGGTGGTGATGCGCTTAGGGATCGCCAGCGTACGGCAGGCTTCGTCCAGTACGTCGTTCATCGCCAGCGCGAAGGCGTCATAGTATGCCAGGCCGCTCTCCTGAGCGATTTTTTGCGCAGTTTCCAGCAGCGGATACCAGAACATCACCGAGAAGAGGAAGGCCGGATTGACGCGCATGTCGTTATGAATGCGGGTGTCGGTGTTCTTCAGCACCTGGTTGATGATCCGCTCCATCGGGCTATCGCCGCGCTCGGTAAAGTAGCGGGTGATGGTCGGGAACAGCGGCTGGAACAGGTTGTATTCCCGCAGCAGCAGGTAGGTCTGATAGCCATGCCCGGCCTGCAGCAGCTTGAGCACTTCTTCGAACAGGCGCGCCGGCGGCACGTCGTGGAGCAGGGCGGCCAGCCGCGGCAGCGGTTCGGCCGTTTCCGGGCTGATGGTCATATCCAGCTTGGCGGCGAAGCGCACCGCGCGCAGCATGCGTACCGGATCCTCGCGATAGCGGGTTTCCGGATTGCCGATCAGGCGGATCACGCCGTCCTGCAGATCCTTCATGCCGCCGACGTAGTCGCGCACGGTAAAGTCCGCCACGCTGTAATAGAGGCTGTTTATAGTGAAGTCGCGACGCTGGGCGTCCTCTTCGATCGAGCCGAAGATGTTATCGCGCAGCAGCATGCCGTTCTGGCCCCGCTGGGAGGTGACGCGATCGGTAGTATGTCCTTCGTGATGGCCACGGAAGGTAGCGACCTCAATGATTTCCGGCCCGAACATCACGTGCGCGAGGCGGAAACGGCGCCCGACCAGACGGCAGTTGCGGAACAGCTTACGCACCTGATCCGGCGTGGCGTTGGTCGTGACGTCAAAATCTTTTGGCTTTTTGCCAAGCAGCAGGTCGCGGACGCCGCCGCCGACCAGCCAGGACTCGTAGCCCGCCTTGTTGAGGCGGTACATGACCTTGAGGGCGTTTTCACTGATATCTTTGCGGGAAATAGCATGCTGCTCACGCGGGATCACCGTCATAGGCGTTGGTTCGACGGCGGCTTCTGCCTCGCGCTCCTCACGGCTTAGCACCTTACGGCAAAAATTAGCGACTCGGGTAAAAATGGTGCACCTCGTAGTGTCAGACGGACTTCAGATCAACTGTACAGTGTAAAAATAGCGGCTAATCATAGCTCAGCGGGAGCCATTTGAGAATGCTCGATTTTCGCGGGCTGCCAGTTGGCGACGGCCTGGGCGAGTAAATCAGCGACGCTCAGGGCCTGCCACTCCCCGGCGATCTCCTGATTCAGAAAGCGGAGCGCGCGGACGATTTCGGGGCGCGGATCGCCTTCCGGCAGCGCCGGCGCGTGGTTTTGTTTAGAGAGCTTATTGCCGTCGGCATTGAGGGCCAGCGGCAGATGGAGGTAGTCCGGCGCCTGCCAGCCAAAATGCTGATACAGCGAAATCTGCCGCACCGTCGGCTCAATCAGATCGGCGCCGCGGACGATCTCGGTGATCCCCTGAAAGTGATCATCGACCACCACCGCCAGGTTGTAGGCAAACAGCCCGTCGCGACGGTGGATAATAAAGTCTTCACGCGCCAGCGGCTCGTTGGCGACCAGCGTGCCGCGCAGGCGGTCGGTGAACTGCAGAACCGGACGGGTCTGGCGCAGACGCAGCGCGGCGTTTTCCGCCCCCAGGCCAAGGTCGCGGCAGTGACCATCGTAGATCCCGCCTACGGCGTGGATCCGCGCGCGGGTGCAGGTGCAGTAATAGCTCAGCCCTTGCTCACCCAGCCAGGCCAGCGCCTCGCGGTAGGCTTCGTGCCGTTGCGACTGCCAGAGCACTTCGCCGTCCCAGTGCAGACCGTAGTGGTCGAGCTGGCGCAGGATGGTGTCGGCGGCCCCGGGGACTTCGCGCGGCGGGTCGATATCTTCAATACGAACGCGCCAGATACCCTGGTTCGCGCGGGCTTGCAGGTAGCTGCCGAGCGCGGCGATCAGAGAGCCGAAGTGGAGTTCGCCGGAGGGGGAGGGAGCAAAGCGCCCTATATAGCGTGAGTCAGTCATGATACGGACAACAGAACCAGGCGGGAGAGACTCCCGCCAGAGAGTGAGGCAGCAGGGGATTAGCCCGCCATCTGTTTTTCGCGAATTTCCGCCAGGGTTTTGCAGTCAATGCACAGATCCGCTGTCGGACGCGCTTCCAGACGGCGAATGCCGATCTCCACGCCGCAGGATTCGCAGTAGCCGAAGTCTTCGTCTTCAACTTTTTTCAGCGTTTTCTCGATCTTTTTGATCAGTTTACGTTCGCGGTCGCGGTTACGCAGCTCCAGGCTGAACTCTTCTTCCTGGGCGGCACGGTCTACCGGGTCCGGGAAGTTAGCAGCTTCATCCTGCATGTGCGATACGGTGCGATCCACTTCATCCCTGAGTTGATTACGCCATGCTTCAAGAATACGCTTGAAGTGCGCCAGCTGGGCTTCGTTCATATACTCTTCGCCCGGTTTCTCTTGGTACGGCTCCACCCCAGCGATGGCGAGAATACTCAGGGACGATGTTTTACGGTTTTGCCCTTCTTGCATGTTGCTTCTCCTTAACACGCACTATCGATCCCCATGTGGGGGAAAATCAGGCCGCTATAAATAGCAGATGCTTTTCCGGATAGCAATTATCTAAACGTTACACTTGACAACCCTGTGAAGAAAAGCGTATTCGCGCTTGCGACCCGAACACTATTTAGCCACTTATTTACCGGGGTTTAACACCACGGCGATCGGCTTATTCAGAGTCATCCTCGTCGTAGAAAGTTCCGCTTTCCAGGCGAGAATTTCCACCCCCTTGTCGCGGGCTTCTGTTAACAGCTGTGCGTATCTGGCATCAATATGATGCGCGGGAGAGAAACGGTCAATTGCCGAATGCAGGACGGCAAATAAAATCACCGCGCGGTCGCCATTTGCCGCGACGGCCATCAGCTCCCGCAGGTGCTTCTGACCGCGTGTGGTCACCGCATCGGGAAAATAACCGTATTCTTTCTCCGCCAACGTAACCGATTTCACTTCAATATAGCAGTTTTGGCGATCATCTGCCTGTAACATAATATCGATACGGCTATTCTCTGCGCCATATTTCACTTCGCTTTTCAGCTGGTTATAGCCTGAAAGTTCAGGGATTATTCCGGCGGAAATCGCCTCTTTCGCCAGCGTATTCGCGCGCAGCGTATTGACGCAAATAACGGCGCCCTGCTGCGTTTCAGTTAATTCCCAGGTGTGGGCATATTTGCGCTTCACATTATCAGAGGTGGAATACCAGACGGTGTCGCCCGGGGCGGCGCAGCCGGTCATCGCCCCGGTATTCGGGCAGTGGAGCGTCAGCTCGCGGCCATCGGGGGTCACCACGTCGGCAAGAAATCGTTTGTAACGTTTAAGCAAAATGGCGGGCTGCAACGGCGGATCAAACTGCATCAACTTTCCTTATCAAACGGATAATGTTCCAGCGCCGTGTAGCGCGTGCGCCCCCGGCTAAAGCTGGATTCATAGAGCACGAACTCGTTCACCGGAAACGTCCAGCGAAAGCCGGGCGGCGGGATCGGCACCGCCTGGCGGGCGTCGCGCCACAGGGTAATATGCGGATGAAACGGCTGCGGACTCTGATAGCAGCCGCTGCGCGCCGCCTGAGCGCGCAGCATGCTGGCGAGCTGCAGCAGGCCGCGCGGCGGCTGACGGGTCCCGAGCCAGACCACCCGCGAGCGCAGCCACTGTCCGGCATCGTCCAGCGTCAGGGTAAAGCCCGGCGGCTGGAGGCGGCCGGCGAGGGCGGTCAGCGCCCGCTGTTTTTCCGCGCTCACCTCGCCGAGAAACGCCAGCGTGAGGTGAAGGTTATCCGCCGCGACGGGCCTGCCGGCATCCTCCGGGAAGTGCGTTGCCCGCCACTGGACAATCTGTTTGCGGATGGCAGGCGGCAGTTCAATCGCAAAAAACAGCCTTTTCGGCTCAGACATGATAGAGACTCGGTAATGAATTAGGGGGATGCTACAATGCGAGCCCCTGAATGTTAACCCCCGGAGCCTTTTGTGTCCTCATTGCCGGTTGCCGCCGTCCTCCCAGAACTGTTATCCGCCCTGCAGCATGCGCCGCAGGTTTTGCTCAACGCGCCGACCGGCGCCGGGAAGTCGACCTGGCTGCCGCTACAGATCCTTGCCGAGGGCAACATCACGGGACGCATTCTCCTGCTGGAGCCGAGGCGTCTGGCGGCGCGCAATGTCGCGCAGCGGCTGGCTGAACTGCTCGGCGAAAAGCCGGGGGAGACCGTGGGTTACCGCATGCGCGCCGAAACCTGCGTCGGACCGCAGACCCGCCTGGAGGTGGTCACGGAGGGGATCCTGACGCGCATGATCCAGCGCGATCCCGAGCTGACGGGCGTGGGGCTGGTGATCCTCGATGAGTTTCACGAGCGCAGCCTGCAGGCGGATCTGGCGCTGGCCCTGCTGCTTGATGTCCAGCAGGGGTTACGTGACGATCTCAAACTGCTGATTATGTCGGCGACCCTCGATAACGAGCGCCTGCAGCGTCTGCTGCCGGAGGCGCCGGTGGTGGTCTCGGAGGGGCGCGCTTATCCGGTGGAGCGTCGCTTCAGCCCGCTCTCCGCGCACCAGCGTTTTGATGAGGCGGTGGCGGTAGCGGCGGCGGAGCTCCTGCGGCATGAACAGGGGTCGATGCTGCTGTTTCTGCCCGGCGTCGGCGAGATCCAGCGCGTTCTCGACCAGTTGACGGAGCGCGTGGCGGAGGATGTCATCCTCTGTCCGCTGTATGGCGCGCTGCCCCTGAGCGAGCAGCGCAACGCGATCCTCCCGGCGCCGGCCGGGAAGCGCAAAGTGGTGCTGGCCACCAACATTGCCGAGACCAGTTTGACCATCGAGGGCATCCGCCTGGTGGTCGACAGCGCCCAGGAGCGTATTGCCCGCTTTGACCCGCGCACCGGCCTGACCCGGCTGGTGACGCAGCGCATCAGCCAGGCATCGATGACGCAGCGCGCCGGACGCGCCGGTCGTCTCTCCCCGGGGATCTGCCTGCATTTGCTTGGCAAAGAACAGGCCGAACGAGCGGCGGCGCAGAGCGAACCGGAGATCCTGCACAGCGATCTGTCGGCGCTGTTGCTGGAGCTGCTGCAGTGGGGGTGCCACGATCCGGCCGCGCTGGCCTGGCTGGATCAGCCGCCGGCGGTGAACCTGGCCGCCGCGCGCCGCCTGCTGGAGGCGCTCTCGGCGCTGGACGGCGAGCGGCTGTCGGCGTTTGGCCGCAAAATGGCGACCCTCGGCAACGAGCCCCGGCTGGCGGCGATGCTGGCCGCTGCGCAGACCGATGACGAAGTGGCGACGGCGGCCAGGCTGGCGGCGATCCTCGAGGAGCCGCCGCGCGGCGGGCTGGTGGATTTGGCCGCCGTCTTTTCCCGTCAGCAGGCCAACTGGCAGCAGCGGGCGCAGCAGCTGATGAAGCGTCTGGCCTGCCGCAGCGGCCAGCCCGACGCCGGACGAATGGCCGCGCTACTGGCGTCGGCCTTCGCCGACCGCATCGCCCGTCGCCGCGGTCAGGAGGGGCGCTATCAGCTGGCGAACGGCATGGGCGCGATGCTTGACGCCGACGACGCGCTGGGCCGCCATGAGTGGCTGATCGCTCCGCTGCTGCTGCAGGACAGCGCCTCGCCGGATGCCCGCATGCTGCTGGCTCTGCCGGTGGATATCGGCGAGCTGATCGCCGCCCGTCCCGAGCTGGCGCAGCGTTCCGACACGGTGGAGTGGGATGAAGCGCAGGGGACGCTGAAAGCCTGGCGGCGGACCGTGACGGGCCAATTGGTGATCAAGACCCAGCCGCTGGCGAAGCCTTCTGAAGCGGAGCTGCATCAGGCGATGCTCAACGGTATTCGTGAGAAAGGCCTTGCGGTGCTCAACTGGACGCCAGAGGCCGAGCAGCTGCGACTGCGGCTGCAGTGTGCGGCGCAGTGGCTGCCGGAAGAGGCATGGCCCGCGGTGGATGACGCTTCGCTGCTGGCCTCGCTGGAGGCATGGCTGCTGCCGCAGATGAACGGCGTTCACTCGCTGCGGGCGCTGAAGGCGTTGGATCTGCGTCAGGCGCTACAGGACTGGTTGCCGTGGCCGCTGCGCCAGAAGCTGGATCGCGAGCTGCCGACGCACTATACCGTGCCGACCGGCAGCCGTCTGGCGATCCGATACCATGCGGAGAACCCGCCGGCGCTGGCGGTGCGTATGCAGGAGATGTTCGGCGAGGCCACGACGCCGGTTATCGCCGAGGGGCGGGTGCCGCTGGTGCTTGAGCTGCTGTCGCCCGCCCAGCGTCCTCTGCAGATCACTCGCGATCTCAGCGCCTTTTGGCAGGGAAGCTACCGCGAGGTGCAAAAAGAGATGAAGGGACGTTATCCGAAACACGTCTGGCCGGACGATCCGGCCAACGCCGCCCCGACCCGGCGCAGCAAAAAATATTCGTAGCCCCAGGCGCCGGGCGGCATTCTGCCCGGCCAGGCGAACCACTCACGCTAGACCATCTGCTGCCAGAGAAAAACGCCCCCTCCCGCCAGCGCCAGCCAGGGGCCGAAGGCCAGCGGCTGCTGCAGCGACTGCCGGGTCCACAGGCGCTGCAGCAGGGTCCACGCCAGCCCGCTGGCCGAGGCGAGCAACAGCACCTGCGGCAGAGCCTGCCAGCCGCACCAGGCGCCCAGCGCCGCCAGCAGCTTAAAATCGCCATAGCCCAGGGCCTCTTTGCCGGTCAGCAGGCGGAACAGCCAGTAGACCGACCACAGCGCCAGATAACCGGCCATCGCCCCGGCGACCGCGTCCGGCAGCGCAATGTACACCTCGTTAAGATTAAACAGCAGTCCGGCCCACAGCAGGGGCAGGGTCAGGCGATCGGGCAGCAGCTGGGTCTGGGCGTCAATCCGCGCCAGTATCAGCAGGAAGGAGAGCAGCACCAGGCCGCCCGCCAGCGCCAGGCCCGGCGCGAGCAGCGCCCCGGCGAGGATAAACAGCAGGCCGGTGGCCAGCTCGGTCAGCGGATAGCTCCACGAGATGCGCGCCTGACAGCAGCGGGCGCGACGGCCTAGCCAGAGGAAGCTGAGCAGCGGGATATTGTCCCGCCAGGCTATCGGCTGGCGACACTGCGGGCAGGATGAGCCCGGCGTGCTGAGGGTTATCGGCTCGTCGTCCGCGGTTTGGGTCAGCATGCGCGGCAGACGGTAGATCACCACGTTGTAAAAGCTGCCCAGCGCCAGGCCGAACAGCAGCAGGAAACCATACCAGACAAGGGGAAAATGCAGCGATAAAGCGGCTAATGTCGTCATTTTTGCTCCTTTAATCACCATTTTCCCTGCAGCTGCCACGGCGTCGGGCCCGGGGCGTTTTTCGCCATCGGGCGGGTGACCAGCAGCGCCAGCAGGGGCGGCATCCCCTGACGGGGCTGTAGCGTACCGCGAAACAGATAGCGGCCATCGGGCGACAGGGTTCCCTGGCCGCTGAGGCTCAACTGATGAGAATCCTGGCGGATGGCCAGCGCCACGGCGCCGTTCGCCGTACAGCTTAAGGCGCCACTGACCTGGGCCAGCTCCAGGCTACCGACCGGAGAGTGCAGCCGGGCCTGACGCCACTGCGCGCGTCCGGCGGTGATTTGCCGGCAGCGCCCCTCGCTGAAGTGCGCTTCGGCCAGGCTGAAAGTGACCTCTCCCTCGGCGCTGACGGGCATAGTCGGCGTTAGCCAGCGTCCAAGCAGGCTGGCGGGGGCGGTGAGCCGCCCCTCCTGCAGACGCAGATCGCGGATGCCCCACAGCCGGGCCTGGCCCTCCACGCCGCGGGGATCGCTGAGCGCGACCTGCCAGCCAGCCAGGGTGAGCGACCACGTCAGCCGCTCAAGCCGCACGCCGCGCCAGGAGACCGACTGCGCCGCGCCGCGCCAGATGCTGCCGCTAAGGTTGGCCACCTGTACCTCGGGCGGCAGCATCGGGACTAACAGACGCGCCGGGGCGGTGGCGGTCAACCACAGCAGATAGAGCGCCAGCAGTAGCCCACCTGCGAGCCCGTTAGCTTTCATCGTCGCGCTCCAGCAGCAGATGGTTGACCGTGACCCAGCCCGGCCGCGACGGCTGCCCGGTTACGGACAGCGAGATCGCGTTGACGCCGCGCATCGCCGGGGCGTCCAGCCAGTCCATTAGCGCCTGGAAGGCGCAGGGCTGAAGGGTGACCTGCAGACGTTTCCCCTGCGGCTGCAGACGAACGACTTCCAGCCCGTGGCTCGCCGCCTCGCGCATCACCAGCGCGGTGAGCGCCTCTTTTGCCGCCGGCGCGGGCTGCTGGCTGAGCTGCTGCAGGCGCGGACCCTGCTGCGTCATCCAGCGCAGGCTGGCCTGCTCTTTCACCAGGGTTTGCCGCCACTGCGCCTCGCGGGCCCGCCAGGGCTGCCACAGCCCGTACCAGAGGGCGCAGGCTGTCAGCAATCCCGCCAGGCCGAGCAGCAGGCGCTGCTCCGACAGCGTGCGCTGCCGCCACCAGATGAGCAGATTAGCCATCGTTTTCCTCCAGCGTCAGTTGTCCTTCAATGCCATCCGGCCTGGTGGTCATGTCGCCTGGCCGGACGTGAAACCGCGGCTGCGCTCGCTGGGTAAACTGCTCCAGCGCCCGGGAAGAGGCCGCGGCGATATCCAGCTGCAGACGATTGCCTGCGGCATCCCAACTCAGCGCCCGCAGGCGGATCCCCGGCGTTTCGCTGATGATGTTTTGCAACGCGCTGAGGCGGTCGACGAGGGGGGCATGCTGCGCCTGACGGGCAAGGCTTTGCAGATGCTGCTGCATCTGCAGTCGCGGGTTAATCACCTTTTTCTCCGTTGGAAACCAGCGATGATAGTAGGCCCGGCCGGCCTGTCGGGCGGCCTCGGCCTGGCGCGCCAGATCGCGATGATCCAGCACGCTGTTCACCGCCGCCAGCAGCGCCAGGGCCAACGCGGCATACCGCGCCGGACGCCAGCTCGTCTGATCAGGCCGCCGACGGCGGACGGCGAACTCCCCCTGCAGCAGACTGAGCTTCTGCGCCGCCGGATGACTTGCGGCAAGGGAGAGCAGCGTCTGCGCAGGCTGCGCGCGCCACTCTCCCGGCGCCGCGGGGGGAGGCGAATAGCTGTCGATGACGTGCTCTTCCGCCTCGCCCTGCAGCAGCTCCGCCAGCCAGGGGCTTTCCGCCGCCATGCCGGCCCATGGCTGGTGGCGGATCAGCCACTGGTCGTCCGCCTGCACCGCGCTCCACGCCGGCGGTTGCCAGGGCAGGGCCAGCACATCGGGCGTCAACGCCAGGGGCCGTAGCGAGAGCGACTCGCAGCGCGCCAGCCAGTCGCGCATTTTTTGCCGCTGCACGGCGACGATCTCGCACTGGGCCTGCTGGCGGTGGAGCAGGGCAAAATGGGTGGCTTCCACCTCGTCGGCCAGCTGCTCTTCCAGCAGGAAGGGGGCCACCTGCAGCGGCGGTTTACGCAGGCCCGCCGGCAGGGTGAGGGTGTGAAACGCGCAGTCGCTGGCCGGGATCAGCACCCAGGCCGGGTAATGCGCCGCCAGCGTCGGGAAAGGGCTGGCGTCGTCAGCCGGCCACCGGCCGCTGGCTTCGTGGTGCGGCTCGCCGGGGGCGAAGAGTTGCCAGTGCAGCGGCGCCTGCCCGGGGGCGAAGCGCACGATCAGCATGGCCTGGGGGGAAGCGTTAAACTTATTCATCAACCACCATAGAAAGTCCGTATCGCCGCTGGACGACGGTAAAGGCGCGCCCCTCCTGTTGCAGGACGCTGTGCAGCTGAAAGCGAAGGTTGCCGGTCACCACGGTGAAGGCGGCGATAAAGCGTGTGCTGTGCACCGTCAGCCAGGGACGGGCGAGCGTGGTATCGGTTTTCTGCAGCGTCGGCTGCGCGAGAAAGGCGGCGACGCTGCTCCACCCGGTTCGCGGGCGGTTGTACAGCAGCTGTTGCGCCTCCTGCAGCGTCAGATCGCCGGGAAAGAGGGCCGCCAGCAGGGCGGCCTGGGAGGGGCGCAGGGTGTTGACATTGACCTGCAGCGCATCATCCGGCTGGACGCAGACGAAGGGGAGCAGGCGCTGATAGAGCGCGGCGTCCATTCCGGCCAGCAGGCGCAGCTCGCTGACATCCTGCATCGGCTGGTTGGCGGCGAGATAGCCCGGGGTTTGCGCCATATAGACCTCGTCTTCCGCGCCGTTCAGCCGCGGCTGGCCGTCGCTGTCCGTCCAGTCGCCGAGGGCGGCGGCTATCTGGCTGGCGCGCAGCGGCGACTCGCCGAGCAGCGCCAGCAGCCGGGCGAAGACGTCGGTCGGGTAGGGCGTACCGCCGCTGGTCTCATCCGCGCGATGGTTGATGGCATTGAGATTAAAGCAGGCGTGCCCGTCGCGGATCGTGGCGAGGATTTCGCCATCGTCGAGGGTAAAGCGGCGCCCCTCCTGCGCCCAGGTTTGCGCCAGGTTCGTTTGACTGGGCGAGTCCAGCGCGTCGCGTTGCAGTAGCGCGGCGGCCATGTTTTCCGCCGCCAGGGCGTACCATCTGGCCTGCAGATTATCGAGGGTCACGGCGGTGTGTTGATACATGACCGAGGTGCGTTCGGTCATGGCGCTGGCGAGGATCATCATCAGGGCGAGGATGAACAGCACCATCAGGAGCGCGACGCCGCGTTGCCGATTTTTCACTGGCCGCCTCCCGGGGTGAGTAAAAACAGGCGGGTTATCTCCCCGCTGTTCGCCAGCGTCAGGGTGATCTCCAGCCCCTGCGGCAGCGACTGCGAGCGGTCCCAGGTCTCCTGCCAGCGCCCGTCGGCATAAAACCGCAGGCGAAACGCCGTCACCTCGCGCAGCAGCACCCGGACCGTCGGCTGGCTGCCGGTCAGCGGATCCTGTTGATCGAAGCTGAGCCGTTCAAGCTGCTGCTGGCGCAGGCGGTAGCTGACGTTCTGGATCTCCGAGCGCGGGAGGATCCCCAGCGGATTCGGCCAGCCGCTGCGGCTGAAGGCCAGCCCCCAGTCGTCGCTCTGCAACTGGAAACGTCCGGCGAAGAAAAGCGTGTCGCTGTTTCTGGCGCGACGGGGAATGATGTGCGTGACATCATCGGCGATCTGGCGAAAGGCGCGCTGGAGGGCGGCGATCTGCTGGCTCTTCTCACGGGTCAGGCCATCGGCGCGGATGACGTTCTGCAGCACCATCACGGCGGCGGCGCTGAGGACGGCGAGGATAGCCAGCGCCAGCAGCGTTTCAATCAGGGTGAAACCGCGCATTTTCGTTATCATGGCGACGTCACCCAGGTGCGCAGCGTCGCCAGCGGCGCGGGATCGCTTTTTTGCCGCCGGACCTCCACGTCCAGCGCCCGCAGCTGCGGCAGCGCGGTTTCCACCCCCTGCCAGCGGACGAACCAGCGCGTCCCGGCGGCCTCCACGGTGGTTTCGGACCAGCTGAGGGCGGGCCAGCGTTTCTCCAGCCGCAGCTGCACCAGCTGATTATCCGCCAGCCAGCTGGCGAGGATTTTCTCTTCCATACGCCCAAGCTGGCGCGTCTGTTGCAGGGTGGACTGCATCACCGCCAGGCCGGCGAGGGCGAAAATCACCAGCGCGACCATCACTTCGATAAGCGTCATTCCGCTCTCGCGTTTCATGGCTGCTCCCGCGCCGCCAGCGGCTGACTGTCGCCCTGGGCGTCGATGTTGATGCCCGTCGCGGCGTCAATCCGCAGCTGAAACGGCGTGACTTCGCCGCCGGGGAAGATGATCACGTCGGGCTGCTCGCCCGGCGTCCACGCCTGGCCGTCGGGAAAGCGCAGCGTCAGCCTGGCCTGCGGGAGGGTTTCCGCCGTGGTGGCGCGCCCGGCCTGCAGCGGCAGCCACTGCGCGTTGCCCCAGCGGTCGTCAGCCGCCGCCGGGGCGCCTTCGTCTGCAGGCTGCAGGCGCATAAACTGCCAGCGGTCAGGGTGGATGACGATCCCGAAGAGCTGGCCGGTTTGCTGCCCGCGCTCGCGGACAAAGTCCAGCTGCGCCTGAAAGCGCGCCAGGATCTGCGTGGCCTCCTGGGTACGGGCGGAGGGAAACGCCAGCAGCACCATGCTGGCGCTGACGCCGATCAGCAGCAGGACCAGCATCATTTCCAGGAGGGTGAAACCGCGCTGAGACACTATTTCTTCCCGAGGGTCCAGTTGCCGATGTCGTCATTGGTGTCGGGCATCCCGTCCGGGCCGACGCTGAAGACGTCGATGGCGCCATGCTGACCGGGGCTTAACAGCTGATACTCATTTCCCCACGGGTCCTGCGGCAGGCGGCGGATATAGCCCCCTTCCGGGTAGTTGCGGGCATGCGGCTCGGCGGCCGGGGCGGTCACCAGCGCCTGCAGTCCCTGTTCGGTATTCGGGTAGCGGCTGTTGTCCAGCTTATACATGTCCAGCGCCCCCTCGAGTGCCACCAGATCGCTGACCACCTTCTGGCGGTCCGCTTTCTCCTTGTTGCCCATCAGGTTAGGTACCACCAGGCTGGCGAGGATGCCGAGAATGACGATCACCACCATAATTTCCAGTAACGTGAAGCCGCGTTGCCGTTGCATAGTTTTCTCCATTAATACAGTCACATACTCATAAGGGTATTCAGTTGCAGGATCGGCTGCAGGATGGCCAGCACGATAAACAGCACCATGCCGGCCATGGTGACCACCAGCAGGGGCTCAAACAGGCTGAGGGACATCTGGATCTGCGCGCTCAGCTCCCGGTCCTGGTTCTCCGCCGCGCGCTCCAGCATGGCGGTCAGCTCACCGCTCTGCTCGCCGCTGGCGATCATGTAGCGCATCATCGGCGGAAACAGCGCCGTGGCCTCCAGCGCGCGATGCAGGCTGACGCCCTCGCGCACCGATTCGCTGGCGGTCTCCAGCTGGCTGCGCGCCCAGGCATTGCTGAGGACGCCGGCGCTGATGCGCATCGACAGCAGCAGCGGCACCGCGCTGGCGTTGAGAATGCTTAAGGTGCGGGCGTAGCGCGCGCTGTTGACGCTGCGCGTCACGCGGCCGAGGACCGGCAGACGCAGCAGCGCCCGGTCCCAGGCGAGCCGCCGGGCGGGCTGGCGCAGCAGATAGCGCAGCCCCAGCAGCGCCAGGAATGACAGCAGCACCAGCCAGGGGCCCGCGCTGCGCACAATGTCGCTCAGGCTCATCAGCAGCCGGGTAGAGAAGGGCAGGGCCTGTTTTAGATGGACAAACTGCTCGACGACTTTCGGCACCACGGTGGAGAGCAGAATGGCGATCACGCTGATGGCGACCAGCGTCAGCACGATGGGGTAGATCATCGCCTGTAGCAGGCGGGCGCGAAGCTGCTGGCGCTGCTCGGTATAGTCCGCCAGCCGGTTCAGCACGCCGTCGAGATGGCCGGAGGTTTCGCCGGCCGCCACCATGGCGCAGAACAGGCCATCGAAACAGGAGGGATAGGCGCGCATCGCCTCCGCCAGCGAATGGCCTTCAAGCACTTTGCTGCGCACCCCGGCCATTAACGTTCTCAGCGACGCCTTTTCGCACTGCTGGGCGACGGCATCGAGCGCTTTTTCCAGCGGAATGCCGGCGGCGACCAGGGTGGCCAGCTGGCGAGTGAGCAGGGCTAAATCACCGGCGCTGGTGCGCCGGGCGATCAGCCCGCCGCGCCACAGCCGGCTCGCCGGGTCGGCGGCGGCCACTTCCAGCGCCAGCCAGCCCTTGTCCCGCAGCAGCTGGCGGGCGTGGCGGGCGGAGTCGGCCTGTTGAACGCCGCGGCGGGTTTTGCCCTGCGCGTCCAGCGCCTGATAGCGAAAGAGGGCCATCTCAGACGCTGTCCGCCGTTTGCTGTTCGGTGACCCGCATCACCTCCTCCCAGCTGGTGATCCCCGCCAGCGCTTTATCGCGCCCGGCATGGCGCAGGGTCTGCCAGGCTGGCCCCAGCTGCTGGATCAGGGTGATCTCATTTTCGCCGCGATGAATGGCGGCGCGGACGCGGTCGTCAATGAGCAGCAGCTCGTGAATGCCGGTGCGTCCGCGATAGCCGGTGAAATTACACCGGGCGCAGCCTTTTGGCTGCCACAGCGGCGTACCGGCCGGGACCGCCATCTGCCGGGCGGCGTCAGCATCCGCCTGCCAGGGCTGACGACAGTGCGGGCACAGCCGACGCACCAGCCGCTGCGACATCACCGCCAGTAGCGAAGTAGAGAGTAAAAAGGGCTCCACTCCCATATCCTGCAGGCGGGAAACGGCCCCCAGCGCGCTGTTGGTGTGCAGCGTCGACAGCACCAGGTGGCCGGTCAGCGAGGCCTGGACGGCGATCTGGGCGGTTTCGCCATCGCGGATTTCGCCCACCAGCACCACGTCCGGATCCTGGCGCAGAATGGCGCGCAGGCCGCGGGCGAAGGTCATCTCGACTTTGGCGTTGACCTGGGTCTGGCCGATGCCTTCCAGCTCATACTCCACCGGATCTTCAATGGTCATGATGTTGCGCTCCCGGGCGTCGAGGCGGCTGAGGGCGGCGTAGAGCGTTGTGCTTTTCCCGGATCCGGTCGGTCCGGTGACCAGAATGATGCCGTGTGGCCGGGCGATCAGCGCGTCGACCTGGTCAAGCAGGGCGGGGGGCATGCCCAGCGTCTGCAGATCCAGGTTGACGCTGTTTTTGTCCAGCAGGCGCAGCACCACGCGTTCGCCGTGGCTGGAGGGCAGGGTGGAGACGCGCACGTCTATCGCCCGCCCGCCGATACGCAGCGCCATGCGGCCATCCTGGGGCACCCGTTTTTCGGCAATGTCCAGGCTCGCCATCACCTTGATGCGCGAAATGAGCAGCGCGGCCAGCCGCCGCTGCGGGCGCAGAATTTCCCGCAGCACGCCGTCGACGCGAAAGCGAATTTGCAAATGGCGCTCATAGGTTTCGATATGGATATCGGAGGCTTTCTCTTTGATGGCCTCGGTGAGCATGGCGTTGATCAGACGGATAATCGGCGCATCGTCTTCGCTGTCGAGCAGATCGTCGGTATCCGGCAGCTCTTCGGCGAGGGTATAGAGGTCAAGCTCATTGCCGATGTCGGCCATCATCCGGTGCGCTTCCGCCGAGTCGCGCTGATAGCTGAGCACCAGCACTTTCTCGAACGCTTCCGGCGCCAGACGGCTGACGCTCATCGGCCCGTCCGCCAGGCGGCGCGCTTCCAGCAGCGCCCGGGCGGCGGTATCAGCGCGGCACAGCGCTTCGCAGCGTTCGCCGTCGCTGAGCAGCACCAGATGGTGCGCGCGGGCCCACGCGAAGGGCAACAGCGGACGGCGTTCGGCAGCTGGCGTCATGGGCGGCCTCCGAGGTTAAAGGCGTCAATGGCGGCGCTAACCTGGCGGAAGGCCTGGGTCTCCTGCTGCGGATAGATGTGCAGCAGATCGTTGCTTAGCGATGCTTCGCTGCTCTCTTTGCCCCGCTGTTTGGTTTGCGCATCGTTGAAGGCGGTGTACTGGCCGGAGGAGGCCCGGCGGTACTCATCGCGATCGCGAATAATGGTCGGGCGGATAAACAGCATCAGGTTGCGTTTCGACACTTTCTTGCTGTCGGAGCGGAACAGCGCGCCGATCACTGGGATGTCGCCGAGCAGCGGCACTTTGTCGGCGCTATCGGTGACGCTTTTATCCAGCAGCCCGCCAACCACCACCGTTTCACCGCTGCCCACCAGCACGGCGTTATTCACCGTCCGGGTATTAAAGGTCGCCCCGAGATCGCTGCTGGTGCTGGAGGCCGAATCGGCGACGCTCGATACTTCCTGCTCAATCTCCAGCAGCACGGCATCGCCTTCGTTAATCTGCGGTTTCACCTTCAGCTTAATGCCCACGGTTTTGCGCTCGACGGTATTGAAGATGTTGTCGCCGGAGGTGGTTTGCGAGCCGGTTAACACCGGGACTTCCTGGCCGACGTTGAAGGTGGCTTGCATATTGTCGAGGGTGACGATGCTGGGGGTGGCCAGAATATCGTTCTTGGTACTGCTGGAGAGGGCGGTGAGCAGCATCGCCCAGTTCCCCTGGTAGAAGCCGGCGGCGATACCGTTAAACGAGCCGAGGGCGCTGGCCAGCGAGCTGCTGATGGTACCGTCTTTGTTGTACTGGTTGGCGCCGGCGATCGCGGTGGAGATCGGCAATCCGCTGTTGGTAAACTGGGTCATGCCGGCGTTTTTATTGGCCCACTGGATACCGAGGTTGAGTCCGTCGGCATCCTGCACTTCGGCGATAATCGCCTCCACCAGCACCTGCGGGCGGCGGATATCCAGCTGGGCGATCACCCGCTCCAGATCGTTCATCACGTCCGGCGCCGCGGTGACGATCAGGGCGTTGGTCTGGCCGTGGGCTTTGATAATAATATTTTTATCGATCGCGGCCACCGGCTTGGCGCTTTGCTTATCGTTCTGCAGCGAGCTGCTGATCCCGGTCAGGACCTCCACCAGATCGGCGGCTTTGGCGTACTTCAGGTAGATCACTTTGGTGTTGCCCTGCACCGCCTGCTGGCGGTCGAGCTGTTTGATCATGGCGATAATGCGCTGGCGCGAGTTTGGCTCGCCGCTCACCAGCACCGAGTTGGTGCGCTCATCGGCCACCACGTTCGCCACCATCGATCCCGGCAGCGCCGACTTGCTGGTGTCTTTATTGAGTTCGGTAACCAGTTTGACCACCTCCGCGGCGGAGGCCCAGGAGAGAGGCACGGTCACCACGCTGCGATCCCCGGCGTTGTCGACGCGTTCGACAATGGTCAGCAGGCGTTTGATCACCGCCGCGCGGCCGGTCATCAGCAGGACGTTGGAAGGTTCATAATGGACCACGCTGCCGGCGCCAGCGTTATCGTTCAGCTGGCGGAGCAGCGGCGCGAGATCGCGAGCGGCGACGTTGGTCAGGGGCACCACCCGGGTGACGACCTCATCGCCTTCGCCCGGCGCGGCCTCGCTGGCGACCGGAACGGCCGAGGTCTTGGCGTCTTTGGCGCGGACCACCTTCAGCACGCCGTTATTCATATTAATCACGGCGAAGCCATATACATCCAGCACGCTGAGGAAGAATTGATAATATTGCTCTTCATTGAGCATATCGTAACTGCGCACGGTGATAGTGCCGCGTACGCTGGGATCGATAATCACCGTTTTATTCAGGTTTTTGCTGACGGTATTGATAAATTCCTGGATATCGGTGCCTTTAAAACTGGCGGAAAATTCCTCCGCGGCGGCCGGAGAAAATAGCAGCGGGGTTAATATCAGCAGCGCAGGAAGCATTTTTCGCAGGCGTTTCATGGTTGGCAATTATTCATCCCCCAGGGAGAAAGCAATATCGTGTCGTTGGCCTTCCCGCTCAACGGTTAGCGTTATTTCGGTCATATCGGCCAGATTCTGCAGCGCCTGTTGCGCTTGTTCCTGATCGCGTAAATCGATGCCATTTAAGGCGATCGCCAAATCATTTGCCTGCAGGCCGGCCTGGCGAAACAGCGAGGCATCTTTGCCAGGGTTAAGTCGGTAGCCCTGCAGTTTGTCGCCGCTGAGTACCGGCGAAATCGTTAAATAAGTGAGGATATTTTGCGGCTGCTCACGGAGTCGCTTCATAAGGGGCGGACGGGGCGCGGCGGCGGGCGATGACGACGACGCGCGGGTATCGTTAAATAATAAAATGGCCTCCTGGCGCCCCTGATAGTTGACGATGATCCGGTCTGGCAGGATGGCAGCGATCTGTGCATCGTATCCCGGGGTGGTATCGCCGACGCTAAGGCTAACCTGCTGATTTCCTTTTTCAATAATCGCGATGGAACGCGCCGGGTTGCTGCTGGCGAGCAGCCCGGCCAGGCGTAGCTTCAGGCTGGAAACCGGCACCTGATCGAGGCTGGTGGCCTCCGCTGGCGCGGGGGGATTTTTCGTCGCCAGGCCAAACAGGGTAAATGCGGGCCGCACGTTTTTTAATTCCGGTTCCGCTGCCGGAGGCGCGGTTAACGGCAGGGCGGAAATATCCTCAGAACTGACAGGGAATACCACTCGCCAGGTTAATTTCGCCAGCTGCGGAATGGCGGTTATTAATATGATGAGCGTCACAAATCGGGGTAATAATTTAATTATCCCTTTATTTATATTTGTTAACCCCATCACAGAAATTGGCATTTTAATCCCTTTGCTAATTTATTTTTCTGCACGCTGGCGTAATACCCTACCGAAACAGGTAGGTGATTATTGGCTTTTGAATGAATTATTGCCGGAGAGTGGCGATAAGCGTGGCGAATCATAATCAGTTTGCGGTTTGCGGTCGTCATTCCCTTTATTCATTTACTCCCCCGGCTTCCTACGCCCCCCTCTCATTTGTGGGGGATGATTGCGCCTGAGAAAGCAAAAATATCTAATTAGCGCGCTGTAAAGATATTCATCCTTTCTTACCTTTTATAATTTAATAAGCATATTAGGGACTATCGAATGCTCAGATATACCTGTCATGCCCTATTTCTTGGATCGTTAGTATTATTGAGTGGCTGTGATAACAGCTCTTCCTCCTCTTCCTCTGGCTCACCTGGCGAACCCGGTAATCCTGGCACGCCCGACCCGCAGGATGTCGTCGTCCGTTTACCGGACGTTGCCGTCCCTGGCGAAGCGGTACAGGCCTCTGCCAACCAGGCTGTCATTCATCTCGTCGATATCGCCGGCATCACCAGCAGCACGCCGGCCGACTATGCCAGCAAAAACCTCTATCTGTGGAATAACGAAACCTGTGATGCGCTGAGCGCGCCGGTGGCGGACTGGAATGATGTCAGCACCACGCCGACCGGCAGCGACAAATATGGCCCTTACTGGGTGATCCCGCTGACTAAAGAGAGCGGGTGTATCAACGTGATCGTCCGCGATGGCACCAATAAGCTTATCGACAGCGACCTGCGCGTCTCTTTCAGTGATTTCACCGATCGGACGGTATCGGTCATCGCCGGCAACAGCGCGGTCTATGACTCCCGCGCCGACGCCTTCCGCGCCGCCTTTGGCGTGGCGCTGGCCGAAGCGCACTGGGTCGATAAGACCACTCTGCTGTGGCCGGGCGGGGAAAATAAACCCATTGTGCGCCTCTATTACAGCCACAGCAGTAAGGTGGCCGCCGACAGTAACGGCGAATTTACCGATAAGTATGTCAAGCTGACCCCGACCACCGTCAGCCAGCAGGTGAGCATGCGCTTCCCTCATCTCGCCAGCTATCCTGCCTTTAAGCTGCCGGATGACGTCAACGTCGAGGAATTGCTGCAGGGCGAGACGGTGGCGATATCCGCCGAAAGCGATGGGATACTGAGCTCCGCCACCCAGGTGCAGACCGCCGGCGTGCTGGATGATACCTATGCCGCCGCCGCCGAGGCGCTGAGCTATGGCGCCCAGCTGACCGATAGCGGCGTGACTTTCCGCGTCTGGGCGCCCACGGCGCAGCAGGTCGAGCTGGTGCTCTACAGTGCGGACAAGAAAGTGGTTGCCAGCCACCCGATGACCCGCGACAGCGCCTCCGGCGCCTGGTCCTGGCAGGGAGGGAGCGACCTGAAAGGCGCGTTCTACCGCTACGCGATGACGGTCTACCACCCGCAGTCGCGCAAAGTCGAGCAGTACGAAGTGACCGATCCCTACGCCCACAGTTTGTCGACCAACTCGGAGTACAGCCAGGTAGTCGATCTGAACGACAGCGCGCTGAAGCCGGAAGGCTGGGACGGGCTGACGATGCCGCACGCGCAGAAAACCAAAGCTGACCTGGCGAAGATGACGATCCACGAATCGCATATTCGCGATCTCTCCGCCTGGGATCAAACCGTTCCTGCGGAGCTGCGCGGTAAGTATCTGGCGCTCACCGCCCAGGAGAGCAATATGGTTCAGCATCTGAAGCAGCTGTCGGCCTCGGGCGTGACCCATATTGAGCTGCTGCCGGTCTTCGATCTGGCGACGGTCAATGAGTTCAGCGACAAAGTCGCCGATATTCAGCAGCCGTTCAGTCGCCTGTGCGAGGTCAACAGCGCGGTGAAGAGCAGCGAGTTCGCGGGCTATTGCGACAGCGGTTCGACGGTTGAAGAGGTGCTGACTCAGCTGAAGCAGAACGACAGTAAGGATAACCCGCAGGTGCAGGCGTTGAATACGCTTGTGGCGCAGACCGACTCCTATAACTGGGGCTACGATCCGTTCCACTACACAGTACCGGAAGGATCCTACGCCACCGACTCGGAAGGCACGGCGCGCATTAAAGAGTTCCGCACCATGATTCAGGCGATCAAGCAGGATCTGGGAATGAACGTCATTATGGACGTGGTGTACAACCACACCAACGCCGCCGGCCCGACCGACCGCACCTCGGTGCTGGATAAGATCGTCCCCTGGTACTATCAGCGTCTGAACGAAACCACCGGCAGCGTGGAATCGGCCACCTGTTGCTCCGACTCGGCGCCAGAGCACCGGATGTTCGCCAAGCTTATCGCCGATTCACTGGCGGTATGGACCACCGATTATAAGATCGATGGCTTCCGCTTCGACCTGATGGGCTACCACCCGAAAGCGCAGATCCTCTCGGCCTGGGAGCGCATTAAAGCGCTGAACCCTGATATCTACTTCTTTGGCGAAGGCTGGGATTCCAACCAGAGCGATCGCTTTGAAATTGCCTCGCAAATCAATCTCAAAGGCACCGGGATCGGCACCTTCTCCGATCGTCTGCGCGACGCCGTGCGCGGCGGCGGACCGTTCGACTCCGGCGATGCATTGCGCCAGAACCAGGGCGTGGGCAGCGGGGCCGGCGTTCTGCCGAATGAGCTGACCACCCTGACCGACGATCAGGCGCGCCATCTCGCCGATCTGACCCGTCTCGGCATGGCCGGTAACCTTGCGGACTTCGTGCTGATCGACAAAGACGGCGCGGTGAAGAGAGGCAGCGAGATTGATTATAACGGCGCGCCTGGCGGCTACGCGGCTGATCCGACGGAAGTCGTGAACTATGTGTCAAAACACGACAACCAGACGCTGTGGGACATGATCAGCTACAAAGCCGCTCAGGAGGCGGATCTCGACACCCGCGTCCGGATGCAGGCGGTGTCGCTGGCCACGGTCATGCTCGGCCAGGGGATCGCCTTTGACCAGCAGGGCTCGGAGCTGCTGCGCTCCAAGTCCTTTACACGCGACTCGTATGATTCCGGCGACTGGTTTAACCGCGTGGATTACTCCCTGCAGGACAACAACTACAACGTCGGTATGCCGCGCAGCAGCGATGATGGCAGCAACTATGACATCATCGCCCGCGTGAAGGACTGGGTGGCCACCCCGGGTGAAGCCGAGCTCAAGCAGATGACCGCGTTTTATCAGGAGCTGACCGCGCTGCGTAAGTCATCTCCGCTGTTTACCCTCGGCGACGGCGCGACGGTGATGCAGCGTGTGGACTTCCGCAATACCGGCGCCGATCAGCAGACCGGTCTGCTGGTGATGACCATCGATGACGGGATGCAGGCTGGCGCCAGTCTGGACAGCCGCGTCGACGGTATCGTGGTGGCGATTAACGCCGCCCCGGAAAGCCGGACGCTGCAGGATTTCGCCGGCACATCGCTCCAGTTGAGCGCCATCCAGCAGGCGGCGGGCGACCGTTCGCTGGCCAGCGGCGTGCAGATTGCCGCTGACGGCTCGGTCACGCTGCCGGCCTGGTCGGTTGCTGTTCTCGAATTGCCGCAGGGCGAATCGCAGGGCGCCGGCCTGCCGGTGAGCAGTAAATAACGTGACGTGGGGCGCCCGTAAGGGCGCCTTCTCGTTATCGTGAGGGAACAGGAGATCGTGGTGATTGTTCGTGATGACAGTGAAAGAGGGATCCCCCCGTTGGTGGCGCATCAGCCGCCTTCCGCGCAGGCGGACGCGCCGGTGATCCGCGGCCGGATGGTGCAGATCCCAGGCTGGATTATCCCGCTGTACGCCGGATTATTATTCGCGCTCGGCTGGTTTGGCGGCGAGCAGTGGCGTCATCCGGCACCGCCGCAACCGCTGCCCTTGCCGGTGGCGCATGCGGCGCTTCTGCCGTTAACCGCTGCCGGAGAGGCCGCGCCAAAGACGCCGCCGCCGGCGACAAAACCCAGCGCGCCCGCCGCGCCGGTGGTGGACAGCGATACGCTGCCGCCTCTGCGCTATAGCGCGCATGTCTACGCCTCGTTAGCGGAAAAGCGCAGCATTGTGTTAAATGGCAAAGCGTGGACGGAGGGCGACTCCCCGCTGCCCAATCTGGTGGTGGAGCAGATCCAGCAGGATGTGACGATCTTTAGCTTCAACGGCACGACCTTTACCCTCGCGGCGCTGGAGGACTGGCCCGGGGGGAAAATTGACGAGGAGCCGAAAGGCGAATAAGGGGCACGCGCAATAAAATGCGCGTTGAAGATATTTTGCTTAGTCGCCGCGCAGGCTGGCAATAAAGGGAGCAAGCTGGCGATTAAATTGACTGCACTGGGCGGCTTCCGGGGTGCTGTCCTGTAAAAGCTGTTGGTAAAGCCGGTCGCTATTTTGGCTTAACGTTGCCGGGTCAATATTTCCCCAGCCGCGCGCTTTGCCGACATTCACCGCCGCGCGATAAATAGCTTCATCGGCGGGCAGATCGCTACGATTACATTTATTCTTGAGATAGCGCGTTCCTGCCGCCACGGACGAGAGCTGCTCGAGCTGCGCCTGGCTACTGATGGCCGGACTGAGCGTTGAGGCGGGTTTCTGTTGGCAGCCAGAGAGCACGGCCACCACGCAAAGCGGAAATATAAGCGGAATGCGCATAGTAGAGTAATCAAAATAATGAATCACTGGCCGCTAGTTTAACAAATATTTCCCTGGTGTCATCATAAAATATGATTCTGCATAAATGTTAACAGGCTCTCATTTTTATTGGCAGAAACTCGATTAATCCCCTTTACTTCTTTCAATAATAAACATTGGCGGCCGGAAAATATATTTTCTGCGGCAGATGATGCCGCCGCATTTGGCATCAGGGCGAGCGTCATTTTTTATGTTATTAAAAAACATACTCTTTCCCATCTTGTTACGTGAGTACGAGGTAAAATGCTGGTTAAGAATGTCGCATTTTAGTGCTATCCTGTATGCCCTGAACATTACGTGCTATGTTCTGACTCATTCTGCCAGTGATGCGTTTAACACAATGATTTTATGGTGAATTTTTATTGTTAGTATCATGTGAAACGAAGCAAACCAACCCTTTGAAAGATGGGCGGCGCGTTCTGCCCGCCAGCAGGTTGTCGTCCCGAGGGTAAGCAGCCAGGACGTTAATTTGAGAGATTTCTTCTTCCTCTGAACAGGGGAAGTATTGAGAATCAGGCCTTTGCGCCTGAACGTTGCGGAGAAAAAGCATGGCGGGAGATGACCGCGAGCCTATCGGACGTAAGGGAAGACCCTCACGTCCGACAAAACAGAAAGTCACCCGTCGCCGGGTCCGGGAAGAGGACTACGACGACGAGTATGATGACGATGATTATGAGGATGAGAAACCGGTGCCGAGAAAAGCCAAAGGCAAAGGTGGCAAGCCTCGTCGTAAGCGCAGCTGGCTGTGGCTGCTGGTCAAGCTGGGGATTGTCTTCGCGGTGCTGATTGCCGCCTATGGCGTCTACCTCGACCAGAAAATCCGCAGCCGCATTGACGGTAAAGTCTGGGAGCTGCCGGCCGCGGTCTATGGCCGAATGGTGAACCTTGAGCCGGACATGCAGATCAGCAAAAACGAGATGGTGCGTCTGCTGAACGCCACCCAGTATCGTCAGGTCAGCGCGATGACGCGTCCCGGCGAATATACGGTGCAGGCCAACAGCATCGAGATGATCCGCCGTCCGTTCGATTTCCCGGACAGTAAAGAAGGGCAGGTGCGCGCGCGTCTGACCTTCGACGGCGACCATCTGGAAACCATCGAGAATATGGATAACAACCGCCAGTTCGGTTTCTTCCGCCTCGATCCGCGGCTTATCACCATGCTGCAGTCGCCGAACGGCGAGCAGCGTCTGTTCGTGAAGCGCAGCGGCTTCCCCGACCTGCTGGTGGATACGCTGCTGGCGACCGAAGACCGCCACTTCTACGAGCACGATGGTATCAGCCTCTATTCCATCGGCCGTGCGGTGCTGGCGAACCTGACGGCAGGCCGGACGGTGCAGGGGGCAAGTACCCTGACCCAGCAGCTGGTGAAAAACCTGTTCCTCTCCAGCGAACGCTCCTACTGGCGTAAAGCCAACGAAGCGTACATGGCGCTGATCGTCGACGCCCGCTACAGCAAGGATCGCATCCTTGAGCTGTATATGAACGAGGTGTACCTCGGTCAGAGCGGCGATAACGAAATTCGCGGCTTCCCGCTGGCCAGCCTGTACTACTTTGGCCGTCCGGTGGAAGAGCTGAGCCTCGACCAGCAGGCGCTGCTGGTGGGGATGGTGAAAGGGGCCTCGGTCTATAACCCGTGGCGCAACCCGAAACTGGCCCTTGAGCGACGCAATCTGGTGCTGCGCCTGCTGCAGCAGCAGCAGGTCATCGACCAGGAGCTGTACGACATGCTGAGCGCGCGTCCGCTGGGTGTGCAGCCGCGTGGCGGGGTGATTTCACCACAGCCGGCGTTTATGCAGATGGTGCGTCAGGAGCTGCAGGCGAAGCTGGGCGATAAAGTGAAAGATCTCTCCGGCGTGAAGATCTTTACGACCTTCGACTCGGTGGCGCAGGATGCCGCGGAAAAAGCGGCCACCGAAGGGATCCCGGTACTGAAGAAACAGCGCAAGCTGGCAGATCTGGAAACCGCCATGGTGGTGGTGGACCGCTTTACCGGTGAAGTGCGGGCGATGGTCGGCGGCGCGGAGCCGCAGTTCGCCGGCTACAACCGTGCGATGCAGGCCCGCCGGTCGATTGGTTCTCTGGCCAAGCCGGCGACCTATCTGACCGCGCTGAGCCAGCCGAACCAGTATCGCCTGAATACGTGGATCGCCGATGCGCCAGTGACTATTCGCCTGTCCAACGGCCAGACCTGGTCGCCGCAGAACGACGATCGTCGCTTCAGCGGCCAGGTGATGCTGGTGGATGCCCTGACCCGTTCGATGAACGTGCCGACGGTTAACCTCGGGATGGCGCTGGGCTTGCCGGCGGTGGTCGATACCTGGACCAAACTGGGGGCGCCGAAGAATCAGCTCAACGCCGTGCCGGCGATGCTGCTTGGCGCGCTGAACCTGACGCCAATTGAAGTGGCCCAGGCCTTCCAGACCATCGCCAGCGGCGGCAACCGTGCGCCACTCTCCGCCCTGCGGTCAGTGATTGCGGAAGATGGCACGGTGCTGTATCAGAGCTACCCGCAGGCGGAGCGCGCGGTGCCTGCCCAGGCGGCCTACATGACGCTGTGGACCATGCAGCAGGTGGTGCAGCGCGGGACGGGGCGTCAGCTGGGCGCGAAGTATCCGGGCCTCCATCTGGCGGGGAAAACCGGGACCACCAACAATAACGTCGATACCTGGTTTGCCGGGATCGACGGTAGCCAGGTGACCATCACCTGGGTGGGTCGCGATAATAACCAGCCAACCAAACTGTACGGCGCCAGCGGTGCGATGTCGATTTACCAGCGTTATCTGGCGAACCAGACGCCAACGCCGCTGGTGCTGACGGCGCCTGAAGACGTGGTCGACATGGGCGTGGACAGCAACGGCAACTTCGTCTGCAGCGGCGGTATGCGTTCGCTGCCGGTGTGGACGACGCAGCCGGATGCGCTGTGCCGCCAGGGCGAGATGATGCAGCAGCAGCAGTTGCAGCAGCAGGAAGCGAACAACCCGTTCAATCAGTCCGGGCAGCAGCAGCCTCAGCAGCAACAGCAGCAGCAACAGCAGCCGCCGAAGCAGCAGGAGAAGAGCGACGGCGTCGCGGGCTGGATCAAGGATATGTTCGGCAGTAACTGATTAAGCCCTAAGACCAGACCCCTTAAGACGAAAGTATTAAGGGGTTTTTTTATGCCTGTAAAAAAGTTAACGGCTCTTTAACTCCATAATAACTATCTGGTTATTAATTCAGCCTTCAACCCGCAGCGACAGGCATATCGCTTGCCTTGCCTTCAACGTTTCGCCTATTATATCGCCCGTCATAATAATAATTCTCGTTTACGTTATCATTCACTTTCATCAGAGATATACCCATGGCGCGTCCAAAAACTGCTCAGCCAAATCACTCGCTGCGTAAAGTCGCAGCTGTAGTAGCCACGGCGGTTAGCGGCATGTCTGTCTACGCACAGGCAGCAGAACAACCGAAGAAAGAAGAAACCATCACCGTCGTTGCCGCCCCGGCCGCCCAGGAAAGCGCCTGGGGACCGGCGCCGACCATCGCGGCGAAACGCTCCGCCACGGCGACGAAAACCGATACCCCGATAGAAAAAACGCCGCAGTCTGTGTCGGTGGTGACGCGCCAGGAGATGGAGATGCGTCAGCCGACGACGGTAAAAGAGGCGCTCTCCTATACGCCAAGCGTCTTCTCCACCCGCGGCAGTTCGACCACCTATGACGTGGTCACCATTCGCGGCTTCACCACCTCGACGACCGTCAACACCAACCAGTATCTGGACGGCATGAAGCTGCAGGGGAATAACTACTCTGAAGTCTCCATGGATCCTTACTTCCTGGAGCGCGTGGAAGTGATGCGCGGGCCAACCTCGGTGCTGTACGGCAACAGCAACCCGGGCGGTATCGTCAGCATGGTCAGCAAACGCCCGACCACCGAGCCGCTGAAAGAAGTGCAGTTTAAGATGGGCACCGACAATCTGTGGCAGACCGGGTTTGACTTCAGCGACGCCATTGATGATGCCGGCGTCTGGTCCTACCGCCTGACCGGCCTGGGCCGCAGCCAGGATGCCCAGCAGCAGATGGCGAAATCGACCCGCTACGCGGTGGCGCCCTCCTTTAGCTGGCGTCCGGATGATAAAACCGACTTCACCTTCCTGAGCAACTTCCAGAATGATCCGGATGCGGGCTACTACGGCTGGCTGCCGCGCGAAGGCACCGTGGTGCCGTATTACGACGCCAACGGTAAGGCGCATAAGCTGCCGACCGATTTCAACGAAGGCGAGGCGGATAATAAAATCTCCCGCCGCCAGAAGATGGTGGGCTACAGCTTCTCCCATCAGTTCGATGACACCTTTACCGTGCGGCAGAACCTGCGCTATGCCGATGTGCATACGCTCTATCGTTCGGTGTACGGCAACGGCTATGTCGCGCCGGGCTACATGAATCGCGCCTATGTGCGCTCCGACGAGCACCTGAACACCTTCACCGTCGATACTCAGCTGCAGTCTGATTTCGCCACCGGCGCGGTTAGCCATACCCTGCTGACCGGCGTGGACTACTCGCGGATGCGTAACGATGTGGATGCCGACTACGGGACGGCGGATCCCATCAGCATGAACAATCCGCAGTACGGTAACCCGAATATTCAGGTCACCTTCCCGTACGCGGTGCTCAACCGGATGGAGCAGACTGGCCTGTACGCGCAGGATCAGATGGAGTGGGATAAATGGGTGATGACCCTGGGCGGCCGTTACGATTACGCCACGACCTCAACGTTAACCCGCGCCACCAACAGCCTGGCGGAGAACCACGACCAGCAGTTCAGCTGGCGCGGCGGCATCAACTACCTGTTCGATAACGGTATCTCTCCGTACTTCAGCTACAGCGAATCGTTTGAACCGGTATCGGGCGCCAGCAGCAGCGGTAAGCCGTTCGATCCGTCGCGCGGTAAGCAGTATGAAGCCGGCGTGAAATATGTGCCGAAAGATATGCCGGTGGTGGTCACCGCGGCGGTCTATCAGCTGACCAAAGACAAGAACCTGACGGCGGATCCGGCTAACCAGGCGTTCAGCATCCAGACCGGCGAAATCCGCTCCCGCGGCCTTGAGCTGGAGGCGAAGGCGGCGGTGAACGCCAATATTAACGTCACCGCAGCCTACAGCTACACCGATGCGGAGTACACTCACGATACGGTGTTCAACGGCAAACGTCCGGCGGAAGTGCCGCGTAACATGGCCTCCCTGTGGGCGGATTATACCTTCCACGAAACCGCGCTGAGCGGTCTGACGATTGGGGCCGGGGCGCGCTATATCGGTTCAACGGTCAGCTACTACAAAAATGACACCAGCACCGGTAAGAAAAATGATGCCTTTAGTGTGGCCGGTTATGCGCTGATGGATGCGACGGTGAAATACGATCTGGCGCGCTTTGGCCTGCCGGGCTCGTCGGTCGGCGTCAACGTCAACAACCTGTTCGACCGCGAATATGTCTCCAGTTGCTACAGCGAATACGCCTGCTACTGGGGGGCCGGACGTCAGGTCGTCGCCACCGCCACCTTCCGTTTCTAACCACCTACGGGCGCGGTTCGCCGCGCCCTTTATCAGGTTATCGCTATGCAGGAACAGACTCCGCACGCAGAAACCACCTTTGCGCTGGATCGCGTCACTTTCCGTGTGCCTGGCCGCACGTTGCTCCATCCGCTCTCGCTCACCTTCCCGGCCGGAAAAGTCACAGGCCTGATCGGCCATAATGGCTCCGGCAAGTCGACGTTACTGAAAATGCTTGGCCGCCATCAGCCGCCTTCTGCAGGCGATGTGCTGCTGGACGGCCAGCCGCTGGAGAGCTGGGGCAGCAAAGCCTTTGCCCGCAAAGTGGCCTATCTGCCGCAGCAGCTGCCGCCGGCCGAAGGTATGACGGTGCGCGAGCTGGTGGCGATCGGCCGCTATCCGTGGCACGGCGCGCTGGGTCGCTTTGGCGCGGCGGACCGCGAGAAAGTGGAAGAGGCGATTGCGCTGGTAGGGCTGAAGCCGCTCGCCCATCGTCTGGTGGACAGCCTCTCCGGCGGCGAACGTCAGCGGGCGTGGATCGCCATGCTGGTGGCGCAGGATAGCCGCTGTCTGCTGCTCGATGAACCCACCTCGGCGCTGGATATCGCCCATCAGGTTGATGTCCTCGCGCTGGTGCATCGTCTCAGCCAGCAGCGCGGCCTGACGGTGATCGCCGTCCTGCACGACGTTAATATGGCGGCCCGCTACTGCGACTATCTGGTGGCCCTGCGCGGCGGGGAAATGATCGCCCAGGGGACGCCGGCGGAACTGATGCGCAGCGATACCCTGGAACAAATCTACGGCATCCCGATGGGGATCCTGCCGCACCCGGCCGGCGCGGCGCCGGTAAGCTTTGTCTATTAATGATGACCCCGACTCAGATAACCCGACGTCGCCTGCTGACCGCGATGGCGCTCTCGCCGCTGCTGTGGCAGATGCGCGGCGCGCAGGCGGCGAACGTTGACCCGCAGCGTGTGGTCGCCCTGGAGTGGCTGCCGGCGGAGCTGCTGCTGGCGCTGGGCGTCACGCCTTACGGCGTGGCCGATATCCCTAACTATCGCCTGTGGGTAAACGAGCCCGCGCTGCCCGACTCGGTGATCGATGTCGGTTTGCGCACTGAACCCAATCTTGAGCTGCTGACGCAGATGAAACCGTCGTTTATCGTCTGGTCAGCAGGCTACGGCCCGTCGCCGGAGAAGCTGGCGCGTATCGCCCCCGGTCGCGGATTCACCTTTAGCGACGGCAAACGCCCGCTGGCGATGGCTCAGCGCTCGCTGCTGGAGATGGCTGACCTGCTGGGCAAACCGCAGCAGGCTCAGCGCCACCTGGCGGAGTTTGAGGCGCTGATGGCGAGCCTGAAGCCGCGCTTTGCCGGACGCGGCGACCGTCCGCTGCTGATGATCTCCCTGCTCGATCCGCGCCACGTTCTGGTGTTTGGCGAAAACTGCCTGTTCCAGGAGGTGCTTGACCGCTTTGGTATTAAAAACGCCTGGCGCGGCGAAGCGGCGTTCTGGGGCAGCGTTAGCGTTGGCATCGACCGGCTGGCGGCGTTTAACGAGGCCGATGTGATCTGTTTTGATCATGGTAACGAGCGGGAGATGACCCAGCTGCTGGCGACCCCGCTGTGGCAGGCGATGCCGTTCGTGCGCGCGGGGCGCTTCCAGCGCGTTCCGGCGGTGTGGTTCTATGGCGCGACGCTGTCGGCGATGCATTTTGCCCGCGTGCTGGCCGAGGCCCAGGGGAGTCCGGCATGAATACGCGTATTTCACCGTTAGCCAGTATCCTGCTGGCCGCGCTGCTGGTCGCCGCCTTCGCGTTGAGTATCGTCAATCTCAATGTCGCCTTGCCCTATGCGCAATGGCGGCAGGCGCTGCGGCAGCCGGATAGCGATCAGATTGCCCAGATGCTGTTTCATTACAGCCTGCTGCCACGGGTGGCCGTTTCACTGCTGGTGGGGGCCGGGCTGGGACTGGTCGGCGTACTGTTCCAGCAGGTGCTGCGCAATCCGCTGGCGGAGCCGACCACCCTTGGCGTCGCCACCGGCGCGCAGCTGGGGATAACGGTCACCACGCTGTGGGCCATCCCCGGCGTGCTGGCGTCGCAGTTTGCCGCGCTGGCCGGGGCCTGTCTGGTGGGTGCGCTGGTGTTTGGCGTCTCCTGGGGCAAGCGTCTGTCGCCGGTAACGCTGATCCTGGCGGGCCTGGTGGTCAGCCTCTACTGCGGGGCGCTTAACCAGCTGATGGTGATTTTCCATCACGACCAGCTGCAGAGCATGTTCCTGTGGAGCACCGGGACGCTGACGCAAACCGACTGGAGCGTGGCGCAGCGCCTGTGGCCGCAGCTGCTGGGCGGGGCGATACTCACCCTGCTGCTGCTGCGTCCGCTGACTCTGATGGGGCTCGATGACGGGGTGGCGCGCAACCTGGGGCTGGCGCTGTCTCTGGCGCGCCTCGGCGCCCTGACGCTGGCGATCGTGATGAGCGCGCTGCTGGTCAATGCGGTCGGGATTATCGGCTTTATCGGCCTGTTCGCGCCGCTGCTGGCGAAAATGCTCGGCGCCCGTCGACTGCTTGCCCGGCTGCTGCTGGCGGCGCTGATCGGCGCGCTGCTCCTGTGGCTTTCCGATCAGGTGATCCTCTGGCTGAGCCGGGTATGGCGGGAAGTCTCCACCGGCTCGGTCACCGCCCTGATTGGCGCGCCGCTGCTGCTGTGGCTGCTGCCGCGGCTGCGCAGCATCAGCGCCCCGGTGATGAACGGCGGCGATAATGTGCAGCCTGAACGCTATCACGTGCAATGGTTTGTTCTCGGGGGCGTCGCGTTGCTGCTGCTGGCGATGAGCGTAGCGCTGGCCTTTGGTCGCGATGCCCACGGTTGGCTGTGGGCTCACGGCGATCTGCTGGAGCAACTGCTGCCCTGGCGCTGGCCGCGAGTGCTGTCGGCGCTGTCCGCCGGGGTGATGCTGGCGGTCGCCGGCTGTATTATCCAGCGCCTGACCGGCAATCCGATGGCCAGCCCGGAAGTGCTGGGCATCAGCTCCGGCGCCGCCTTTGGCGTGGTGCTGATGCTGTTCTTCGTGCCTGGCGACGCCTTTGGCTGGCTGCTGCCGGCCGGGAGCCTTGGCGCGGCGGCCACTTTGCTGATCATTATGCTGGCCGCCGGACGGGGCGGTTTCTCGCCGCATCGGATGCTGCTGGCGGGGATGGCGCTCAGTACCGCCTTCACCATGCTGCTGATGATGCTGCAGGCCAGCGGCGATCCGCGCATGGCGCAGATCCTGACGTGGATCTCGGGGTCGACTTACAGCGCGACGCCGGAGAGGGTGGTACGCAGCGGCGCGGTGATGCTGGTCCTGCTGGCGCTGGCGCCGCTCTGTCGCCGCTGGTTAACCATCCTGCCGCTGGGCGGGGAGGCGGCGCGGGCGGTGGGCATGGCGCTGACGTCATCGCGGATTGTTCTGCTGCTGCTGGCGGCCTGCCTGACGGCGGCGGCGACGCTGACCATCGGCCCGCTGAGCTTCGTCGGGCTGATGGCGCCGCATATTGCGCGCATGATGGGCTTCCGGCGAACGCTGCCGCATATGGTGATCTCCGGACTGACTGGCGGGCTGCTGCTGGTCTTCGCCGACTGGTGCGGACGGATGATCATGTTCCCGTACCAGATCCCGGCGGGGCTGCTGTCGACCTTTATCGGCGCGCCGTACTTTATCTATTTGCTGAGGAAGCAGAGCCGCTAACGATCCCGGATGGCCTCAACATCCCCGGTGGCGCGAGTGCTTACCGGGGCTACAGCGCTGTGCGATTTGGTAGCCCGGATAAGGCGCAATGCGCCGCATCCGGGAAAATCCCTGCGTCACCAGGCATTCAAGCACCTTACAGTTTGGCAAATACCCGGCGCGCGGCGTCGATGGTATTGTCGATATCTTCCTCGCTGTGGGCGACGGACATAAAGCCGGCCTCAAACGCTGACGGCGCCAGGTACACGCCTTCCTCCAGCATCAGATGGAAGAAGCGCTTGAAGCGTTCGACGTCGCACTTCACCACGTCCTGATAGCAGGTGACGGTTTCGGCATCGGTAAAGAAGATGCCGAACATGCCGCCGACGTTATTGACCACCAGCGGGATCCCGGCGTCACGCGCCGCATCCAGCAGGCCTTGCGCCAGCTGGTTGGTCAGCTCGGTGAGGGTTTCATGCACGCCCGGCTGCGCCACTTCGCTTAAGCAGGCGAAGCCGGCGGCCATGGCGATCGGGTTACCGGAGAGGGTTCCGGCCTGGTAGACCGGACCGGTGGGCGCCAGCGCGTCCATCACCTCGCGACGGCCGCCGAAGGCGCCTACCGGCATCCCGCCGCCGATGATTTTCCCGAGACAGGTCAGATCCGGCTCCACGCCGTAATAAGCCTGCGCGCCCGCCAGCGCCACGCGGAAGCCGGTCATCACTTCGTCGATGATCAGCAGGGCGCCAAATTCGTCGCACAGCGCGCGCAGGCCCGGCAGGAACTCCGGCTGCGGCGGAATGCAGTTCATATTCCCGGCGACCGGCTCGACGATGATGCAGGCGATATCCTGCGGATACTGCTCGAACGCCGCGCGCACGGAGGCGAGGTCGTTATAGGTGCAGGTCAGGGTATGTTTGGCGAAATCAGCCGGCACGCCCGGCGAGTTCGGCTGGCCGAGGGTCAGCGCGCCGGAACCGGCTTTCACCAGCAGGCAGTCGGCATGGCCGTGGTAGCAGCCTTCGAACTTGATGATCTTGTCGCGGCCTGTGAAACCGCGCGCCAGGCGAATCGCGCTCATGGTGGCTTCGGTACCGGAGTTCACCATGCGCACCATATCCATGGTCGGCACCAGCTCGGTCACCAGCGCCGCCATTTTTACTTCCATTTCGGTCGGCGCGCCAAAGCTCAGGCCGCGGGACGCCGCCTCGATCACCGCGTTGCGGATCGCCGGATGGTTGTGGCCCAGCACCATCGGACCCCAGGAGCCGACATAATCGATATAGGCTTTTCCATCCACGTCATAGAGGTAAGCGCCATCCGCGCGTTCGATAAACAGCGGGGTGCCGCCGACGCCGGTGAAGGCGCGGACCGGCGAGTTAACGCCGCCGGGGATCAGTTCACGCGCAGCGTGGTACAGATTTTCAGATTTGCTCATGGCCAGGGTCCTGGTTCGTGAAAAATGTTTTATCGGCTATTCTAAGTTATTCCAGGATGGTTATGAAAGTTTTGCCCAATTGAAACAATGTGCCGCAAGGGCATTTTTTTGACGACGCAGCGCGCCGGGGCGGCTAAAATGCCTCTCTCTTCATTTGTATTACCAATAATTGATAACGGCATGAAAGCAGAAACTCCCTCTTTTGAAGCACATCAGTTCGTGCGGGTGCGTCGCGGCGATGCGGTGCGCCGGTTGATTCAGCGCGATAAAACGCCGCTGGCGGTGCTGTTTATGGCGGCGGTGGTCGGCACGCTGGCCGGACTGGTGGGCGTGGCGTTTGAAAAGAGCGTGAACTGGGTGCAGAACCAGCGGATCGGCGCCCTGGCGCAGGTGGCGGACCACTGGTATCTGGTCTGGCCGCTGGCGTTTATCTTGTCGGCGCTGCTGGCGATGGTCGGCTATTTCCTCGTGCGCCGCTTTGCGCCGGAGGCTGGCGGATCGGGGATCCCGGAAATCGAAGGGGCGCTGGAGGAGCTGCGGCCGGTGCGCTGGTGGCGCGTGCTGCCGGTGAAATTCATCGGCGGCATGGGGACCCTGGGCGCCGGAATGGTGCTGGGACGCGAGGGGCCGATGGTGCAGCTTGGCGGCAACATTGGACGCATGGTGCTGGATATTTTCCACATGCGCAGTCCGGAAGCGCGGCACACGCTGCTGGCGACCGGTGCGGCGTCGGGGCTCTCAGCGGCCTTTAACGCGCCGCTGGCCGGTATCCTGTTTATCATCGAAGAGATGCGCCCGCAGTTCCGCTACAACCTGATCTCCATTAAAGCGGTATTTACCGGCGTGATCATGTCGAGCATTGTGTTTCGCATTTTCAACGGCGAGGCGGCAATTATAGAGGTGGGCAAGCTGAGCAATGCCCCGGTGAATACCCTGTGGCTGTACCTGGTGCTGGGGATGCTGTTTGGCTGCTTTGGCCCGCTGTTTAATTTTCTGGTGCTACGCACCCAGGATCTGTTCCAGCGCATTCACGGCGGCAACATCAAAAAATGGGTGTTAATTGGCGGGGTCATCGGCGGGCTTTGCGGCCTGCTGGGGCTGATGCAGCCCTCCGCGGTGGGGGGCGGCTTTAACCTGATCCCCATCGCCGCCGCCGGTAACTTCTCCGTCGGTTTGCTGCTGTTCATCTTTATTGCCCGCGTGGTGACCACGCTGATCTGCTTCTCTTCCGGCGCGCCGGGCGGCATTTTCGCTCCGATGCTGGCGCTCGGCACGCTGCTGGGCACGGCGTTCGGCATGGCGGCTATTCCGCTGTTTCCGTCCTACCATCTCGATGCCGGCACCTTCGCCATTGCCGGTATGGGGGCGCTGCTCGCCGCCTCGGTGCGCGCGCCGCTGACCGGGATTGTGCTGGTGCTGGAGATGACCGATAACTATCAGCTCATTTTGCCAATGATTATTACCTGCCTTGGCGCAACACTACTGGCGCAATTCCTCGGCGGTAAGCCTTTGTATTCGACCATTCTGCAACGTACTCTGGCGAAGCAGGAGGCCGAGCAGGCGGCAAAAGCGCAGCAGGCACCCCGGGAGAATACTTGAACGATTTACCAGGGTATTAGATAATGGCTCAAAAGGTCCGGTTATTCTTTAACCGGCCGGAAGTATCAATGGGAGCAAAAAATGAGTGATGACGTAGCGTTGCCGCTGGAGTTTACCGAAGCCGCAGCCAATAAAGTAAAACACCTGATTGCGGATGAAGATAATCCGAACCTGAAACTGCGCGTGTATATCACCGGCGGCGGTTGCAGCGGTTTCCAGTATGGCTTCACCTTCGACGATCAGGTGAACGAAGGGGATATGACCATTGAGAAACAGGGTGTCGGCCTGGTGGTTGACCCGATGAGCCTGCAGTACCTGGTCGGCGGCTCTGTCGACTATACCGAAGGGCTGGAAGGTTCACGCTTTATCGTGACCAACCCGAATGCGAAAAGCACCTGCGGCTGCGGGTCCTCGTTCAGCGTTTAAAGCGAGCGCGGCAGGGGCTTTTTCTCGCAGCGAGAGGGCGCCAACGCTAAAAACGGTAACCTCAGGGTTACCGTTTTGCTTTTATGGCCGTCCGTTATCGTCCAGGGCAAACGTCGGCAGCTTCAGGTGCCAGCGGATCGCCGCCAGCCGGATCGCCAGGGTCACCAACATCCCCATCATTGCCGAATTCTCCAGCGGGAGATGGAAGGTGTCGTGCGCGGTGGCGTGGACAATGCCGCCGACAATACAGGCGGTGGCGTAGATCTCGGTACGCAGAATCATAGGAATTTCGCGCGCCAGCACGTCGCGGATTATCCCGCCGCCAACGCCGGTCACCACCCCCATGCATACCGCTACCAGCGGGCCGCTGCCGGCGAGAAAGGCTTTATTGACGCCGATGCCGACAAACACCGCTAAACCGACGGCGTCGAGCACCGGCAGGATCCATTTCGGCAGCCGGCGCGGCTGGCGGACCAGCAGGATGGTCAGCATGCTGGTGACCATCGCCACCACCAGATCGGTGGGATCTTTGACCCAGAATACCGGGCCATTCGCCAGCGCCATGTCGCGGATGGTTCCGCCGCCCACCGCCGTCACCACGCCTAACACCAGCACGCCAAACGGGTCCATGCGTAATTTTCCGGCCAGCAGAACGCCGGAGATCGCGAAAACGGCCGTGCCAATAATATCCAGCCAATAGACAAGCATCGTTGATTCCCACTGAACATCCGCTTTACCGGATGGTTATTTTACCTGGTCGAGCGCCGCACAAAGTTGTTTGGCGGCGAGGATAATACGTGGGCTTGCGCGTTCAAACCAGTCGCTGTGTAACGCAATCAACGAAATGGTGAGCTGATGTTGCCAAAAGCGCTGCGCCTCGGCGATGCGGCTGGCGTCGCCGGTCACCACAATCGCCTGCGGCTGACGGGCCAGCACCTGTTCGCGGCTCACCTGCGGCCAGGGAACACGGCTGGCGGCAAAGATATTCTCGCCGCCGCACAGCCTCAGCACCTGATCCTGAATCGAGCCGGGGCCGCTGGTGAACAGCGGGGCGGAACCGAACTGCAGGAAGACGCGTTTCTTCGGCGCGCTGGCATAGCGCGCTTTCAGTGCATCGTATTCCTGCTGCATCGCCTGCGCCGCCTGCTGCGCTTTTTCCGGCTGCGGGCTCCACTTCGCCAGTTGACGCAGGGTGGCGATGATCTCTTCGATGGTCGAAGTCTGCACCCAGAGGACGTGGATCCCCAGGGACTGCAGCTGGTTAACCTGACGTTCGGCATTACCGCCGCGCCAGGCCAGCACCAGGTCTGGCTTTAACGCTACGATGCGCTCCAGGTTCATCCCCTGCCAGCTGGCAACCTGCTCAATCGTTTTGGCCTGCGGCGGATAATCGGAATAGCTACTGACGCCGACCGGCGTGATCCCGGCGGCAAAGGCCAGTTCGGTATTGGCGGGGGAGAGGGTGATCACCCGCGGCGCGGCCAGCAGCCACGCCGGGGCGAGTAACAGCAGCGCGGCAAGCGCGAAGGAGAGCGACTTAGCCACGTGCCAGGTTCTGGACCAGATTCTCCACCATCAGGGTGGACTGTCGGGCGGCGACCGCAAGGAACTCCTCAAAGCTGAGGTGAGACTGCTGGTCGGCCACATCGGAGATGGCGCGAACCACCACGAAGGGAACCTTAAAGTTATGGCAAACGTGAGCGATAGCGGTCGCTTCCATTTCCACAGCGATCGCCTGCGGGAAATTATGGCGGATCTTCGCCAGACCGACAGAGCCGTTAATGAAGGCATCGCCGCTGACGATCAGGCCGCGAACGGCATTGAGATCTAACGCGTTAATGCAGCTCTCCGCGGCGGCCACCAGTTTTTCGTCCGCTTTAAAGCCCGCCGGGCAGCCAGGCAGCTGGCCGTACTCATAACCGAAGGCGGTGACGTCGGCGTCGTGGTAGCGCGCTTCATCGGAGACGACGATATCGCCGACCTTCAGCGTCGGCGCCAGGCCGCCGGCAGAGCCGGTATTAATGATCACGTCAGGCTGGCAACGCTCCAGCAGCAGGGTCGCGCCCATCGCCGCCGCCACTTTCCCGATACCAGACTTCAGCAGCGCGACGTCAACGCCGTGAAGTTGGCCGGTATAGATTTCGCTCCCGCCAATAGTGATAGTCTGGCGGTTTTCGATTTTGTCGCGCAGAAGGGTAACTTCCTCTTCCATAGCGCCAATAATGCCAATTTTCATAGATTTACTCGCGATGTGTCAGGTTTAGTTGCATAGTCTATCATGCGCTTAAGGGGAAGCGTATTGCTCGCGCGGGAGAGGCTATGGCAAAGATTGATTTTCGCAACAAGATAAACTGGCGTCGACGCTTCCGTTCGCCGCCGCGTGTCGAGACGGAGCGCGACATCCTGCGGATCTTCGAAAGCGATCGGGGACGGATCGTCAACTCGCCGGCCATCCGTCGCTTACAGCAAAAAACTCAGGTCTTCCCGCTGGAGCGCAACGCGGCGGTGCGTACCCGTCTGACCCACTCGCTGGAGGTGCAGCAGGTGGGGCGTTACATCGCCAAAGAGGTACTGAGCCGGCTGAAAGAGCAGAGGCTGCTGGAAGAGTATGGCCTGGAAGAGCTGACCGGGCCATTCGAGAGCGTGGTGGAGATGGCCTGCCTGATGCACGATATCGGCAACCCGCCGTTTGGCCATTTTGGCGAGGCGGCGATTAACGACTGGTTCCGCCAGCGTCTGGCGCCCGGCGATGCGCTCGGGCAGCCGCTGACCGACGATCGCTGTGAAGTGCAGGCATTACGCCTGCAGGAGGGGGAAACGTCGCTTAACGCGCTGCGCCGCAAAGTGCGCCAGGATCTCTGTTGCTTTGAGGGCAACGCCCAGGGCATTCGTCTGGTCCATACGCTGATGCGCATGAATCTAACCTGGGCGCAGGTCGGCTGTATTCTGAAATATACTCGTCCGGCGTGGTGGTCCGAGGCGACGCCAGCCAGCCACAGTTATTTAATGAAGAAGCCTGGCTACTATTTAGCCGAAGAGGAGTATGTGGCGCGCCTGCGTAAAGAACTGGATCTGGCGCCTTACAATCGGTTCCCATTAACCTGGATTATGGAAGCCGCGGATGACATCTCATATTGCGTCGCGGATCTCGAGGACGCGGTGGAAAAACGTATTTTCAGCGCTGAGCAGCTTTATCAGCATCTTTACGACGCCTGGGGCAGCCATGAAAAAGGATCGTTATTCTCGCAGGTGGTGGAAAATGCCTGGGAGAAATCACGAGCCAATTCCCTGAAGCAGAGCGCGGAAGATCAGTTTTTTATGTATTTGCGGGTGAACACGCTGAATAAGCTGGTGCCCTACGCGGCGCGCCGATTTATTGACAACCTGCCGGCCATCTTTACGGGCGACTTTAATCATGCGCTGCTCGAGGACGACAGCGATTGCAGTCAGCTGCTGGAGCTTTATAAAAATGTGGCGATGAAACAGGTGTTTAGCCATCCGGATGTCGAGCAGCTGGAATTGCAGGGCTACCGGGTGATCAGCGGCCTGCTGGATATCTATCAGCCGCTGCTGAAATTATCACTGGAGGATTTCAGCGAATTAGTGGCGCAGGAGCGGGTACGGCGTTTACCCATTGCCTCCCGGCTGTATCAGAAACTTTCAACCCGCCACCGGCTGGCCTATGTGGAAGCGGTAAATAAGCTCGCGCGCACAGCGCCTGAATTTGCGCTGATGGAATACTATTATCGCTGCCGTCTGATTCAGGATTATATCAGCGGGATGACGGATTTATATGCGTGGGATGAATATCGACGACTGATGGCGGTGGAATAGGCTGGAGTTTTGTAAAGATGGACAATAAATTTTTACTTTTTCCAGAAACTTAATTCCGGAACTTAGCGCTATAAAATGACTCTGATAGTCACGTACACAGCAACTTTCGTTTTCTGATATTGAGATTGAAACTGATGAAAAAAACCACGTTAGCAATGAGTGCACTGGCTCTGAGTTTAGGTCTGGCATTGTCCCCGCTCTCTGCGAGCGCGGCGGAAACGGCATCTTCGGCCACTAACGCGCAGCAGATGCCAAGCCTGGCCCCGATGCTGGAGAAAGTGATGCCGTCGGTGGTGAGCATTAACGTTGAAGGTAGCACCACCGTTAATACCCCACGGATGCCGCGTAACTTCCAGCAGTTCTTTGGCGATAACTCGCCGTTCTGCCAGGATGGTTCTCCATTCCAGAGTTCGCCGTTTTGCCAGGGCGGCGGACAGGGCGGTCAGCCTGACGGCGGCCAGCAGCAGAAATTCATGGCGCTGGGCTCCGGCGTGATTATTGATGCGGCCAAAGGGTATGTGGTGACCAACAACCACGTCGTGGACAACGCCACCACGATTAAGGTCCAGCTGAGCGATGGTCGTAAGTTTGATGCCAAAGTCGTGGGTAAGGACCCGCGCTCTGATATCGCGCTGATTCAGATTCAGGATCCGAAAAACCTGACGGCAATTAAGCTTGCCGACTCTGACGCGCTGCGCGTCGGCGACTACACCGTGGCTATCGGTAACCCGTTCGGTCTGGGCGAAACCGTGACCTCCGGGATTGTTTCCGCGCTGGGTCGTAGCGGCCTGAACGTGGAAAACTACGAAAACTTTATCCAGACCGATGCGGCGATTAACCGCGGGAACTCCGGCGGCGCGCTGGTGAATCTCAACGGCGAGCTGATCGGCATCAACACCGCCATTCTGGCGCCGGACGGCGGCAACATCGGTATCGGTTTCGCTATCCCGAGCAACATGGTGAAAAACCTGACCGAGCAGATGGTGAAATATGGCCAGGTGAAACGCGGCGAGCTCGGCATCATGGGCACCGAACTGAACTCTGAGCTGGCGAAAGCGATGAAAGTCGACGCCCAGCGCGGCGCCTTCGTCAGCCAGGTGATGCCGGGGTCGGCGGCCGCGAAAGCGGGCATTAAAGCCGGCGACGTGATCACCTCCCTCAACGGGAAGGCGATCAGCAGCTTCGCCGCGCTGCGTGCTCAGGTCGGCACCATGCCTATCGGCAGCAAGGTTGAGCTTGGCCTGCTGCGCGATGGCAAACCGGTGACCGTCACCGTCGAACTGCAGCAGAGCAACCAGACCCAGGTTGACTCCAGCACCATCTTCAACGGGATTGAAGGGGCGGAAATGAGCAACAAGGGTCAGGACAAAGGCGTGGTGGTCAATAATGTGAAAGCCGGCACCCCGGCGGCGCAGATTGGCCTCAAGAAAGGCGACATCATTGTCGGGGCCAACCAGCAGCCGGTGAAAAACATCGCCGATCTGCGGAAAATCTTCGACGCCAAACCGTCCGTGCTGGCGCTGAACATTCAGCGCGGCGACGCCTCTATCTACCTGCTGCTGCAGTAATCGTCAGCGCTTGATCCCAGCCCCTTCCCTCGCCGAGGGCAGGGGCTTTTTTTCGTTCTGTGACCGCTTCCACAACTCCACATATCTCATCCGGGCTTCGGGCATATGCACAATGCAGCAGGGCGACGACTCTTTTATGCTGGTGCCCTGCAAAGGGGAGGATTACATGGCTGGCTGGCATCTCGATACCAAAATGGCGCAGGATATTGTGGCGCGGACGATGCGCATCATCGATACCAACATCAACGTGATGGATGCCCGCGGGCGGATTATCGGCAGCGGCGATCGGGAAAGGATTGGTGAATTGCACGAAGGCGCGCTGCTGGTGCTTTCTCAGGGGAGGGTGGTGGATATCGACGACGCGGTGGCTCGCCATCTGCACGGGGTGCGCCAGGGCATTAACCTGCCGCTGCGCCTGGAGGGGGAGATCGTCGGGGTGATCGGCCTGACCGGCGAGCCGGAGTCGCTGCGAAAATATGGCGAGCTGGTGTGCATGACGGCAGAGATGATGCTGGAGCAGTCGCGACTGATGCATCTCCTGGCGCAGGACAGCCGTCTGCGCGAAGAGCTGGTGATGAACCTGATTCAGGCGGAAGAGCATACCCCGGCGCTGAACGAATGGGCTCAGCGATTAGGCATCGACCTGAATCAGCCGCGCGTGGTGGCGATGATTGAGGTGGACAGCGGCCAGCTCGGCGTAGACAGCGCGATGGCGGAATTACAGCAACTGCAGAACGCGCTGACCACGCCCGATCGCCATAATCTCGTGGCCATTGTCTCGCTCACGGAAATGGTGGTGCTGAAACCGGCGCTGAACAGCTTTGGCCGCTGGGACGCCGACGATCACGTCCGGCGCGTCGAGCAGCTTATTGCCAGGATGAAAGAGAATGGCCAGCTCCGTTTCCGCGTGGCGTTGGGCAACTTCTTCACCGGCCCCGGGAGTATCGCCCGCTCTTACCGTACCGCTCGCACGACGATGATGGTGGGCAAGCAGCGGATGCCGGAGAGTCGCTGCTATTTCTATCAGGATTTGATGCTGCCGGTGCTGCTTGACAGCCTGCGCGGCGGCTGGCAGGCCAATGAGCTGGCCCGTCCGCTGGCGCGTCTCAAGGCGATGGATAACAACGGGCTGCTGCGGCGAACGCTGCAGGCGTGGTTTCGCCATAACGTGCAGCCGCTGGCGACGTCGAAGGCGCTGTTTATTCATCGCAATACGCTGGAGTACCGGTTGAATCGTATCTCGGAGCTGACGGGGCTGGATCTTGGCAGCTTTGACGACCGGCTGCTGCTGTATATCGCGCTGCAGCTGGATGAACAACGCTAAGGCGTGGAGGTAAAAAATGCCGGGTAGCGACTCGCCATACCCGGCCTGGACGATGCATGCTGTCGGTAGCGGCTTGATACCGCCAGCCCGGTCAGGCGACGCGCCGCCGGGGATGCGCTTACTTACGGGTGAGCTTTTCCAGATCGGCTTCGATTTCGCTGATCTTATTGGTGACCACGCTTTCCAGATGGCGTAAATCGTCGAGGATTTTACGCTTGAGATCGATTTCAGTGCGATCGCGCTGGCAGATCTGATCCAGCTCATCGATGACGTAGCGCAGATTGGGGCTGATCTCCTGGACCTCTTTGTAGCCCTGGCCGACGCCGTCGGCGACGACGGTTTTGCGCTGACGCGGATATTTGAACTTCACGCTCTTGGCGAAGAATTCGCCTTTGTCTTTCTGAAAATAGATTTTCAGAATGTCGTTGTTAGCTTCCTGCCGCAGGCTATAGCGATCGATCTCATCAGGGTTGGTAATGCCAAGACTTTTCAGATTATCGTACATAACGGTACCTTTGATAGCATCATAACCATTGAATAATTAACGAAAAAATCCATTCTCGCCAGCATCAAATATAAAAAAAGCGGGATATCTCCCGCTTTTTATTTGCTTTAGTCGATGGTGCGCAGCAGTTCGTTAATGCCGACCTTGCCGCGAGTTTTAGCATCGACTTTCTTCACGATCACTGCGCAGTACAGACTGTATTTACCATCTTTCGACGGCAGGTTGCCTGACACCACTACCGAGCCAGCCGGCACGCGGCCGTAGAAGACTTCGCCGGTTTCTCGATCGTAGATTTTGGTGCTCTGACCCAGGTAAACGCCCATGGAGATCACGGAGCCTTCTTCGACAATCACCCCTTCAACTACTTCAGAGCGCGCGCCGATGAAGCAGTTGTCTTCGATGATGGTCGGGTTCGCCTGCAGCGGCTCCAGTACGCCACCGATGCCGACGCCGCCGGACAGGTGAACGTTTTTACCGATCTGCGCGCAGGAGCCGACGGTGGCCCAGGTGTCAACCATGGTGCCTTCGTCAACGTAGGCGCCGATGTTAACGTAGGACGGCATCAGCACGGTGTTGCGGGCGATGAACGCGCCCTGGCGCACCGCTGCCGGCGGCACCACGCGGAAACCTTCTTTCTGGAAACGCGCTTCGTCATAGTCAGCGAATTTCATCGGTACTTTATCGAAGTAGCGGCTTTCCGCACCATCGATAACCTGGTTATCGTTAATACGGAAAGAGAGCAGTACCGCCTTCTTCAGCCACTGATGCGTCACCCACTGACCGTCGATCTTCTCAGCGACGCGCAGCGCGCCGGAATCCAGAAGGGCAATAACCTGGTTAACCGCTTCGCGGGTCACGGTATCCACATTGGCCGGCGTGATGTCGGCGCGACGCTCGAAGGCGGACTCAATAACGTTCTGTAACTGCTGCATTGTTTCTTTCCATTCACTAAAAAAAATACGTCACCCTTTATCGTTTGGATTGAGGGCCGCTGTCAACCGTTGTTGCACTTCTTGTTGCAGCTCATTATTAAGGGCACGCCGGTCGGCGGTAGCGATTATAAATAAATCTTCTACTCGCTCACCAATTGTCGTAATTCGCGCCCCGTGAAGCGAAATTCCGAGGTCGGCGAACACCTGACCGACGCGGGCGAGCAGCCCGGGCTGGTCAAGGGCAATCAGCTCGAGAAACGATTTGCGATCGGTATGGGTCGGCAGGAAATTCACCTCGGTGTCCACCGAAAAATGACGCAGCTTTGCCGCCTGACGACGGGGCGCCGGGGGCTCCCAACTGCGCTGGGTGATGGTCTGTTCCAGACCCTGGCGGATCGCCTCGTGGCGGTCGGCGGACAGCGGACTGCCGTCAGGCTCAAGGACGATAAAGGTATCCATCGCCATGCCGTCGCGGGTGGTGAAGATCTGCGCGTCGTGGACGCTGAGGTTGCGACGGTCCAGTTCGCCACACACCGCGGCGAACAGGTAAGGGCGATCCGGGCTCCAGATAAAAATCTCCGTTCCGCCGCGAGTGGCCTGCGAGCTCAGGAGGATCATCGGCTTATTCAGATCGTGGCGCAGCAGGTTGCGGGCGTGCCAGGCGAGCTGCGTCGGCGTATGTCGCACGAAATAGTTGGCGCGGCAGCGGTTCCAGATTTGATGCAGCGCCTCTTCATTAATATTGTCCATCCGCAGCAGGGCCAGCGCCTGCAGCTGATGGTGACGCACCCGTTCGCGCATGTCCGGGGTGCTTTGCATGCCGCGACGCAGCTGTTTTTCAGTGGCGAAATAGAGTTCGCGCAGCAGGCTCTGCTTCCAGCTGTTCCACAGGGTTTCGTTGGTGGCGCAGATATCGGCGACGGTCAGGCACACCAGATAGCGCAGGCGATTTTCCGTTTGCACCTCCTCGGCGAACTGCTTAATCACCTCCGGATCCTGAATATCGCGCCGCTGGGCGGTGACCGACATCAGCAGGTGGTGACGCACCAGCCAGGCGACCAGCTGCGTTTCACGGGAGTTCAGCCCGTGCAGTTCGGCAAATTTCAGCACATCCTGTGCGCCGAGGATCGAGTGGTCGCCGCCGCGCCCTTTGGCGATGTCGTGGAACAGGGCGGCGATTAAAATCAGCTCCGGGTGCGTTAAGCGCGGCCACAGTTCCACGCACAGCGGGTGGCGGCTACGGGTCTCTTCTTTAGCAAAGCTCTCCAGCTTGAGCATCACGCGGATGGTATGTTCATCGACGGTGTAGGCGTGAAACAGGTCGAACTGCATCTGGCCGACGATATGGGACCACTGCGGCATATAGGCCCACAGCACGCTGTGACGATGCATCGGCAGCAGTCCGCGACTCACTGCCCCCTGATGGCGCAGCATGCTGAGAAAGAGCGTGCGCGCCTCCGGGATATAGCACAGCGGCTGGGTCAGATGGCGGCGGGCGTGGCGCAGATGGCGCAACGTCGTGGAGTAGATGCCGGTGATGGTGCTGTTGCGCACCATGATATAAAACATGCGCAGAATGGCCTGCGGCTCGCGAATAAACAGCGTATCGTCACGCAGATCGATCAGCGTGCCGCGCAGCTGGAAATCATCATCGATCGGGCGCGGTTTTTCATCCTCGGTCAGGGCGAGGATGGCCTCTTCAAACAGCTGCAGCAGCATCTGGTTCAGCTCGCTCACCCGGCGGGTGACGCGGAAGAAGTCCTTCATCATATGCTCAATCGGCTGGTTGCCGTCGCCTTCATAGCCGAGCCGGCGGGCGACGCTGAGCTGGCGGTCGAAAAGCAGGCGGTTGTCATAGCGAGTGAGTTCGAGATGCAGCGCGAAGCGGATACGCCACAGCTGGTGCAGACACTCGTTGAGCTCATTGCGCTCGGCCTCGGTCAGAAAGCCGAAGCCGACCATCTCATCCATCGAGGTGGCGCCGAAATGGCGGCGAGCCACCCACTGTAGCGTATGGATATCGCGCAGGCCGCCGGGGCTGCTTTTCACGTCCGGCTCGAGGTTATAGCTGGTGCCGTGATAGCGCTGATGACGGACGTTCTGCTCTTCGACTTTCGCGGCGAAGAACTTTTCTGATGGCCAGAAGCCGTCGCTAAAAATATGTTTTTGCAGTTCAAGGAACAGCGCGACGTCGCCGATCAGCAGGCGCGATTCGATTAAGTTGGTGGCGACGGTGAGATCCGAAAGCCCTTCCAGCAGACACTCTTCGAGAGTGCGCACGCTGTGGCCTACCTCCAGTTTGACGTCCCACAGCAGCGTCAGCAGTTCGCCGACCTTTTGCGCCTGGTCGTCCGGCAGCTTTTTGCGGCTGAGGATCAGCAGATCGACGTCAGAGAGCGGATGCAGCTCGCCGCGGCCATAGCCGCCGACGGCCACCAGCGCCAGGTCGCAGACGGATTCAAAGCCGCAGGCGATCCACAACCGCTGCAGCAGCTGGTCGATAAATTCGGTGCGCGCCGCAATGAGCTGCTCCGCGGCGATACCGGCGTCAAACGCCTCGCCCAGCCAGTGCTGAAAGGTATCGATGTGCGCCTTAATTGCAGCACAGTTCAGATCGCCCTGCGGCCAGCTCACCGGATGTTCCGGCGGGATGGGCAGAAGGGGGGAGGCTGTGTCAGGTAATGAGTTGCTCATCGCGTCACCATAAGAAAAAACTATCTAATAAAAAAGCCGGCGGGCGCCGGCTTTTCATCATTCATCGTGCGAGATTATCGCCGGGATGGTGTCATCCTTACGTAGCGTCAGAATTTCGCAGCCGTTGTCTGTCACCACAATAGTATGCTCGTACTGCGCAGACAAGCTCCGGTCTTTGGTTTTCACCGTCCAGCCGTCTTTCATGCTGCGGATCTCTTTTTTACCGGCGTTGACCATCGGCTCGATGGTGAAGGTCATGCCTGGTTTGAGCACGACGTTGGTTTCCGGCGAGTCGTAGTGCAGCACCTGCGGCTCTTCATGGAAGCCCCGGCCGATGCCGTGACCACAGTATTCGCGAACCACGGAGAACCCTTCCGCTTCCACATATTTCTGGATCGCCGCGCCGATGGTGCGCAGGTTGATGCCCGGCTTCACCATCTTCAGCGCCAGGTACAGGCTTTCCTGAGTGATGCGGCACAGGCGCTCGCCAAGAATCGTCGGTTTGCCGACGATAAACATTTTGGAGGTATCGCCATGGAAATCATCTTTAATGACGGTCACGTCGATATTCACGATATCGCCATCTTTCAGCAGCTTGCCGTCGTCAGGGATACCGTGACAGACCACTTCGTTGACCGAAATGCAGACGGATTTCGGATAGCCGTGATAGCCGAGACAGGCGGAAATGGCCTTCTGCTCGTTAACGATATAGTCGTTACAGATACGGTCCAGTTCGCCAGTGCTGACGCCCGGCTTAACCCAGGGTTCGATCATTTCCAGCACTTCAGCGGCCAGGCGACCGGCAACGCGCATTTTTTCAATATCTTCAGATGTCTTAATAGAGATAGCCATGGAGTATGTCCAGCAGTGTCGATATTTTCGACAATAATAGAGTAAGTCCTGTCAATGGTAACAGTCCGGGCAGGCTGGTGCCAAACTGAGAATCATTAACAGCACGTGACGTCAACAAGAGTTGGTGTCTGGATGGATTTTGTGATATAAAGCGCGCCGGACTTCCGTTCCATCTCAGATACACAAGGATGGGACGTAAGCGACATCGCTCACTTTGTGTAATAACACACACGTATCGGCACATATTCCGGGGTGCCCTTCGGGGTCGGTAATATGGGATACGTGGAGGCATAACCCCAATTTAATCTATAGAGGTTTTAAACATGGCAACTGTTTCCATGCGCGACATGCTCAAGGCTGGTGTTCACTTCGGTCACCAGACCCGTTACTGGAACCCGAAAATGAAGCCGTTCATCTTCGGTGCGCGTAACAAAGTTCACATCATCAACCTTGAGAAAACCGTACCGATGTTCAACGACGCTCTGGCTGAACTGAACAAGATCGCTGCTCGTAAAGGTAAAATCCTTTTCGTTGGTACTAAGCGCGCTGCAAGCGAAGCGGTAAAAGACGCTGCTCTGAGCTGCGACCAGTTCTTCGTGAACCATCGCTGGCTGGGCGGTATGCTGACTAACTGGAAAACCGTTCGTCAGTCCATCAAACGTCTGAAAGACCTGGAAACTCAGTCCCAGGACGGTACTTTCGACAAGCTGACCAAAAAAGAAGCGCTGATGCGTACTCGTGAGCTGGACAAGCTGGAAAACAGCCTGGGCGGTATCAAAGACATGGGCGGCCTGCCGGACGCACTGTTCGTTATCGACGCTGACCACGAGCACATCGCTATCAAAGAAGCAAACAACCTGGGCATCCCGGTATTTGCTATCGTTGATACCAACTCTGATCCGGACGGCGTAGACTTCGTTATCCCGGGTAACGACGATGCAATCCGCGCAGTAAGCCTGTACCTGGGCGCTGTTGCTGCTACCGTTCGTGAAGGTCGCTCTCAGGACCTGGCTTCTCAGGCGGAAGAAAGCTTCGTAGAAGCTGAATAATAAGGTTTAAGCCCTTATTAGTACCGTGTATGAATAGGGGCCCATTATCGGCCCCTTTTTTCAATTTACGCTGTTTGGCCGTTGGCCGGGCAGTATCCACATCTCCCGAGGATTTTAGAATGGCTGAAATTACCGCTTCCCTGGTAAAAGAGCTGCGCGAACGTACTGGCGCAGGCATGATGGATTGCAAAAAAGCGCTGACTGAAGCGAATGGCGACATCGAGCTGGCAATCGAAAACATGCGTAAATCCGGCGCGATCAAAGCGGCGAAGAAAGCAGGCAACGTGGCTGCTGACGGCGTGATCAAAACCAAAATCGAAGGCAACTACGGTTACATTCTGGAAGTTAACTGCCAGACTGACTTCGTTGCTAAAGATGGTGGTTTCCAGGCATTTGCTGACAAAGTACTGGACGCCGCTGTTGCAGGTAAAATCTCCGACGTTGAAGTTCTGAAAGCGCAGTTCGAAGAAGAACGTGTTGCCCTGGTTGCTAAAATCGGTGAGAACATCAACATCCGTCGTATCGCTGTTCTGGAAGGCGACGTTCTGGGCAGCTACCAGCATGGTGCGCGCATCGGCGTTCTGGTTGCCGCTAAAGGCGCTGACGAAGAGCTGGTTAAGCAGCTGGCAATGCACGTTGCCGCAAGCAAGCCGGAATTCGTTAAGCCGGAAGACGTGTCTGCTGAAGTGGTAGAGAAAGAGTACCAGGTTCAGCTGGACATCGCGATGCAGTCCGGTAAGCCGAAAGAAATCGCAGAGAAAATGGTTGAAGGCCGCATGAAGAAATTCACCGGCGAAGTTTCTCTGACTGGTCAGCCTTTCGTCATGGAGCCGAGCAAATCTGTTGGTCAGCTGCTGAAAGAGCACAACGCTGACGTGACTGGCTTCATCCGCTTTGAAGTGGGCGAAGGCATCGAGAAAGTTGAGACTGACTTTGCAGCAGAAGTTGCTGCGATGTCCAAGCAGTCTTAATTTTTACAAGGAGCCGCCTGAGGGCGGCTTCTTTTTGCGCCCATTTTGTAAATTCAGCCAACTGCTTATAGTGACCGCGCTGAAATGCGACATACAATGTCGCCGGAATTCTCACATCTCATTCGTTGACAGTCTCAGGAAAGAAACATGGCTACCAATGCAAAACCCGTCTACAAACGTATTCTGCTGAAATTAAGTGGCGAAGCGCTGCAGGGCTCAGAAGGCTTCGGTATTGATGCAAGCATACTTGACCGCATGGCTCAAGAGATCAAAGAGCTGGTTGAGCTGGGTATTCAGGTTGGCGTAGTAATTGGTGGCGGTAACCTGTTCCGTGGTGCTGGTCTGGCGAAAGCGGGTATGAACCGCGTTGTGGGCGACCACATGGGCATGCTGGCTACGGTTATGAATGGCCTCGCGATGCGCGATGCGCTCCACCGCGCCTATGTGAACGCTCGTTTGATGTCCGCCATTCCGCTGAACGGCGTGTGCGACAACTACAGCTGGGCAGAGGCGATCAGCCTGCTGCGCAACAACCGCGTGGTGATCCTTTCCGCGGGTACCGGCAACCCGTTCTTTACCACCGATTCCGCAGCCTGCCTGCGCGGGATTGAAATTGAAGCCGATGTGGTGCTGAAAGCCACCAAGGTTGACGGCGTATTCACCGCCGATCCGGCCAAAGATCCTTCCGCCACGATGTACGATCAGCTGACCTACAGCGAAGTGCTGGAAAAAGAGCTGAAAGTGATGGATCTGGCGGCCTTCACCCTGGCGCGTGACCATAAATTGCCGATTCGCGTCTTCAACATGAACAAACCTGGCGCGCTGCGTCGCGTGGTGATGGGCGAAAAAGAAGGCACATTGATCACGGAATAATTCCCGTCAGCGCCAAATCCGGGTAAGATTCCGCTTTACTTTCGCGGGGATATTACCCGGTGATTTTCATTAAATCTGACTATACTTAGCTCATTTTCCGACGGGTGCCCCGTCTGGTCTGACTGAGACAAGCTTTCAAGGATTCGTAACGTGATTAGCGATATCAGAAAAGATGCTGAAATCCGCATGGAAAAATGCGTCGAAGCATTCAAAAACCAAATCAGCAAAATTCGCACGGGTCGTGCTTCTCCGAGCCTGCTGGACGGGATTGTTGTTGAATACTACGGTACGCCGACCCCGCTGCGCCAGCTGGCCAGCGTCACCGTCGAAGACTCCCGTACCCTGAAAATCAACGTCTTTGACCGTTCTATGTCCGCGGCTGTTGAAAAAGCGATCATGGCGTCCGACCTCGGTCTGAACCCAAGCTCTGCCGGTAGCGATATTCGTGTTCCGCTGCCGCCGCTGACCGAAGAGCGTCGTAAAGATCTGACCAAGATCGTGCGTGGTGAAGCTGAGCAGGCGCGCGTTGCCGTACGTAACGTTCGCCGCGACGCCAACGACAAAGTCAAAGCGCTGCTGAAAGAGAAAGAGATCAGCGAGGATGACGATCGCCGTTCTCAGGACGACGTGCAGAAAATGACTGACGCCGCCATCAAGAAAGTTGACGCGGCGCTGGCAGACAAAGAAGCGGAACTGATGCAGTTCTGATGCTCTGCCCTTACTCGGGCCTGACAGCGTCTGGCCTGAGTAAAATCCGAAACGCCGTACAGAAGACTGTACGCTCAATTCTCGGGATTGCGTTGCGACCGCTGGCCTTGTAGCCTTTAGCGCTAAGTTGAAGGCCTGATGCCGCCGTCTTATCCCTGATAATTGCTGCGTAGGGGCTTGCTGGCGGCGTTTTGCTTTTTATTCTGTTTCCACTCTTCTGGACGTCTCATGAAGCAATTAACCGTTCTCGGTTCGACCGGCTCCATTGGCTGTAGCACGCTGGACGTGGTACGCCATAATCCCGGTCGCTTTTCCGTCGCCGCGCTGGTCGCGGGGAAAAACGTTGACCGTATGGTTGAACAATGCCTTGAATTTACCCCCCGTTACGCCGTGATGGACGATGCGCAAAGCGCTGAGCGGTTGCGCACCCGTCTGCAGGAACATGGCTGCCGTACCGAGGTGCTGAGCGGCCAGCAGGCGGCTGCAGAGGTCGCGGCGCTGGAGGAGGTCGATCAGGTGATGGCGGCTATCGTCGGCGCGGCGGGTCTGGTGCCGACGCTGGCGGCGATCCGCGCCGGAAAAACGGTGTTGTTAGCAAATAAAGAGTCGCTGGTGACCTGCGGTCGCTTGTTCATGGAGGCGGTTCAACGGTCGGGGGCGCGATTGCTGCCGGTCGACAGCGAACATAACGCGATTTTTCAGAGTATGCCGGAGACAATTCAGCAGCATCTGGGATACGCTGACCTGGCGCAGAACGGCGTTTCGTCCATTCTGCTGACCGGCTCGGGCGGGCCTTTCCGCGAGACAGCGGTAGCTGAACTGGCGGCGATGACGCCGGATCAGGCCTGCCGTCATCCCAACTGGTCGATGGGACGCAAGATCTCCGTCGACTCCGCCACGATGATGAACAAAGGTCTGGAATATATTGAAGCGCGCTGGCTGTTTAACGCCTCGGCCCGGCAGATGGAGGTCCTTATCCATCCGCAGTCGGTGATCCACTCGATGGTTCGCTATCAGGACGGCAGCGTGCTGGCGCAGCTTGGGGAACCGGATATGCGCACGCCGATCGCCCATACCATGGGCTGGCCGCAGCGGCTGAACTCCGGCGCTAAGCCGCTGGACTTCTGTCAGCTGAGCAATCTGAGCTTCTCCGCGCCAGACTATACGCGGTATCCGTGCCTGAAGCTGGCGATGGAGGCGTTTGACGTTGGCCAGGCGGCGACCACCACGCTGAATGCGGCCAATGAAGAGTCGGTTGCCGCGTTTCTGCAGGGCGATATCCGCTTTACCGATATTGCGGCGGTTAACCTGGCGGTGCTGGATAAGATGAACCTGCTGGAGCCGCAAAGCATTGATGACGTTCTGGTTATCGACGCTGAGGCCCGCGCGGTTGCTCATCAACAGCTGAAGCGGTTGGTCACCCAGGCGTAACGCGGTGATATTTGTGGGCGCAAAGCTTCAGTGATATAGTCTGCGCCACCCGATCGTTGCATTTTGTTGTTGAAGATTACGGTGGCCGTGGCAAAACACGGCTTTTTTGCGTAAAGCTTTTGGTTGTTCTCTGCGATTGGCTGCAGCCCCGGCACCGGATAAAAATGCGTATCCAGCGCGGCCCGGTGGCCTCTGTTTGGTGGCTAGTTAATCCTTATTATGGACTTAAAACGCGTGATGTTGTCTGCTAATCAAACTGTCAGCGAAATATCGCCTACACATGGCTGCCGTCATGTCGCCATTATTATGGATGGCAACGGCCGTTGGGCGAAACGGCAAGGTAAAATTCGCGCTTTCGGGCACAAGGCCGGTGCGAAATCCGTGCGTCGCGCGGTCTCTTTCGCGGCGAATAATGGAATTGAGGCGTTAACGTTATACGCGTTCAGCAGCGAAAACTGGAACCGTCCGGCTCAGGAAGTCAGTGCGCTGATGGAGCTGTTCGTCTGGGCGCTGGATAGCGAAGTCAAAAGCCTGCACCGACACAATGTGCGTTTGCGGATTATTGGCGACACCACGCGCTTCAATGCGCGCCTGCAGGAGCGTATCCGCAAAGCGGAAGCGCTGACCGCGAACAATACCGGCTTAACGCTGAATATTGCGGCCAATTACGGCGGTCGCTGGGATATTATCCAGGGCGTTCGTTTGCTGGCGAAACAGGTACAGGACGGGACGCTGCTGCCTGAGCAGATCACGGAAGACATGCTGAGTCAGCAGGTCTGCATGCATGAACTGGCTCCCGTAGATTTAGTTATTAGGACCGGGGGAGAGCACCGAATAAGTAATTTTCTGATTTGGCAAATTGCCTATGCCGAACTTTACTTTACGGATGTTCTTTGGCCCGATTTTGCTGAACAGGACTTTGAAGGTGCACTCCATGCCTTTGTTAATCGAGAGCGTCGTTTCGGCGGCACTGAGCCGGGTGGCAGTCATGCCTGATGGGGGTCACTTTTGCTGAAGTATCGCCTGATATCTGCTTTCGTCTTAATCCCCGTCGTCATTGCGGCGCTGTTTTTATTGCCGCCGATGGGGTTTGCTATCGTGACCCTGGTGGTCTGCATGCTCGCCGCGTGGGAGTGGGGGCAACTGAGCGGTTTCACCTCGACGTCGCAGCGGGTCTGGCTGGCGGTGTTGTGCGGCCTTCTGCTGGCGGCGATGCTGTTTTTGCTGCCGGAATACCATTATGACGTTCATCAACCGATGGTTGAAGGCTCGCTGTGGGCCTCTTTCGCCTGGTGGATCGTCGCGCTGCTGCTGGTGCTCTCTTATCCGGCGTCGGCGGCATTCTGGCGGCACTCGAAAGTGCTGCGCCTTATCTTCGGTATCCTGACCATCGTCCCGTTTTTCTGGGGCATGCTGGCGCTGCGCGCCTGGCATTATACCGATAACCATTACAGCGGCGCGCTGTGGCTCCTGTATGTGATGATTCTGGTCTGGGGCGCGGATTCCGGCGCCTATATGTTTGGCAAAATGTTTGGCAAGCACAAGCTGGCGCCGAAGGTCTCGCCGGGGAAAACCTGGCAGGGCTTTTTTGGCGGTTTGCTGACCGCGGCGGTGATCTCCTGGGCCTACGGGGTGTGGGCCCATCTTGACGTTACGCCAACGGTGCTGCTGGTCTGTTCGGTGGTGGCAGCCCTGGCTTCGGTGCTGGGCGATCTGACGGAAAGTATGTTTAAGCGCGAGGCCGGCATTAAGGATAGCGGGCACTTGATTCCCGGACATGGCGGTATTCTCGATCGTATCGACAGCCTGACGGCGGCGGTGCCGGTCTTCGCCTGTCTGCTACTGTTAGTCTTCAGGACGATTTGACGGAAGGTTATATGCTGAGCGTGCTCTGGAATCTGGCAGCTTTTATCATTGCGCTTGGCGTACTGATTACGGTGCATGAGTTTGGCCATTTTTGGGTAGCGCGCCGCTGCGGTATCCGGGTTGAGCGTTTTTCTATCGGCTTCGGCAAAGCGCTGTGGCGGCGGATGGATAAGCAGGGTACGGAGTTCGTCATTGCCCTGATCCCGCTGGGCGGCTACGTCAAGATGCTGGATGAGCGTGTTGAAGCGGTGGCGCCGGAGATGCGCCACTACGCTTTCAATAATAAAACCGTCGGCCAGCGTGCGGCGGTGATTGCCGCCGGTCCCATCGCTAACTTCCTTTTCGCTATCTTTGCCTACTGGTTGGTCTTCATCATCGGCGTTCCTGGCGTTCGCCCGGTAGTGGGTGAAATAACCCCCAATTCGGTTGCCGCGCAAGCACAAATTGCAAAAGGCACGGAACTTAAAGCGATAGATGGTATCGAAACGCCTGATTGGGATGCGGTGCGTCTGCAGCTGGTGGCCAAAATCGGCAACCCGCAAACAATACTTACCGTCGCCCCTTTCGGGACCAATCAGCGCCAGGATAAAATCGTCGATCTGCGGCACTGGGCGTTTGAGCCAGACAAGCAAGATCCCGTGACGTCGCTAGGGATCCAGCCGCGCAGCGCGCAGATTGATACGGTGCTGGCGGAAGTCCAGGCGGGCTCGGCAGCTCAGAAAGCAGGTTTGCAAGCGGGCGACCGGATCGTTAAAGTCGATGGACAACCGTTAACGCAGTGGATGACGTTTGTTAATCTGGTGCGCGATAATCCGGGCAAAGCGCTGGCGCTGGAGATTGAACGGCAGGGGAGTGCGCTGCCGTTAACCCTGACGCCGGATGCAAAAACGGTGAAAGGTAAGGCAGAAGGGTTCGCAGGGGTGGTGCCAAAGGTCATCCCGCTGCCTGAAGAATACAAGACAGTACGTCAGTACGGACCGTTTGCCGCCATCGCTGAAGCCACGGATAAAACCTGGCAGCTGATGTCGCTGACGGTCAGGATGCTGGGTAAATTGATAACCGGTGATGTCAAACTGAACAACCTCAGTGGGCCGATCTCTATCGCTCAGGGGGCTGGAATGTCAGCGGAGTTTGGGTTGATTTATTATCTGATGTTCCTTGCGCTGATTAGCGTGAACCTCGGAATCATCAACCTGTTCCCACTACCCGTACTGGATGGGGGACATCTGCTGTTTTTGGCGATTGAAAAGCTGAAGGGCGGGCCGGTATCCGAGCGAGTTCAAGACTTTAGTTATCGCATTGGCTCAATACTGCTGGTGCTGTTAATGGGGCTTGCACTTTTCAATGATTTCTCTCGGTTATAAGAGAGTTTGTTAGGAAGAACGCATAATAACGATGGCGATGAAAAAGTTGCTCATAGCGTCGCTGCTGTTTAGCAGCGCGACTGTATACGGTGCTGAAGGGTTCGTGGTGAAGGACATTCATTTCGAAGGCTTGCAGCGTGTCGCTGTTGGTGCGGCCCTCCTCAGTATGCCAGTGCGTCCTGGCGATACGGTGACCGACGATGATATCAGTAACACTATTCGCGCGCTGTTTGCCACTGGCAACTTCGAGGACGTCCGCGTCCTGCGCGATGGTGATACCCTGCTGGTGCAGGTGAAAGAGCGTCCGACGATCGCCAGCATCACCTTCTCCGGCAACAAGTCGGTGAAAGATGACATGCTCAAGCAGAACCTTGAGGCCTCTGGCGTTCGGGTGGGCGAGTCGCTTGACCGCACGACCATCGCGGACATCGAGAAGGGTCTCGAGGATTTCTACTACAGCGTCGGTAAATACAGCGCCAGCGTCAAAGCGGTGGTTACTCCGCTGCCGCGAAACCGTGTCGACCTGAAACTGGTCTTCCAGGAAGGCGTCTCCGCTAAAATTCAGCAGATCAACATCGTCGGCAACCATGCGTTTTCGACTGATGAGCTGATCTCCCACTTCCAGCTGCGTGATGAAGTGCCGTGGTGGAACGTGGTCGGCGACCGTAAATACCAGAAGCAGAAGCTGGCGGGCGACCTTGAAACCCTGCGCAGCTACTACCTGGATCGCGGCTATGCCCGTTTCAACATCGATTCTACCCAGGTCAGCCTGACGCCGGATAAGAAAGGGATCTACATCACCGTCAACATCACCGAAGGCGATCAGTACAAGTTTTCCGGGGTGCAGGTGACGGGCAACCTCGCCGGCCATTCCGCGGAAATCGAAGCGCTGACCAAAGTCGAGCCGGGTGAACTGTATAACGGCGCGAAAGTGACCAAGATGGAAAACGACATCAAGAAACTGTTGGGTCGTTATGGTTACGCCTACCCGCGCGTGCAGTCGCAGCCGGAGATCAACGACAGCGATAAAACCGTTAAGCTGCACGTCAACGTCGATGCGGGCAACCGCTATTACGTGCGTAAAATTCGCTTCGAAGGCAACGACACCTCCAAAGATGCCGTTCTGCGCCGCGAAATGCGCCAGATGGAAGGCGCGTGGCTGGGCAGCGACCTCGTCGATCAGGGTAAAGACCGTCTCAACCGTTTAGGCTTCTTCGAAACGGTCGATACCGATACCCAGCGCGTCCCGGGCAGCCCGGACCAGGTCGATGTAGTCTACAAGGTGAAAGAGCGTAACACCGGTAGCTTCAACTTCGGTATCGGTTACGGTACCGAGAGCGGCGTCAGCTTCCAGGCGGGCGTTCAGCAGGATAACTGGTTAGGTACTGGCTATGCTGTCGGGATCAACGGCACCAAAAACGACTACCAAACCTATACCGAGCTGTCGGTGACCAACCCGTACTTCACCGTAGACGGTGTGAGCCTCGGCGGCCGTGTCTTCTATAATGACTTTGATGCGAACGATGCGGATCTGTCTGACTATACCAACAAAAGCTATGGTACAGACATCACGCTGGGCTTCCCGGTCAACGAATACAACACGCTGCGCGCCGGCGTCGGGTATGTGCATAACTCCCTGTCCAATATGCAGCCGCAGGTGGCGATGTGGCGTTACCTGAACTCGATGGGCCAGTATCCGGACAACACCAACGACCGGAACTCGTTCAGTGCGAATGACTTCACCTTCAACTACGGTTGGACCTATAACAAGCTTGACCGCGGCTTCTTCCCAACGGAAGGTTCGCGCGTCAACCTGAACGGTAAAGTGACCATTCCGGGTTCGGACAACGAATACTACAAAGCGACGTTGGATACCGCCACCTATGTGCCGATCGACAACGATCATGAATGGGTGGTGCTGGGTCGTACCCGCTTTGGCTATGGCGATGGTATCGGCGGCAAAGAGATGCCGTTCTATGAGAACTTCTATGCCGGTGGCTCCAGCACCGTGCGTGGCTTCCAGTCGAACACCATTGGTCCGAAGGCAGTGTATTTCCCGGCAAGCAGCCGTCATGACGATGATGACAGCTACGATAATGAATGTAAGAGCACCGAATCCGCACCGTGTAAATCCGATGATGCGGTGGGCGGTAACGCGATGGCGGTGGCCAGCCTGGAGCTGATTACCCCGACGCCGTTCATTAGTGACAAATATGCGAACTCGGTCCGGACTTCCTTCTTCTGGGATATGGGTACCGTATGGGATACTCACTGGGATTCGAGCGCGTATGGCGGTTATCCGGATTACAGCGATCCGAGCAACATCCGTATGTCTGCGGGTATTGCCGTGCAGTGGATGTCGCCGTTGGGGCCGTTGGTCTTCTCCTACGCCCAACCGTTCAAAAAGTACGATGGAGACAAAGCCGAACAGTTCCAGTTTAACATTGGTAAAACCTGGTAATTGTTGGCGGCAATGGAATGCAAGTGCAGTATAGCGCTGACCGTAGGCGATAACGCGTTTATCGCCTCGCCACGCAAATAACGGTACCCCTGGGTACTCATGGGATGGTAAGGAGTTTATTGTGAAAAAGTGGTTATTAGCTGCAGGTCTGGGTTTGGCAATGGTAACTTCCGCTCAGGCGGCAGATAAAATTGCCCTGGTGAACATGAACAGCCTGTTCCAACAGGTTGCCCAGAAAACTGGCGTTTCCAACACGCTGGAAAACGAGTTCAAAGGCCGCGCTAGCGAACTGCAGCGTATGGAAGGCGACCTGCAGTCTAAAATGCAGCGTCTGCAGTCCATGAAGCCGGGCGCCGATCGTACCAAACTGGAAAAAGACGTGATGGCTCAGCGCCAGACCTTCTCCCAGAAAGCGCAGGCGTTTGAACAGGATCGCGCTCGTCGTTCCAACGAAGAGCGTGGCAAACTGGTGACCCGTATCCAGACTGCCGTACAGAGCGTAGCGAAAGATCAGAGCATCGATCTGGTGGTTGACGCGAATGCCGTTGCATACAACAGCAGCGATGTAAAAGACATCACCGCTGATGTGCTGAAACAGGTTAAATAAGTAATGCCTTCAATTCGACTGGCTGATCTTGCGCAGCAGTTGGATGCAGAATTACACGGTGATGGCGATATCGTCATCACCGGCGTTGCGTCCATGCAGAGCGCGAAAACGGGCCAAATCACTTTCATGGTCAACCCTAAGTACCGTGAACACCTGGCCGCTTGCCAGGCTTCTGCCGTTGTGATGACGCAGGATGATTTGCCTTTTGCCCATAGCGCCGCGCTGGTAGTGCGTAATCCCTACCTGACCTACGCGCGCATGGCTCAAATTCTGGATACTACGCCGCAGCCGGCACAGGATATCGCGCCGAGCGCGGCTATCGATCCGACGGCGAAGCTGGGTAGCAACGTTGCCATCGGCGCCAACGCCGTTATCGAATCCGGGGTAGAGCTGGGCGATAACGTGGTCATCGGCGCAGGCTGCTTCGTTGGGAAAAATACGAAAATAGGCGCCGGCTCGCGTTTGTGGGCCAATGTGACCGTTTACCATGAGATTGAGATCGGTGAGAATTGCCTGATCCAGTCCAGCACGGTGATCGGCGCGGATGGCTTCGGCTACGCCAACGATCGCGGCAACTGGGTGAAGATCCCGCAGCTGGGTCGCGTCATTATTGGCGATCGCGTGGAGATCGGCGCCTGCACCACAATTGACCGCGGTGCGCTGGACGATACCGTGATTGGCAACGGGGTTATCATTGATAACCAGTGCCAGATTGCGCATAACGTGGTGATTGGCGACAATACCGCGGTTGCCGGCGGTGTCATCATGGCAGGCAGCCTGAAAATCGGCCGCTACTGCATGATTGGCGGCGCCAGCGTGATTAACGGCCATATGGAAATCTGCGATAAGGTCACCGTCACGGGGATGGGGATGGTGATGCGTCCTATCAGCGAACCTGGCGTATACTCCTCCGGTATTCCGCTGCAGCCGAACAAGGCGTGGCGTAAAACCGCTGCGCTGGTGATGAATATTGACGAGATGAGCAAGCGCCTGAAAGCGATTGAGCGCAAGGTTAATCAACAAGACTAATTCATCATTTGGTCACATGACATTTCCGGCCTGTTGCATTCGCTAAAAGATTGCCGCAGGCCGTGTTATTATTGCCTTTTAGTACATTTAGACAGGAAGAGTATTTTGACTACTGACACTCATACTCTGCACATTGAAGAGATTCTGGAACTTCTGCCTCACCGTTACCCGTTCCTGCTGGTAGACCGCGTGCTGGATTTTGAAGAAGGTCGTTTTCTGCGCGCAGTAAAAAATGTTTCTGTAAACGAGCCGTTTTTCCAGGGGCATTTCCCTGGTAAGCCGATTTTGCCGGGCGTCCTGATTCTGGAAGCAATGGCGCAGGCCACCGGGATTCTGGCATTCAAAAGCGTTGGAAAACTGGAACCAGGCGAGCTGTATTACTTCGCTGGTATCGATGAAGCACGTTTCAAACGCCCGGTAGTACCAGGCGATCAGATGATTATGGAAGTCACTTTCGAGAAAACCCGCCGCGGCCTGACCCGTTTCAAAGGCGTTGCGCTGGTTGACGGTAAAGTGGTTTGCGAAGCGACGATGATGTGTGCGCGTAGCCGGGAGGCCTGATACGTGATTGATAAAACCGCTTTTGTTCATCCTACCGCCATTGTTGAAGAAGGCGCCGTGATTGGCGCTAACGTCCACATTGGTCCGTTTTGTATTGTTGGCGCCAACGTCGAAATCGGCGAAGGCACCGTACTGAAGTCTCACGTTGTCGTTAACGGCCACACCAAAATCGGCCGTGACAACGAGATCTATCAGTTCGCTTCCATCGGCGAAGTTAACCAGGATCTGAAATATGCTGGCGAACCAACCCGGGTGGAAATTGGCGATCGCAACCGCATTCGCGAAAGCGTCACCATTCATCGCGGCACAGTACAGGGCGGTGGATTAACAAAGGTGGGCAACGATAACCTGCTGATGATCAACGCCCACGTGGCGCACGATTGTACGCTTGGCGATCGCTGCATCCTGGCCAATAACGCGACGCTCGCGGGCCATGTTTCGCTGGATGATTATGTCATTATCGGCGGCATGACTGCGGTGCACCAGTTCTGCGTCATTGGCTCACACGTTATGGTTGGCGGCTGCTCCGGCGTGGCGCAGGACGTTCCGCCGTTCGTGATTGCCCAGGGCAACCATGCGACGCCGTTCGGCGTCAACATCGAAGGCCTGAAACGCCGCGGCTTCAGCCGGGAAGCGATTACCGCGATCCGCAACGCGTATAAACTGCTGTACCGCAGCGGCAAGACGCTGGAAGAAGCCAAGCCGGAGATCGCCGAACTGGCGACTCAGCATCCTGAAGTTCAGCCGTTTGTCGATTTCTTCGCCCGCTCTACCCGCGGCTTGATTCGTTAATGGCTGAACAGCGTCCCCTGACGATTGCCCTGGTCGCCGGAGAAACCTCCGGCGATATTCTTGGCGCCGGCCTCATCCGCGCCCTCAAAGCACGCATCCCGAATGCGCGCTTTGTCGGCGTGGCGGGACCGCTGATGCAGGCGGAAGGGTGTGAAGCCTGGTACGAAATGGAAGAGCTGGCGGTGATGGGTATTGTTGAAGTGCTCGGTCGCCTGCGTCGCTTACTCCATATTCGCGCCGATTTGACCCGCCGCTTCGGCGAGCTGCGTCCCGATGTTTTCGTCGGTATCGACGCCCCTGACTTCAATATTACCCTCGAAGGGAATCTGAAAAAGCAGGGCATCAAAACCATTCACTACGTCAGCCCATCGGTTTGGGCCTGGCGACAAAAACGCGTTTTCAAAATCGGCAGATCCACCGATCTGGTGCTGGCCTTTCTGCCTTTCGAAAAAGCGTTTTATGACAAATTTAACGTTCCCTGCCGCTTTATCGGCCATACCATGGCGGATGCGATGCCGCTGGATCCTGACAAAGGCGCCGCGCGCGACCGGTTAGGGATCCCGCACGACGTGCGTTGCCTGGCGCTGTTGCCCGGTAGCCGCGGCGCGGAAGTCGAAATGCTCAGCGCGGACTTCCTGAAAACCGCGCAGCTTCTGCGGGCTACCTATCCCGATCTGCAGGTGGTGGTGCCGCTGGTTAATGCTAAACGGCGGGAGCAGTTTGAGCGAATTAAAGCTGAGACGGCGCCGGATATGATCGTGCATATGCTGGACGGCCAGGCGCGCGATGCGATGATCGCCAGCGACGCCGCGCTGCTGGCCTCCGGGACGGCGGCGCTGGAGTGTATGCTGGCGAAATGCCCGATGGTGGTTGGCTATCGCATGAAGCCGTTCACCTTCTGGCTGGCGAAGCGGTTGGTTAAAACCGACTACGTCTCGTTGCCGAACCTGCTGGCCGGGCGCGAGCTGGTTAAAGAGCTGCTGCAGGATGAGTGCGAGCCGCAGGCGCTGGCTGCCGCCCTGCAGCCGCTGCTGGCCGATGGCAAAACCAGCCATGAGATGCATGAGACATTCCGCGCGCTGCATCAGCAGATCCGCTGCAACGCCGATGAGCAGGCGGCGGACGCCGTACTGGAGTTAGCAAAACAATGATGGAGTTCGTCTATCCGCATACCCATCTGGTTGCCGGCGTCGATGAGGTCGGGCGTGGCCCCCTGGTTGGCGCGGTGGTGACCGCGGCGGTGATCCTCGATCCGGCGAAGCCGATTGTGGGTCTGAATGATTCCAAAAAACTCAGCGAGAAGCGTCGACTGGCGCTCTTCGATGAGATTAAAGAGAAAGCGCTGTGCTGGAGCCTTGGGCGCGCCGAGCCCCATGAAATCGATGAGCTGAATATCCTGCATGCCACTATGCTGGCGATGCAGCGCGCCGTCGCCGGCCTGAGCATTGTGCCCGAGTTTGTCCTGATCGATGGCAACCGCTGTCCGTCGCTACCGATGCCCTCCCTGGCGGTGGTGAAAGGCGACAGCCGGGTGGCAGAAATCAGCGCAGCGTCTATTCTGGCAAAAGTCACTCGTGACGCCGAAATGGCCACGCTGGACCTCGCATTTCCCCACTACGGATTTGCCCAGCATAAAGGCTATCCCACCGCTGTACACCTGCAGAAGCTGCAGGAACACGGCGCAACAGAGCATCACCGGCGCAGTTTCGGCCCGGTGAAGCGTGCCCTGGGCCTGGCGTCCAACTAAGTCACCGGGATCTAAAGATGGCTGAACCACGTTTCGTACACCTGCGGGTGCACAGCGACTATTCCATGATCGATGGGCTGGCAAAGACCGGGCCGCTGGTCAAGAAGGCGGCCTCGCTTGGCATGCCAGCGCTGGCGATCACCGATTTCACCAACCTCTGCGGGCTGGTGAAGTTCTACGGGACGGGACACGGCGCGGGGATTAAGCCTATTGTCGGCGCCGATTTCCACGTGCAGTGCGACCTGCTCGGCGACGAATTTACCGAGCTGACCGTGCTGGCGGCGAACAACACCGGCTACCAGAACCTGACTCTGCTGATTTCCCGCGCCTATCAGCGTGGCTACGGCGCCCTGGGGCCGTGGATCGATCGCGACTGGCTGGTGGAACATCAGGAAGGGCTGATTCTGCTCTCCGGCGGCCGTAAAGGCGACGTCGGCGTCAGCCTGATCCGCGGCAACATGCCGCTGGTTGAGCAGTGCGTCTCCTTCTATGAAGAGCATTTCCCGGATCGCTATTTTCTGGAGCTGATCCGCACCGGTCGTCAGGATGAAGAGAGTTATCTCCATGCCGCCGTGGCGCTGGCGGAAGCGCGTGGTCTGCCGGTAGTGGCGACCAACGATGTCCGCTTCCTCGACACTGGCGACTTTGACGCCCATGAAATCCGCGTCGCTATTCACGACGGCTTCACCCTCGACGACCCGAAACGGCCGCGCAACTACTCGCCACAGCAATATATGCGCAGCGAGGAGGAGATGTGCGAGCTGTTCGCCGATATTCCGGAAGCGCTGGCAAACAGCGTCGAGATCGCCAAACGCTGCAACGTCACCGTGCGGCTTGGCGAATATTTCCTGCCGCAGTTCCCGACCGGCGATATGACCACGGAAGATTTCCTGGTAATGAAATCGAAAGAGGGTCTGGAAGAGCGGCTGGAATTCCTCTTCCCGGATCCGGAAGTGCGCGCGAAGCGCCGGCCGGAATACGACGAGCGTCTGGATATCGAGCTGCAGGTGATCAACCAGATGGGCTTCCCCGGCTACTTCCTGATCGTGATGGAGTTTATCCAGTGGTCGAAAGATAACGGCGTGCCGGTCGGCCCGGGCCGCGGTTCCGGCGCCGGCTCGCTGGTGGCCTACGCGCTGAAGATCACCGATCTTGACCCGCTGGAATTCGACCTGCTGTTCGAACGTTTCCTCAACCCGGAACGTGTTTCGATGCCCGACTTCGACGTCGACTTCTGCATGGAGAAACGCGACCAGGTTATCGAGCACGTGGCGGATATGTATGGCCGCGACGCGGTATCGCAGATCATCACCTTCGGTACCATGGCGGCGAAGGCGGTCATCCGCGACGTGGGCCGCGTGCTGGGTCACCCGTACGGCTTTGTCGACCGCATCTCCAAGCTGGTGCCGCCCGATCCGGGCATGACGCTGGCGAAAGCCTTCGAGGCCGAGCCGCAGCTGCCGGAGATCTACGAGGCGGACGAAGAAGTGAAAGCGCTGATCGACATGGCGCGTAAGCTGGAAGGGGTGACGCGAAACGCCGGTAAGCATGCGGGCGGCGTGGTTATCGCGCCGACCAAAATCACCGACTTCGCCCCGCTGTATTGCGATGAGCAGGGGCTGCATCCGGTTACCCAGTTTGACAAGAACGACGTGGAATACGCCGGGCTGGTGAAATTCGACTTCCTCGGTCTGCGTACGCTCACTATCATTAACTGGGCGCTGGAGATGATTAACAAGCGCCGTGAGAAGAACGGCGAAGGGCCGCTGGATATCGCCGCCATCCCGCTGGATGACAAGAAAAGCTTCGACATGCTGCAGCGCTCGGAAACCACCGCGGTCTTCCAGCTTGAATCGCGCGGCATGAAAGATCTGATTAAACGCCTGCAGCCGGACTGCTTCGAAGATATGATCGCGCTGGTGGCCCTGTTCCGCCCGGGCCCGCTGCAGTCGGGGATGGTAGATAACTTTATCGACCGTAAGCACGGCCGCGAAGAGATCTCGTATCCGGACGTACAGTGGCAGCATGAAAGCCTGAAACCGGTGCTGGAGCCGACCTACGGCATCATCCTGTACCAGGAACAGGTCATGCAGATTGCCCAGGTACTGTCCGGATATACCCTCGGCGGCGCGGATATGCTGCGTCGTGCGATGGGTAAGAAAAAGCCGGAGGAGATGGCCAAGCAGCGTTCTATCTTTGAGGATGGGGCGAAGAAAAACGGCGTTGATGGCGAGCTGGCGATGAAAATCTTCGACCTGGTGGAGAAATTCGCCGGTTACGGGTTTAACAAATCGCACTCCGCCGCATACGCGCTGGTTTCTTACCAGACGCTGTGGCTTAAGGCGCACTATCCGGCTGAGTTTATGGCGGCGGTAATGACCGCCGATATGGACAACACCGAGAAGGTCGTTGGCCTGGTGGACGAGTGCTGGCGTATGGGGCTGAAAATTTTGCCCCCGGATATTAACTCCGGCCTGTACCATTTCCACGTCAACGACGACGGCGAGATCGTCTACGGTATCGGCGCCATCAAGGGCGTCGGCGAAGGGCCGATCGAAGCGATCATTGAGGCGCGCAACAACGGCGGTTATTTCCGCGAGCTGTTCGACCTCTGCGCGCGGACCGATATTAAAAAGCTCAACCGTCGGGTGCTGGAAAAACTGATTATGTCCGGGGCGTTCGATCGTCTCGGTCCGCATCGCGCGGCGCTGATGAATTCACTGGGCGATGCGCTGAAAGCCGCCGATCAGCACGCCAAAGCCGAGGCCATCGGCCAGGCCGATATGTTCGGTGTACTGGCGGAAGAGCCTGAGCAGATTGAACAGTCCTACGCCAGCTGCCAGCCGTGGCCTGAGCAGGTGGTGCTGGATGGTGAAAGGGAGACCCTGGGGCTGTACCTGACCGGGCACCCGATTAACCAGTATTTGAAAGAGATTGAGCGCTACGTCGGCGGCGTGAGGCTCAAAGACATGCATCCGACCGATCGTGGAAAAGTGACCACGGCGGCGGGGCTGGTGATTGCGGCGCGGGTAATGGTCACCAAGCGCGGCAATCGTATCGGCATCTGTACCCTGGATGACCGTTCCGGGCGGCTGGAAGTGATGTTATTCACCGACGCGCTGGATAAATATCAGCAGTTGCTGGAAAAAGACCGCATACTTATCGTCAGCGGACAGGTCAGCTTTGATGACTTTAGCGGGGGGCTTAAAATGACCGCCCGTGAAGTCATGGACATTGACGAAGCCCGGGAAAAATATGCTCGCGGGCTTGCTATCTCGCTGACGGACAGGCAAATTGATGACCAGCTTTTAAACCGACTCCGTCAGTCTCTGGAACCCCACCGTTCGGGAACCATTCCAGTGCACCTCTACTATCAGAGGGCGGATGCACGCGCGCGGTTGCGTTTCGGCGCAACATGGCGCGTCTCTCCGAGCGATCGTTTACTCAACGATCTGCGTGGCCTTATCGGCTCGGAGCAGGTGGAACTGGAGTTTGACTAATACAGGAATACTATGAGTCTGAATTTCCTAGATTTTGAACAGCCGATTGCAGAGCTGGAAGCGAAAATCGATTCCCTGACTGCGGTAAGCCGTCAGGATGAGAAACTGGATATTAACATCGACGAAGAGGTGCATCGTCTGCGCGAGAAAAGCGTAGAGCTGACGCGCAAAATCTTCGCCGATCTCGGTGCATGGCAGGTTGCGCAACTGGCGCGCCACCCGCGCCGTCCTTACACCCTGGATTATGTCCGCCTGGCGTTCGACGAATTTGACGAACTGGCCGGTGACCGCGCCTTCGCTGACGATAAAGCGATTGTCGGCGGTATCGCGCGTCTTGACGGTCGTCCGGTGATGATCATCGGCCACCAGAAAGGTCGCGAAACCAAAGAAAAAATTCGTCGCAACTTTGGTATGCCGGCCCCGGAAGGCTACCGCAAAGCGCTGCGCCTGATGGAGATGGCTGAGCGGTTTAAAATGCCGATCATCACCTTTATCGACACCCCGGGCGCCTACCCGGGCGTCGGCGCGGAAGAGCGCGGCCAGTCGGAAGCGATTGCCCGCAACCTGCGTGAGATGTCGCGTCTGAGCGTGCCGGTTATCTGCACCGTGATCGGCGAAGGCGGCTCCGGCGGCGCGCTGGCGATTGGCGTGGGCGACAAGGTCAATATGCTGCAGTACAGCACCTATTCGGTGATTTCGCCGGAAGGCTGCGCCTCCATTCTGTGGAAGAGCGCGGATAAAGCGCCGCTGGCTGCGGAAGCGATGGGCATTATCGCCCCGCGTCTGAAAGAGCTGAAGCTGATCGATTCTATCGTTCCGGAACCGCTGGGCGGCGCCCACCGCAACCCGGAAGCGATGGCGGCAAGCCTGAAAGCGCAGCTGCTGGCGGACCTGGCCGATCTCGATCTTCTCAGCGAAGAAGAGCTGCTGAACCGCCGCTATCAACGTCTGATGAGCTACGGTTACGCCTAAGTTTTCCGCTAGCGCAAAACACTAAGGGCCGGATTTTCCGGCCCTTTTTTTATGTGCGATGCGCCCAGGGGATTGCTATGATGCTGGACTTAGGTGAATACCAGGAGGAAAGCGTGAATATCATCGCCATCATGGGGCCTCACGGCGTCTACCACAAAGACGAGCCGATCAAAGAACTGGAAGCGGCGCTGCAGCGCCAGGGCTTTCAGACCATCTGGCCGCAAAATAGCGCCGACCTGCTGCAGTTTATCGAGCACAACCCGCGCATCTGCGGCGTGATCTTCGACTGGGATGAGTACAGCGTCGATCTGTGCAGCGATATTAACCAGCTCAATGAATATCTGCCTCTGTACGCCTTTATTAACGCCCACTCGACGATGGACGTCAGCAGTCAGGATCTGCGCATGACGCTGTGGTTCTTCGAATATGCGCTGGGACTCTCCGAAGAGATCGCCACCCGCATCGGGCAGTATACCCGCGAGTACCTGGACAATATCACGCCGCCATTTACCCGCGCGCTGTTTAACTATGTGCAGGAGGGGAAATATACCTTCTGTACGCCGGGTCATATGGGCGGTAGCGCCTATCAGAAAAGCCCGGTGGGCTGCCTGTTCTATGATTTCTTTGGCGGGAATACGCTGAAGGCGGATGTCTCGATTTCGGTCACCGAGCTGGGCTCCCTGCTGGATCATACCGGCCCGCATCTGGAGGCGGAGGAGTATATCGCTCGCGCCTTTGGCGCCGAGCAAAGCTATATGGTGACCAACGGTACCTCGACGTCCAATAAAATTGTCGGTATGTACTCGGCGCCCGCCGGCAGTACCCTGCTGATTGACCGTAACTGTCACAAATCGCTGGCCCACCTGCTGATGATGAGCGATGTGGTTCCCCTGTGGCTGAAGCCGACCCGCAATGCGTTAGGGATCCTCGGCGGTATCCCCCGGCGCGAGTTTACCCGCGACAGTATTCAGCAGAAAGTGCGCGACACGGGCGGGGCGCAGTGGCCCGTGCATGCGGTGATCACCAACTCCACCTACGATGGGCTGCTCTACAACACCACCTGGCTTAAAGAGACGCTCGACGTCCCGTCGATCCATTTCGATTCCGCCTGGGTGCCGTATACCCATTTCCATCCGATATATCAGGGGAAAAGCGGCATGAGCGGTGAGCGGATCCCCGGAAAAGTCATTTTCGAGACGCAGTCGACGCATAAGATGCTGGCCGCGCTGTCGCAGGCCTCGCTGATCCACATTAAGGGCAACTATGATGAAGAGACCTTTAATGAAGCCTTTATGATGCATACCTCTACGTCGCCGAGCTATCCCATCGTCGCGTCGATTGAGACCGCGGCGGCGATGCTGCGCGGTAACTCCGGTAAGCGCCTGATCCAGCGCTCCATTGAGCGGGCGCTGGATTTCCGCAAAGAGGTGCAGCGACTGCGCGAGGAGTCGGACGGCTGGTTCTTTGATATCTGGCAGCCGGAAGCGGTGGATAAAGCCGAGTGCTGGCCGGTGGCGCCGGGCGATGACTGGCACGGTTTCAAAGATGCCAATGCGGATCATATGTACCTCGATCCGGTGAAAGTCACCATTCTGACGCCGGGTATGGACGAGCAGGGGAATATGGATGAGGAGGGGATCCCGGCGGCGCTGGTGGCGAAGTTCCTCGACGAGCGGGGCGTGGTGGTGGAGAAAACGGGCCCCTACAACCTGCTGTTCCTCTTTAGCATCGGTATTGATAAAACCCGGGCGATGGGTCTGCTGCGCGGCCTGACCGAATTTAAGCGCGCCTACGATCTCAATCTGCGGGTGAAGAATATGCTGCCGGATCTGTACGCGGAAGATCCCGACTTCTACCGCAACATGCGGATCCAGGATCTGGCGCAGGGGATCCACCGCTTGATCCGCCAGCACCAGCTGCCGCAGCTGATGCTCAGCGCCTTTGACGTCCTGCCGGAAATGAAAATGACGCCGCATCATGCCTGGCAGCGCCAGATCAAGGGTGAGGTGGAAACCATTGAACTGGAGAACCTAGTGGGCCGAATTTCGGCCAACATGATCCTCCCTTATCCGCCGGGCGTACCGCTGCTGATGCCGGGAGAGATGATCACGGAGGAGAGCCGGGCGGTGCTCGACTTCCTACTGATGCTCTGCTCAATAGGACGTCATTACCCTGGGTTTGAGACCGATATTCACGGCGCGAAGCGCGATGAGGACGGCGTGTATCGGGTACGAGTCTTAAAAAATGACGAAAGGCTTGCGCGTTAACGGCGCGCACGAGTAACGTGGCTGGCTTAACAGAAGGAGTTTGACCATGCTGGGTTTGAAACGGGTTCACCATATTGCCATCATTGCGACTGACTACGCCCGCAGTAAAGCGTTCTATTGCGATATTCTGGGGTTTACGCTGCAAAGCGAGTTTTATCGCGCCGAACGTGACTCCTGGAAGGGCGATCTGGCGCTCAACGGCGAGTATGTGATTGAGCTGTTCTCGTTCCCGTTTCCGCCGGCCCGACCCAGTCGTCCGGAAGCGTGCGGGCTGCGTCATCTGGCCTTTAGCGTGGATGATATCGACGCTGCGGTGGCGCACCTGACGGCGCATGGCGTGGAGTGCGAAGCGATTCGCGTCGATCCCTTTACCGGTAAACGCTTTACCTTCTTTAGCGATCCGGACGACCTGCCGCTGGAAATATATCAGCAGTAAACCTTGCCAGCGCGACCCTGGCCCGGTAACGTGCCGGGCCATCACTTCTCGGTATGTTTGTGGTTATGACGGCTAACATTGCGCATACGCTTCATCCCCATCGCCAGCTGCTGGTGGCCTTCAGCGGCGGTCTGGACTCGACGGTTCTCCTGCATCAGCTGGTGCTGCTGCGGGAACAGGATCCCTCTCTGACGCTGCGGGCGGTGCATGTTCATCACGGCCTTAGCGCCCACGCAGACGACTGGGTGGCGCATTGTCGGCAAATTTGCCAGCAGTGGCAGGTGCCGTTGGCGGTGCATCGCGTGACGTTAGCCCGGGGCGGCCTGGGCGTCGAGGCCCATGCCCGCGCGGCGCGCTATCAGGCCTTTCAGGAGACGCTCCGCGCCGGCGAAGTGTTAGTGACCGCTCAGCACCAGGACGATCAGTGTGAAACGCTGCTGCTGGCGTTAAAACGCGGCAGCGGTCCGACCGGCCTGTCGGCGATGGCGCCATCGTCTCCCTTTGCCGGCAGTCGACTGCTGCGTCCTCTCCTCAATGAAACCCGGGAATCGCTGCGCCAGTGGGCGCTCGCCCACCAGCTGTCGTGGATTGAAGATGAGAGTAATCAGGACGATACCTATGACCGCAACTTCCTGCGCCTGCGGGTGATCCCGGTGCTGCGTGAGCGCTGGCCGCACTTTAGCGAGGCCGTCGCCCGCAGCGCCAGCCTGTGCGCCGAGCAGGAGCAGCTGCTGGACGAGATGCTGGCGGCGGAGCTGGCGTCGCTGGTGGCCGAAGACGGGTCGCTGGCTATCGCGCCGCTGACGTCGATGAGTTCTCCCCGCCGCGCGGCGTTGCTGCGTCGCTGGCTCGCCGGGCAGCAGGCGCCGATGCCGGCCCGCGAGGTGCCTGAGCGCCTCTGGCACGAGGTGGCGCTGGCGCGGGAAGATGCCAGCCCCTGCCTGCGGTTGGGGGAATTTACCGTCCGCCGTTTTCAGCAGCGCTTGTACTGGGTGAGATATGTACCCGGGCAGACGGACAGCGTCCAGCGCTGGACAGACTGGCGCCAACCGCTGCGGCTGGCGGACGGTCTTGGTGAGCTGGTGCTGCAGCCGGGCGGCAGGCTGCGCCCGCCCCCGGCGGATGAGCCAGTCACCGTCCGCTTTCGCGCCAACGGCCATCTGCATATCATCGGGCGTCATGGCGGCCGTAAGCTGAAGAAGATCTGGCAGGAGCTGGGCGTTGCTCCGTGGCGACGAGACACCACGCCGCTGCTGTTTTACGGCGAAACGCCGATTGCCGCAGCGGACGATCTGTTTGTGACCAACGAAGGTGAAGTCAAAGACGGGGAAGGGGTCAGTCTGGCGTGGAGGAAAACGGGCGGTTAAGCCCGTTTTGATTCAGGATTCGCTCACCACCACGGTGCCGATTTCCGGGTGACTGAAGCTGGCGATTTTATCCAGGCGCAGCTCGCGGACGTTGCCGGCGAGTTCGACCACAAGATACTCGATATTTTTACGCGAGATTAGATCGCTGGCCTTCGCCTGCAGCTGTTCGCCATCCTTCAGCGCCAGCGTCAGCACCAGGTGATGCTGGCAGGCCAGCTCCAGGTTGTCGTAATCATCGCAGTTAATGGGTTGATAAGTATCATTCATTGACATAATCGCTCACCAGTAAGTTTGCTGCCGCATAAGCGGCCTTTTCCCTGACTGACTCCGAAAGGGCCTCATCCGCCGCAATCTCATTCAATACTTTCAACACGCAACCCAGCGCATCCGGGATATACCCTAAGTCTCCGCTGGCTATTTCCGCATACCGCTTGCGTATTAACTCACAATAGTGGTCCACATGCCCTCCTGTCAGCGTTCTGACTCAACCGTGGGATGCAAGTTTAAGCCTACGAAGATAAACTCTGTTTAGCAAGGGAACTATATCATAGTCATTTAAGCAATTTCAGCAGGATGAAACAGGTTGCTGCGATTGCTGACAGCCTTTTGTCGCCAGTTTCGCTACAATGTACGCCATTTTTTTCAGGAGTTTGTTCATGGCGCTGAAAGCGACGATATATAAAGCCGCGGTGAATGTAGCCGATCTGGATCGCAACCAGTTTCTGGATGCTAACCTGACGCTGGCGCAGCACCCGTCGGAAACCCAGGAGCGCATGATGCTGCGCCTGCTGGCGTGGATCAAATATGCCGATGAGCGGCTGCAGTTTACGCGCGGCCTCTCGTCAGACGACGAGCCGGAGCTGTGGCTGCTTAACGATCATCTCGGGGTTGATCTGTGGATCGAGCTGGGGCTGCCGGACGAGAAACGTCTCAAGAAAGCCTGCTCGCGGGCGCAGGCGGTGGCGTTGTTTGCCTATAACAGCCGGGCGGCTGAAATCTGGTGGCAGCAGAATCAGAACAAGCTTGCGGCGTACCCGAAGCTGACCATCTGGTATCTTGATGATGCCCAGCTGGCGCAGCTTGGCGCTTTTGCCGACCGCACGATGACGCTGCAGGCCACTTTGCAGGAGGGGAGCATCTGGTTGTCCGACGCTCAGAATAATCTGGAAATTCAGCTTACCGCCTGGCAAGGGCCGGCATGATTACTATCAGCCGCAGCGTGGCCATTGCCGATAACGAGATCACGCTGGAAGGTATTCGCGCCCAGGGGGCCGGGGGCCAGCACGTGAACAAAGCGTCGACCGCGATCCATCTGCGCTTCGATATTAAAGCCTCGAGCCTGCCGGCGTTTTACAAAGAGCGCCTGCTCGCCGCCAGCCACCACTTAATTTCTGCTGACGGTGTGGTTATCATTAAGGCTCAGGAATATCGCAGTCAGGAGATGAACCGCGAAGCGGCGATCGCCCGGCTGGTGGCCCTTATCAAAGAATTGACCGCAGTGCAAAAAAGTCGCCGGGAGACGCGACCGACTCGGGCATCCAAAGAGCGACGCCTTGCTTCCAAGGCGCAAAAGTCCTCAGTCAAGGCGCTGCGTGGGAAAGTTCGCCAGTGAAGGCGTCGGCGAACGGGTGGAATGGATCATAAGGAAAGTAGAGTGAAGAAAATCATATTCTCCGTGATAGCGGCCTGTTCGCTGTTCGCGCTGTTTGGTTGTAACCATCGCGCCGAAACTGACACGGTCCAGCCGGCGGCGATGGAAGAGCTCAAGCCGATGCAGCAAAGCTGGCGCGGGGTGCTGCCTTGCGCGGATTGCGAAGGCATCGACACCTCGCTGTTCCTGGAAAAAGACGGCACCTGGGTGATGAATGAGCACTACCAGGGCGCGCGTCGTGAACCATCCTCCTTTGCCTCTTACGGCACCTGGGCGCGTACGGCGGATAAGCTGGTACTGACCAACAACAAGGGCGAAAAATCGTACTTTCGCGCGAAGGGCGACAAGCTGGAGATGCTCGACCGCAACGGGAGCCCCATTCAGTCTCCCCTCAACTATACCCTGGAGCCGGTGAAGGCCAGCCTGCCGACCACCCCGATGGCGATGCGTGGTATGTACTTCTATATGGCCGATGCGGCAACCTTTACTGATTGCGCGACCGGTAAACGCATCGCGGTGGCGAATAATGCCCAGCTTGAGCGGGATTATGCCGCTGCCCGCGGCAATGATTCACGTCCGGTGCTGCTGGTGGTGGAGGGGCACTTTACCCTCGAGGCGAACCCGGATACCGGCGAAATGATGAAAACGCTGATGACGGATCAGGCTGGCAAATTTATTCCTGGGAAGGACTGTGGACATTGATTGTCCGGCTCCTGCCCGGGAAACGGGCAGGGGATACGCCTCAGCGGTAGCCGGCCAGCGGAATTGGGTCATTGTGGTTTTACCGTCCCCCCTTTTCCACCAACCATAGCGCACAAAGCATGAGCCTCATGACGGGGGTAAAGGGCAAATCGTTCTTTTACTCCGCACCGGCCTTCGGTTTGCTCAACCCCACCAGTTTACCGGCCTGAAGATAAACTCCCAGTTTCAGATGCCCGACATACTGCAGCTGCGTCTCGGGTTTAAAGGTGGCGACATCTCCTTCCCGCATGTGCAGCAGATCGGAAGGGCTGATCCACGCCGCCTGCGCCAGGGTCAGCGGATGCCCGGCTCTGACAAAGGCCTCGCTGACAAACTCCGAGCAAAACCACGCTTTCTTGTCGGGGCTGGCCCCATCGCCCAGTTGCGCTTTGGCCAGGCCGCTTACGCACTGCTGGCGAAAGTTACGCGAGAAAGGGTTGAGCGAGCAGAGCGGTTTGGTGACCATATAAGGGATAAACTGAATAATGCCGCGATAGTTATACCCGCTGTCTTTGACCTGCCAGGCAAAACCTCTCATCGCCATCGCCTGGTCCGGCGTCAGATCGGGCACCCTGAGGGCAAAGAGTTTATCGCTGTGCGCCATCGCTTGCTGTAGCGATATCACCTGCACGCCGGCGCCGGTAGCCTCCGCAATTTGACCCTCGCCGAGATACAGCGCGACGTGGCTCACGGAAGAGGCGCTGAAGGCGCGGATCCCAAGCGAAGTGACGCCAAGGCTGGAGGAGAAGAGCAGGTCGCCGGAACGAAGGTCGCTTTCGGCGATTTCGCGCAGTCCGCTGCCGGCAATCGAGCTTTGACGCTGGAGGGTGACAGCCCATGGCGGTGAGCGGCCATCGGTAGCGGATGCGGAAGGGACGCTGCGGCCGACGTCTACAGTGCAGGCGGTAAGCAGGAGCAGGGCGGAGGTAAGCAGCCCGCTGCTGAGGAGAGGTGCAGTCATGGGTACAGTCCTTGTAAAAAAAAGGCCCTGACATCCGTTCAGGGCCCTGAGCTGTGTAATTAGCCTTTTATCGCTTTAACCAGATATTCCACAATATCCCCGGTCTTGATCAGCTGCTTCTCACCGTTGCGACGATACTTGTATTCGATATCGTCGTTGTCGAGGTTACGATCGCCCAGCACGATGGTGTGCGGGATACCGATCAGCTCCATATCGGCGAACATCACGCCCGGACGCTCTTTACGATCGTCCATCAGCACTTCAATACCCTGGGCGCTCAGCTCGGCGTACAGTTTCTCCGCCAGCTCCTGCACACGGTAAGATTTATGCATGTTCATCGGCAGGATCGCCACCTGGAACGGCGCAATCGCATCCGGCCAGACAATACCGCGATCGTCAAAGTTCTGCTCAATCGCCGCCGCCACCACGCGAGTGACCCCGATACCATAGCAACCCATGGTCAGGATCTGGTTGCGGCCATCTTCGCCCTGAACCGCGGCTTTCATCGCCTCGGAGTACTTCGTCCCCAGCTGGAAGATATGACCCACTTCGATACCGCGCTTGATAAGCAGGGTACCTTTGCCGTCCGGGCTCGGATCGCCGGCAACGACGTTACGGAGGTCAGCGACTTCCGGCGTGGCGACATCGCGGTCCCAGTTGATGCCGAAATAGTGTTTGCCGTCGATGTTGGCGCCGGCGGCGAAATCGCTCATCACCGCCACAGTACGGTCAATAATCACCGGCACCGGCAGGTTCACCGGACCCAGGGAGCCCGGACCGGCTTTCACCAGGGCGCGGATCTCTTCTTCGGTGGCGAAGGTCAGCGGGCTGGCGACCTGCGGCAGTTTTTCCGCTTTCACTTCGTTCAGCTCGTGATCGCCGCGCACCAGCAGGGCAACCAGCGGGGAAGCGCTATCTTCAACCGCTTTCACCAGCAGGGTTTTCACGGTTTTTTCGATCGGCAGGTTGAACTGCTCAACCAGCTCGGCGATGGTTTTGGCGTTCGGCGTGTCGACCAGGGTCAACTCCTGGGTGGCGTCCGCGCGCGGCGTTTTCGGCGCAACGGCTTCCGCAAACTCGATGTTTGCCGCGTAGTCGGAGCTGTCGGAGAAGATCACATCGTCTTCGCCGCTCTGCGCCAGCACCTGGAATTCATGAGAGGCGCTGCCGCCGATGGAGCCGGTATCAGCCTGTACCGCGCGGAAATCCAGCCCCATACGGCTGAAGATTTTGCTGTAAGCGGCGTACATCGCATCGTAGGTTTCCTGCAGCGATTCCTGCGAAGTATGGAAAGAGTACGCATCTTTCATCAGGAATTCGCGGGAGCGCATCACGCCGAAACGCGGGCGCACTTCGTCGCGGAATTTGGTCTGGATCTGATAGAAGTTCAGCGGCAGCTGCTTATAGGAGTTCAGCTCGTTGCGGATCAGATCGGTGATGACCTCTTCGTGGGTTGGACCGAGGACGAACGGACGATCGCCACGATCGGCAATGCGCAGCAGTTCCGGGCCGTACTGCTCCCAGCGACCGCTCTCCTGCCACAGTTCAGATGGCTGAACGACCGGCATTAACACCTCGATCGCACCGGCGTTGTTCATCTCTTCACGCACGATGTTTTCGACTTTTTTCAGGACGCGCACGCCGGTCGGCAGCCAGGTGTATAACCCGGAGGCCAGCTTGCGGATCATCCCGGCGCGCAGCATCAGCTGGTGGCTGATTACCTCGGCGTCGGCAGGTGTCTCCTTCAGAGTGGAGAGCAGATATTGGCTAGTACGCATGTTGTAACGGTTCCAGTTAAACGAGCGGAACAGGCTGGTTGCCCAGCCTGAAACAAAAAAAGTGGTTTAGTTTACCAGTGTGGCAAAGATGCCAAAAGAGAGGAAAATAAAATTAGCGCGCTTCGAGGGCAAAGACTTCAAAACCGGAGGCAGTCACCCGCCAGCGGACGTTGAAATCCAGCAGCCAGACGGCGTAATTTTTGCCTGCCTCTTCCTCCTTACGGTAGGCCGGACGCGGATCCTGCGCCAGCACCTCTCGGATAAACGCCTTCAGGTGCGGATAACGCTTCTCCAGATGCAAAAGCTGCGTTTCGACGTCGGCGGTAAAACTGACGACCTGATCCGCCTGCGGCGCCTGTTGCGCGTAGCTGGCGTGCGCGTCGGGCAGCGCTTCGGCAAACGGCAGATAGGGTTTGATGTCGACCACCGGCGTACCGTCGACGAGATCGAGGCTGCCGAGTTCCAGTATCACCTGCTCTTTCTGACAGCGAACGCCCTTCAGCTCAACCAGAGACATGCCAATGGGATTGGGGCGAAAGGTGGAGCGGGTGGCGAAGACGCCCATACGCGCGTTGCCCCCGAGACGGGGAGGGCGCACCGTCGGACGCCAGCCGCCTTCCATGGTCTGATGAAACACAAACAGGATCCACAGATGGCTGAAGCTTTCCAGACCACGCACGGCGTCGGCCTGGTTGTAGGGCGCGATCAGATGGAGTTCTCCGCCGCCGTGCTTGACCAGACCCGGCTGGCGAGGTACGGCAAACTTCTCTTTATACGGCGAGCGGATCACGCCTATCTGCGCGAACTGAAATGCACTCATTGCGCCGAGACGTTAAGCGCCGAGCCCAGACAAACCGCCTGACGGTAGCAGCCTGGGGTGCCGCTGGTCACTTCGCAGCGGTGCAGCAGGACAGCATTGGCTTTCATACGTGCGGCATTAATCTGCAGGCGCTTGCGGGCGGTAGGGATATTCGGCGGAGAATCCTGATTCGAGGCCTGGCAGGACTCGCCAGACACTTCCCCCAGATCGCGGAATGGTTTACCTACCAGCTCTGACGCATCGGTATAAATACGTACCGGCGCCGGACGGGTTGCGCGTGGTTTGCTCGGCTCCGATTTAACCGGGGGAGTTGCAGTGCTTTGAACAGGTTCAACGGGAGATCTGCTTAGCATGGAACAACCGCTTAACATGAGTGCTAACAAACAGACCGGTAAAGCACGCATAGTATTTCCTCAATGAATAAAAAACAGGGCGTTATTGAATCAGGTGCTTGCATAAATGACAAGACGGGCGTGAAGCCCGTCCTGAATGATATTACGGTGAGAAAAGATTACCAGCCTTTCACTGCGCCGCCGTTAAAGATCTTGTTTGCTGCTTCGTAAACTTCATCGCTCTGGTAAGCCTGAACGAATTTTTTCACATTCTCAGCATCTTTATTGTCTTCACGCGCCACGATCAGGTTCACGTACGGCGACTCTTTCCCTTCGACAAAGATGCCGTCTTTCGCCGGGGTCAGGCCAATCTGGCTGGCGTAAGTGGTGTTGATAACGGCCAGCGCGATCTGCGCGTCGTCAAGAGAACGCGGCAGCTGCGGCGCTTCCAGTTCAACAATCTTCAGGTTTTTCGGGTTCTCGACGATATCCAGCGAGGTCGGCAGCAGGCCTACGCCGTCCTTCAGTTTGATCAGGCCCACCTGCTGCAGCAGCAGCAGAGAACGACCGAGGTTGGTCGGATCGTTAGGGACGGCGATCTGCGAGCCCGGCTGCAGTTCGTCCAGCGATTTAATTTTCTTCGAGTAACCCGCGATCGGGTAGACGAAGGTGTTGCCGACAGCCACCAGCTTGTAGCCGCGGTCTTTAATCTGCTGGTCGAGATACGGTTTATGCTGGAAGGCGTTGACGTCGATATCGCCTTTGCTCAGCGCTTCGTTCGGCAGAACGTAATCGTTGAAGGTCACCAGCTCAACGTCAAGGCCATACTTCTCTTTTGCCACTTTCTGCGCGACTTCAGCGACCTGCTGCTCCGCCCCGACGATAACGCCGACTTTAATATGATTCGGATCTTTTTCATCCTGACCGCAACCCACCAGCGCCAGAGAACCGATTAACGCACCAACTGCCGCAAAGGTTTTGAAATTAAAGGCCATGTTATTTCCTTCCTGTAAGAATGAGTGTTGTCTGCCAATAACGTTATTTATGAGTCACAGCCCGGACGATGCGATCGCCAGAGAATTGAATTAAATAAACCAGAATAACCAGCAATACCAGTACGGTATTCATTACGGTGGCGTTGTAACCGATATAGCCATACTGATAACCAATCTGCCCCAGACCGCCGGCGCCCACCGCGCCGCCCATGGCGGAATAGCCCACCAGGGTGATCAGGGTGATGGTGGCGGCGTTGACCAGACCCGGCAGCGCTTCAGGCAGTAGAACCTTACGCACGATCTGCAGCGGCGTGGCGCCCATCGCCCGGGAGGCTTCGATAAGGCCGGTCGGGATCTCCAGCAGGGCGTTCTCCACCATGCGAGCGATAAACGGCGCGGCGCCCACCGTCAACGGCACGATCGCCGCCTGCAGGCCGATTGAGGTGCCGACGATCACGCGGGTAAATGGGATCATCCAGACCAGCAGGATAATGAACGGGATGGAGCGGAAAATGTTCACCAGCGCCGACAGCGTCCGGTACAGTTTAGCATTGGCGACGATTTGCCCCGGACGGGTCACGTACAGCAGCACGCCCACCGGCAGACCAAGGACAAAACCGAAGAAGCCGGAGACAAAGGTCATTGCCAGCGTTTCCCATACGCCGCGCAACAGCAGCCACATCATTGCCTCAGACATAACCCAATACCTCTACTTTTACATGATGTTCCTGCAGCCAGGCGATAGCCGCCTGAGTGTCTTCCTGTGTACCGTGCATTTCGGTCAGCATGATGCCGAACTTCACTCCGCCGGCATAATCCATCTGCGCGCTAATAATGTTGTTATTCACGTTGAAGCGACGCGCGGTTTCAGAAAGCAGCGGCGCATCGACGGAGTGGCCGGTAAATTCCATGCGCAGCATCGGTACGCTATCCGCTGTGGCGGTAGGTTTCAGGCGCGCCTGGTAGTCATCCGGAATATCCAGGTGCAGCGTCGACTGAATAAACTGCTGGGCCAGCGGCGTCTTCGGATGGGAGAAGACTTCGCTCACCGTGTCCTGTTCAATCAACTGGCCGTTGCTAATCACCGCCACGCAGTCGCAGATGCGTTTCACTACATCCATTTCGTGGGTGATCAGCAGGATGGTCAGCCCCAGACGACGGTTAATGTCTTTCAGCAGTTCGAGAATGGAACGGGTGGTGGCCGGATCCAGGGCGCTGGTGGCTTCATCGCACAGCAGCACCTTGGGGTTACTGGCCAGCGCGCGGGCAATGGCGACACGCTGTTTCTGGCCGCCGGAGAGATTAGCCGGATAGCTGTCGTGCTTATCGCCCAGGCCGACAAGATCCAGCAGCTCCGTCACACGGCGTTTGATTTCTGCCTGCGGCGTGTTATCCAGCTCCAAGGGTAACGCTACGTTGCCGAAAACGGTGCGGGATGCCAGCAGGTTAAAATGCTGGAAAATCATGCCAATCTGACGGCGAGCGCGGGTTAGCTCTTTTTCCGACAGCGCAGTCAGTTCCTGACCGTCAACCTGTACGCTGCCCTCGGTCGGGCGCTCCAGCAGGTTAACGCAGCGAATCAGCGTACTTTTACCGGCGCCTGAGGCACCGATGACGCCGTAAATTTGTCCGGCAGGGACATGCAGGCTGACATTGTTCAGCGCCTGAATGCTGCGATTCCCCTGCTGGAATACTTTGGTGATATTGGAAAGTTTAATCATCAGTTATTTATTATCGTTTAGCCGTTTGCCGTGGCATTTTCTTCTGCCGTATCCAGGCGATGCCTGGCAATGAAATGGATGTTAAGGCATCCAGACGTCTAAATCAATCTGACTCTTTATAATGAGCACTTTCTTGCATGCGGAAACATGCGATACTAACGGCACTAGCCTTTTTCAGGAGCAAACCGGTGGCAAAGTCAGTACCCGCAATTTTTCTCGACCGTGACGGCACCATTAATGTCGATCATGGCTACGTCCACGAAATCGACAATTTTGAATTTATCGATGGCGTCATTGACGCAATGCGCGAACTCAAAGAGATGGGCTACGCGCTGGTGCTGGTCACTAACCAGTCCGGTATTGCTCGCGGTAAATTTACCGAAGCCCAGTTTGAAACGCTGACCGAATGGATGGACTGGTCTCTGGCAGACCGTGGCGTCGATCTGGACGGTATCTATTATTGCCCGCATCACCCGCAGGGTGCGGTTGAGGAGTACCGTCAGACCTGTGATTGCCGTAAACCGCATCCGGGGATGCTGATCTCCGCCCGCGATTATCTGCATATCGATATGGCCGCTTCCTATATGGTAGGGGACAAACTGGAAGATATGCAGGCTGCAGCGGCCGCTGATGTCGGTACTAAAGTGCTGGTGCGTACCGGTAAGCCTGTTACTGAAGAAGCGGAAAAAGCCGCGGATTGGGTGCTAAATAGCCTGACCGAGCTGCCGGCGGCGATTAAAAAGCAGCAAAAATAAGCGTTGCGTATAAAAGATGAGCGGTTGAAATAAAATTGTATTTTTCCGCTTGTCATTCCCGGCGGGCTCCCTATAATGCGCCTCCATCGACACGGCAGATGTGAATCACTTCACACAAACAGCCGGTTCGGTTGAAGAGAAAAATCCTGAAAAACGGGTTGACTCTGAAAGAGGAAAGCGTAATATACGCCACCTCGCGACAGAGCGCTAAAGCGCGTCGCAACTGCTCTTTAACAATTTATCAGACAATCTGTGTGGGCACTCAAAGTGACATGGATTCTTAACGTCCTCGGACGAAAAATGAATACCAAGTCTCAAGAGTGAACACGTAAT